>JBIKRQ010000300.1:0-7852 GCA_044349155.1 Myxococcota bacterium
ATGCTCAAGCACCCGACGCTGACGAGGCAGAAGGACAATCGGCGGTGAGCTTCGCGGCATGCGAAGCCCATGATCCGAACGATCACGAAAGGAAAGTGTGGTTAACTCCGTCTCGTCGCACTAGGGCAGAAACGACGCGGGGTTCTTGAGCTTCGCGGGCAGGTACTCCTCGATGACGAAGTTCAAGCCGTGCAGCGACAGCGCCTGTTGCTCGGCGCGCATCTTCATCTTCGTGAGCAGATCGATCGCGGCCTTCCAGGGTTTTTGCGACTGAAAGAACGGATCGTTGCGCAGGGCATCGGCGGCGCGCTTGAGGTCGGCGTCGGCGAGCGGGTGTGTGGCCTTGCCGAGGTCGAAGTCGATGATGTCTTGCGGCGTGAGACCGAGGTAGCGCACGTTGGGCACGCAGAAGAACTGGTTGATGTGCGCCGCGTTGCCCGAGCCCACCTTGAGCGTGCGGTAGATGTTGGCGAAGCCGTACGGATCGCAGTCGGTGAAGGCGTACACAGGCAGCTTGCACTGCTCACTCAGCAGCCGGACGAAACGACGGCACGACCTCGTGGGCACGCCCCCCATCGACACCAGCACGCAGCCGGCCTTCTGCCAGTACTTCTGGTGCTGCAGGCGCTGAAACATGCCCTGCGTTTCGATGCACAGGATGAACTTCGCCTTCGTTTTGAACTTCAAATGCTCGACCCACGACGGCACTGCATACGCGCCACTGCCAAAGCGGGTGCAGTCGATCTCGATGAGTTCGCCGGTTTCGATGTCGCGATCGACGACGACAAGCTCGCCCGCCACGGCACCACCGTGTTGGTCGGGCACGAAGCGCAGCTGCTCGCGGCTGACACCAAGGTCGGAGAACAGGGCCTCGATGTCGTCCATCACCGTGTCGGACTCGGGCTGCTCGTCGAAGCGGGCGTCGCCCCAGTTTTTGCTTTGGTAGTAGGCGTCTCGCTTGGTGGCGACGTCGTCGGTGCGGATGAGCTGCTGCGACAGCGCCATCATCTTCAGCGTTTGCGCGAACGTCTTCACCGACGACACGGTGAGGGTACGGACCTTCTTGTCTTTGCCGATCTCGAGATAGCCGGTCTTCTGGTCGTAGCTGACGTTGCTGAGCGCTCTGATGGGCGTGCGCAGCTCAGGGCGCTTGTGGGCGATGATCGCGTCGTGGATCGTCGACGCCGTCTGCTTGATGGCCTCGATGGTCACCTCGTCCTTTGGGTCTTTCGCCTTCTTGCGCCGCGGTGTGGCGGGCGTGGCGTCAGCGGCAGCAGGAGCGGGAGTCCGAGGTGGTTTCTTCGTCGCCATGTGGCGTGCCTAGCACACATCGGCCAACGGCGCCCACGTCGACATGGCCCGTTGTCGTACACCGGCGCACGATCGCACTTTCGAGCGGTAGTGTTCGCCGAGAGGTGCGTCTGTGACGAGCGAACACAACGAGGACGAGGTCACACTGCTGGAAGCCCCCGGCCTGCGCATTCAGGTTTCGGTGCCTCCGCCCACGTTTCTCGCGGCGTCGCTTGATGCGTTTCCCGTCGCCGAGCTCGTCGGCATGGTGGTGCGTCATCGCCTGACGGGGCGCCTCGACGTGCAGGCCAGTGGCGGCGTGCGCGGCTTGTACTTCGAGGGCGGCAGCTACACCGGCTCGCAAAGCACCTTCTCTGCCGACCGCCTTGGCGAGGTGCTCTGGCAGCGCGGACGCATCAGCCTCGACCAGCTCATGATCGCCGGCGAGCTCGTGAAAAACGAAGGCAAGATGTTGGGCCGCGCCCTCGTCGAGCTGGGCTTTCTCGAGAGCACCGAGCTGCGCGCCTGCCTCGTCGAACAGGCCCTCGCGGTGTTCGCCGCCGCCTGCCTCGAAGACAAAGGCAGCCTCGTTTTTGTCAAAGACAGCTACCACCGCGCACCGCTGCGCTTTGGCATTTCCACCAACGACCTCGTCGAGCGCAGCCTCAGCGAAGCCGCCGAGCACCGTGAATTGCTCGCGCGTCTGGGCCGCCTCGATCGCCCCATGTTGGCCACCCTCGCCGAGATGCCTGGCAGCGCCAACGTCGGCTTCGATGCGCAACCACAAACCAACAGCGGCCTCGACGAAGCAGAACAAGCGCTGCTGCAGTTGGCGTTGTCGGCGAAGGGTGCCCGCACGGGGGCTGAGCTGATCGCGGGCTCTGGTCTTGGCGGCAAGGTCGGCGCACGAGCCTTGTGGCGCCTGGTCGAGCGTGGACGCCTCTCGATGACACCAGTGCCCGCCGACGAAGGTGTGCGCCTACAACGGCTGGTGCAGGCCGTGAGCCTCGCGATGGATGCGCTGGATGAAGCTGGCTTCGGCGTTGCCGACCAGGTGCGCGACCTCGTCGAGAACCCACCGGCCCACCTCGAAGAAGCGCTCTCGGGCCTCACCCTGCGCGAGCCCCTCGACGTGGAAACCGTCACCGAGCAGGCGCGCTTTCTGCCCGGTGGCCTCGTCGAGATGAACGACGCGCTGCAAGCAGTACTCGACGAAGCGCTGCTGCAGGCCGAAGACATGCTGCCCGCCGAGGTCACCATGCACATCCGCAAACGCGTGAAGGCCATGCTGCCGTCGTTGCCGCTGTAGGCGCTGCCATCTGCGCCATCGTCTGCGACACCGTCGACGACAACGCCTTCGGTGTGGAAACGTGCGGCGATGGACGCACGCTTGGAAGACTTCGAGCTTGGTGCGCTGCTGGGTCAAGGCGGCATGGCCACCGTGCACCGCGCGGTGTGGGTCAAAAACGGGCTCGAGGTGGCGCTCAAGCTCATCCAGGGCAACGTCAGCGACGACCCCACGCATCTCGAGCGGTTCCGTCGCGAAGCGCGCGCCGCGATGGCGCTGTCGCACGACAACATCTGCCGCGTGTACGCCGCGGGCGAAGGCGACGACGGTCGCTTGTTCATGGCGATGGAGATCGTCGACGGCGGCAGCGTGCGCGACCTCAAGCAGCGCTGCGGTGGTTCGCTGCCCGCTGCACTCGCGATCGAGATCATTGGTCAGCTGTTGGCCGCGCTCGACGTCGCGCACCGGGCCGGCATCGTGCACCGCGATCTCAAACCCGCGAACCTCATGCTCACGCGTGCGGGCGTGCTCAAGCTCGTCGACTTCGGCATCGCGCGCAGCAGCTCCGACAACACGCTCACCGCGACGGGGATGCTCGTGGGCACGCCCGCGTTCATGAGCCCCGAGCAGGTGCAAGGCGACGTGCTCGACGGACGCAGCGATCTGTTTTCGGCGGGACTTGTGCTGCACGAGTTGTTGTGCGGCAAGAGCCCGTACCACGCCGACAATCCCGGCACGTCCCTCGTCAAGGTGCTCAAAGACGAAGTGCCCAACACGTTCGACGTGCTCTTCGGCATCGATCCGGCCATCGAGGCCTTCCACAGCAAGCTCACCGCGAAAGACGTCAACGATCGCTACGCCGATGCCGCCACCGCCCTGCGCGCCCTGCAGCCGATCCTGGATGCACAACGTCGTCGTCGACCGCAGCTGCTCGCCGACGCGCTCCGCGATCCGCGCGGTGTGCGCGCCGAACTCGTGCGTGAGCAAGCGGCCGCCGAGTTCGCGCGGGGGCAGCAGTTGGTGGCCCAGCACGGCAAGGTCGTTGCCGCGGCCCTCGCCTTCGAAAACGCCACGCAGCTCGACGCCAGCCTGACCGAAGCGTTCGACGAGCTCGCCACCACCGCGGCAGCGCTCGACTTTCACACCGACGTGCGCATCGACGCCCGCATTGCCGAAGCGCAGCAGGCGTTGTCGACGTCGCCGGCCCATCCTGGCGTGCTCAAGCGCCTCGCCGATTTGCACCGTGCTGCGGGCAACATCCGCGAAAGCGCGCGGTACTTGAAGCGCTACCTGCGCCTGAAAGACGACGCTGCGGCCCTGCAACAACTCGTCGTCATGCTGTGGGGGCCAAACGCCGACCCGGCCCTCGTCACGGGCACGCTGCACCGCCTGCGCACGCGCGACATCGTTGCTGGCGTGAAGACCGGCGGCATGCCCGCGCTGCGCGCCGACAAGGCGGCGGTGGCGCCCGCGTTTTCGCCCACACAACGCATCGCGATGGCCGAGGCCACGGCGCGCGCGCGCACCGAGGTGGCGTCGACGAGCACCGCTGTGGACGACGGCTTCTTCGCGCGCCTCCATGAACGCCTGGGTGCGTGGTTGTGGGTGGGTGTCGGTGTGCTGGGGGTGCTGGCGATCGTGGCCATCGCGGCGCGCGGAACCAGCGCGCTCGTGCACACAGCGAAAAAGGACCTGAACGCGCACGCCGAAGGTGTTGCCATCGCCGAGGAAGACGCCGTCTTTGGCTATCAGGCCACCAAGCTGAACCAGGCCCGCGCAGCCCTTGAAAGCGGCAGCTACGTCGCCTGCTCGGTCGCGGCGGCACAGTCGTTGGCAGGCGAGAGCACGGCGAAGTTCGTGCTCGATGCGAAGTGGCTGATGGCCCAGTGCAGCCTGAAGGCCGGCGACGTGAGTGCTGCGGCCGACGCCCTGCAAGACTTCAAAGACAACGCCAACATCAAAGATCGTCGCTTTGAACTGGCGAAAGCGCAGCTCGCAGCCATTGCGCGCGGCGAGGTCCCCGTTGGTCTGCAGCGGTACTGACTTTTCTTCGGCTGGCGGCGAAGAAGTGGTAGCAGGCGCGCTGCTGCATGAGCTCCGCCGACCTCGACCCACCCGATCCCCTCGTCGGCGCCATTGTCGCCGGCCGCTACCACGTCGTGCGCAAGCTCGCGGTGGGCGGCATGGGCATCGTGTACGAGGCGCGGCAGGAGCCGCTGGGTCGTCGTGTCGCGCTGAAGGTGATCCGCGGCGACACCAGTGACGCCGTCAGCCGGCAACGCTTCGAGCGCGAAGCCCGCGCGGCGAGTGCGCTGCAGCACCCAAACGTCGTCGTCGTACACGACTTTGGCGTCATCGACGGCGGCGTTGGTGATGGCGGGTTGTTCCTCGCGATGGAGTACGTCGAGGGCGACACGCTGCGCGAAAAGCTCGCCGACGCTGGCCGCATGCCGTGGGACCGCAGCCGCGCCATCGTGTTGCAGATCGCGCGCGCGCTCGACGAGGCCCACAGCCACCAGCTCGTGCACCGCGACCTCAAGCCCGAAAACGTCATGCTCGTCGTCGACGGCCGCAGCACCTCCTGCAAGGTCCTCGACTTCGGCCTCGCCAAGGGCACCGGGCACGACGCGCTGTTGCGCAGTGGCACCAACCCGCTGACGCGCTCGGGCGGCTTCGTTGGCACGCCGGGCTACATCAGCCCCGAGGTCCTCGACGGCGCCGACGATCATCCGCGGCAAGACATCTACGCGCTTGGCGTGGTGTGGTGGGAGCTGCTCACGGGCCGCCATCCGTTCCCCGCCGAAACGCCGATGAAAACCCTCGTGCGCCAGATGCACGAAGACCCGCCCGTCGTCGACGACGCTCCGCAGTGCCGACAACATCCCGGTCGCGGGCGTTGAGCTGTTGCGACGCATGATGGCGCGCGATCCGCTGCAGCGGCCGCAACACGGCGGCGAGCTCGTCGTGCACCTCGAGGCGCTGACGCCAACGCATTCTTCGTCGAGCAGCGATGCCAACCTCGGCGTCGAGCACGCCACCATCGATGGCGATGCGGCCACCGCCGACACCATCCGCAACAGCCCGCCGCCGTCGTCGGCCCAGCGGTTGTCGCCGTGGCCCACACAGCAAGAAGCGCTCACCGTGCAGGGGCGCAAGCGTCCGGTGCCCACGCCTTCGACACCGCCTTCGTCTGCGTCATCGTCGTCGACAACGCCGCCCAACATGGCCGCGCAAGGCACGACCACCGCAGAGCCGCCGCGTCGTCTGTCGCGCGCGCGCTGGCGGGTGATGAGCGCCATCGTCGCTGCCGCGGGCATCGGTGCGGCGGTGGCATCGGTGGTGGTGTTGCAGTTCGACAGCGAGGCCAACGACGCCGTCGTCGTCGACGCGGGCGTGGTGGCCGCGGCCGAGCCCGTCGATGCGGGGGTCGTCCTCACGGAGATCATCGTGCAGGGCGCGCCGACGTTTGCGGCACTCAAGGCGCTGCGCGAGCACCTGCCGGCGCACACGTTACGCGTCTACCGTCGTGGCGAGGGCGAACTCACCATTCCGGGCGATGTGACCACCACCGTGGCCGACGCCCTCGAAGACCTCACCGTCGTCGTCGATCAGCAGTCGTACCTCGTCGAGGTGGGCGATCTGATTGGCGGACGCGTCGTTGTCACCATGAAGCCCGTGGCGGTGGTGCTGCCCGACGCGGGCGTTGATGTCGCACCGGGTGGCCTTGAACCCTGATCCTCGCGTTTCCTTGTCCACACCAACAAAACACCAACACACAACGGAATCCAATGATTCGGTTTATGATCTTCGTCGATGGCTCAAATCTGCATGGTTCACTTCGCGAACTGGGCCTCGAAGTCAACGACTATCAAGCGTTCTTCAAATACATCCACGCGCGCGCTGCGGCCGCCTGGGCGGGGGCGCTTGATGGGCAGTCGGCGGTGGCACGGCACCTGGTGCGCACCTACTGGTACGTCGTGGGCGACATCGACACCTGGGACTTCGACAACCCCGACACCCGCGCCCACCTCTTCGACCGCTTCATGCGCTCGCGCGAGTTGAAGGAGCGCCAGGTGGTGCTCACCGAGCGCACGCACCCCGAAGTGAAGCCCGAAGAAGTGGCCAAGGTCGCCTTCGACGCCTGGTACGCCGAGACCGCCACGTGGTACGGCCGAAAGACAGAAATTCTCGACGGCATGCGCCGTTTCTACCACTCTGTTCGACGCTCCACCGACCAGATTGACATTATCGAGTGCGGCCACTGGAAGCCGAACTTTTCCGCACACTGGGTCGACGAAAAAGGCCTCGATACGGCCTTGGCCGTCGACATGCTCGCGTTGAAAGACAGCTTCGACGTCGCGGTGATCATCTCCGGCGACGCCGACATGATCCCGTCGATCAGCCACCTCAAGCGCATGGGCAAACAGGTGATGGCGGTGGAGTTCATTCGCGGCCCCGCCCACGACGACCGCGGCCGTGGCTTCTCGAGCCGCATGCGTCTGGTGGCCGACTTCGTGCCGCGCATCGCCGACATCGACCTGCTGCGCGAGCGTTTTGCGACCCGCCGCAACGTCGACTTCGAGAGCTGAGTGAGCCGATGATTCGGGCGCCGTCGCGGCGTTGAGGTGTGGGATGGGCAGTTGCGAGGTTCTGTTCGGCGTTCGGGTCGATGAGGATGACGACCGCGTCTGGAGCTTCCGCTGGCGCGACAGCACAGCACTCGAGCTCGTCGAGACGGTCTGCGCGGGTCTCGCACCGCTCACTGCCGCGCAGCTCGCCAACGTGCTGCACGCCAACGTCAACGACGACGGCACGGATTCCGACATCAGCCTCCGCCAGTTTCTCGTCGTCGACCTGCAAGCCGACGACCCGTTGCGGGGCCGCGCGCTGACCCTGCCCGGCTACGCCGCTGCTGGCGTCGTCGTCGACGTCGGCGCCAACGCTGTTGACTTCTACTGGTCTGCACCGCTGCCGTCGGCGACGGTGGCACCACTGACAGCTGAGCTGGGACATGCGTTGCGCCTGCCCTGGTCTTCCCTGAGCGCCTGGGCGACACGCGCCAGGCACGCCCTCGACGAGGTCGAGCGTGCTGCGGCGGCCACCGGCTTCGCCGTCGAGGATGGCAACGACATCAGCGACGCCGAGCTGCGACCGCTGTTCGAACGCGCGATCATGTGACGTCGGTTAGCTGTTGTCGTTGACGACGTCAGCGACGGGCAACTCGCCGCTCGTCTCGCCGTCGACAGGCGTGGGCGGCAAGGTCGCTTCGACGGC
>JBIKRQ010000301.1:0-7847 GCA_044349155.1 Myxococcota bacterium
CACTGATCGCCGATCGTCGAGTGACGCGACGACGTGAAGCGCGAAAGACAACGACGACAACGACGACAACACAGAAGACGCGACGGATGGTGGGCAACGTACCGCGTCATGGCCGCAACGGAGCGGCATCGCCCACGACGTTCGCAGTCGCTGTATCGTGCGCCTCCTTCTTTGCACACGAGCCCGGAGAGCCACACATGACGAACAGCGTTTCGCACTTCATTGGCGGCAAGCACGTCGAGTCCACCAGCGGTCGCCGCGGCGACATCTTCAACCCCGCCACCGGCGAAGTGCAGCGCACCGTGGGCTACGCCTCGGTGGCCGACGTCGATGCCGCCGTCGAGAATGCCAAGCAGGCTGCGTCGTCGTGGCGCGACAGTTCGTTGGCCACGCGCACCCGCGTGATGTTCGCGTTTCGCGAGCTCGTGAACACGCACAAAGACGACATCGCCCGCCTGCTCACGCAGGAACACGGCAAGGTGTTTTCCGACGCGCAGGGCGAAGTGCAGCGCGGTCTTGAGGTCATCGAGTTCGCCTGCGGTTTGGCGCATCTGCTCAAGGGCGACATGAGCGAGAACGTGTCGACCGACGTCGACAGCTACTCGATGCGTCAGCCCCTCGGCGTGGTCGCGGGCATCACGCCCTTCAACTTCCCGGCGATGGTCCCGATGTGGATGTACCCGGTGGCGATCGCGTGCGGCAACGCGTTCGTGTTGAAGCCTTCGGAGCGCGATCCGTCGGTCACCAACTTCTGCGCTGAGCTGTTTCAAAAAGCGGGCTTGCCCGACGGCGTGTTCAACGTCGTGCACGGCGACAAGGTCGCGGTAGATCGCCTGCTCGAGCACCCCGATGTGGCGGGCATCAGCTTCGTCGGCAGCACGCCGATCGCGCGCTACATCTACGAAACGGGCGCAAAGAACGGCAAGCGCGTGCAGGCCCTTGGTGGCGCCAAGAACCACATGGTGGTGCTGCCCGACGCCGACATGGACCTCGCTGCCGATGCCGCCGTGGGCGCTGGCTACGGCTCTGCTGGCGAGCGCTGCATGGCCATCTCGGTGCTCGTGTGCGTGGGCAACGCCGCCGACAAATTGCTGCCGAAGATCAAAGAGCGCATCGCGGTGCTCAAGGTCGGCAACGGCCTCGACAACGCCTCGCAGATGGGCCCGCTCATCACCAAGGCCCACCGCGATCGCGTCGCGGGTTTTGTTGATGCCGGTGAAAAAGAAGGTGCCGACGTCGTCGTCGACGGTCGCACGCTGAAGGTACAAGGCCACGACAACGGCTTCTTCCTCGGGCCGTGCCTGCTCGACAACGTGAAGCCCACCATGAGTGTCTACCGCGAAGAGATCTTCGGGCCGGTGCTCAGCGTGGTGCGCGTGGGCAGCTACGACGACGCCATCGCCCTCATCCACGGCCACCACTACGGCAACGGCACCGCCATCTTCACCAACGACGGTGGTGCGGCGCGCAAGTTCCAGCACGACGTGCAGATCGGCATGGTCGGCGTGAACGTGCCGATCCCCGTGCCCATGTCGTACTCGTCGTTTGGCGGCTGGAAGCAGTCGTTGTTCGGCGACTTGAACATCTACGGCCCCGACGGCGTGCGCTTCTACACGCGCAACAAGAACGTCATCGCGCGCTGGCCCGATCCACGCTTCCGCGGCGTTGACCTCGGCTTCCCGCAGAACAAGTAGTCGTTCACCAAAGCCCCTCGTCTTCTCGAGGGGCTTTGTGCATCGCCACCACTGCCGACGTGACGGGAGCATCGATGAAACGGCTGTTGTTGCTTGCACTGCCGCTGTCGGTGATGGGCTGCCGCGACATCCACCGTGATGAGCACATCTGCATGGTGTGGAGCCAAAGTGAAGTGCAGCTTGCGGCGACAGATGAGTATTGCAGGAAAATACACATCGAAGGTGATGAACTCACCAACCTTGATGGGCTTGCTGGTTTGAATCATCCAGCAGACGTCGTCCTGGGAGCCTTGCCGCGCCTCATACGTGTTGTCGATCTACCACCCATTGAAGGGCGCCTTGGTGTTTCAGCTTTGGCGCTCACCGAGCTTGTGGCTTCGACCACTGATGGCCTCGCCGTGAGCAGCTCTGGTCAGCCCGATGTGGCGCTCACGCTGTTCGGCTCGAGTACCAACCGCGAGGTTCTGGTGAACGCAAACCTCTCGTCGCTCGAGGTAGGCTGTGAAGCTGCGACCTGCGACGTGGCCGTCTCGTTCCACTATCTCTTTGATGGAGAACTGTCCTCTTCATTTGGCGAAAACATTCGTCTGAAGATTGAGTTTATCGGGAACACCATTGGCCTTGATTCCCTCAAAAGCCTGCCAATCGAGCAAATCGACGAACTCAGCTTTGAGTCCATGCCAGATCGCAAATACGACGATCTGCGCGAGTTTCGTCAGTTTTTGATCGACGAGGGCTACGCGGGCCCAGTGAAGTTCCCGTACGACCTTCTGTACTGAAAAAACCTCAGCGCTTCGCGGCGGGAAGTTTCCCGCCACCCTTCAAGAGACTCGCCTCGAAGAAACCGCAAGGCGGTTTCTTCGAGGCGAAGTGCTGTTCGGTGCCTGGCGGTCGGCGGTGCGAGCCGCGGCTCACCAGGTGAGGCCGAGGGCCTCGCCTTCGGCGTGCACCATGCCCTTCACCTCGCCGTCGAAGGCGTCGGCGGCTTCGGGGGCTTTCTTCGCGGCTTCGGCGAGGTGCTGGTCGCGCTTTTTCGACAGCTCGGCGATCTGCTGCTGCACCGCCGCGCGCTTCTTCTGGTTCGCCTCGACGATGGCCTTTTGCTGGGCCTTGTCTTTGCCGCGCAGTTCGTCGGGGAGCTCGTCGGACTTCACGCGTGACAGCGCGCTTTCGGCACCGCCCACGCTGTCGGCCAGGGCAATCAGGTCGTCGCTGGCCTTCATGCCGGTGTTGAGCTTGTTCTTCGCCACGGCGCGATCGGCGGCGGCGGCAGCGGGGGCAGCGGCGGCGTAGCCCTCGGCCTTCTTGCGGCTCTCGACGCGTTCACTGCGTGCAGCAACGCGGCCGTAGGTGAAGTTGGTGGCGTCGAGCTCGGCACCCAGGCGCACGAGCTCAGCGTCGAAGGGCGTGGCCTCGGCGACGCGCACACCACCGTCTTGCGGGATGGCCGCGTAGCGACCCTCGGCAGCGTGAGCGATGTCGCGCCACGTCGTGGTGGTGGCCATGTCAGCACCGCACTGCACGGTGTTGATGTAGATGTTTTGCTTGAGCGCCACCTGCGCCGTCTTCTGCCACTGCACCTGCTGGTCGTAGTCCATGTGTGGCGGGGCATCGCCGACGAGAAACACCATCTTCAGCGCCTTCTTGTCAGCACTCCACGACATCTTCGTGACCGCGTCGTGCAGGGCCTCGTTGACGTCTTCGGGGCCATCGCCGCCGCCGTCGGCCGTCAACGCCATGAGCTTCGTGTACACGGCGTCGAGGTCGTCGGTGAGCGGCACCACCTGCGTGACGTAGGCGTCGCCGCGGTCGCGGTAGGCCACCAGACCAATGCGCACCTCGGGCTTTTGCTGGGCCGAAGCGACCTCGTTGGCGATCGCCCAGATCTTGCGCTTGGCGCCATCGATCAACCCGCCCATCGAGCCCGTGGTGTCGAGCGCAAACACCAGATCCACGCGCGGCTTGATCGTGGGCACCAGGCCACTCTTCTCGGCGGGCGCGACCGTCGCCGGCGCGTGTCGCACACCAGGTGCTGCCGGCAGGCTTTCCGCGCGGGCCGCAAACGTCGTCAACGACGACAGAGCACAGGTGACAACGAACGCGGCGACGAAACGGTGGTGGCGCATGAACGACTCCGTGGGTGGTGCAGCAACAAACGCACGCAGGGCGTTTGGGGTCTGCAGCCGACCGCGCAGATCTGCGCCAGGTTTCAGATTCGACCGCTTGCGGTCGAATTCATATTGATATTCATGGACTTGGCGGAACGCCAACTCCATGAATTCAGGGTCGGTCGGATCCGTCGGCGTGCATCACCACCGCACCAATGCAGCTGGCGGGCAGGTCGGCGGCGGTGGCCAGGCACGTGTCGGTGTCGTCGAGCTGCGCGATGCAGTCGTCGAACGACGTCGTGGTGGCCACAGCGGTGCGGCAGTCAAAGGTGCTCGCGGCAGCGTCGGTCGCGTCGACGTCGTCGAGCCCACAGCGCACAAACGATTCCACCATCGTGTCGCGCACCAGCACGCAGTCGTCTGGTGCGGCGGGGTCGGGGCAGTACGTCTCGCCGTCGGAAGTGATGTAGCCGTCGAGCAGGCCGCAGCTCAGGCCCTTGTCGTCGGTGGTGCAGCCCGAGGCCGCAGCGACGGTAGCGATGACAAGTCCGATCGAGCGAAACGACATGAAGTCTCCAGCCGCAGCCTGGGTTGCCGAGGCGAAGGTGTGAGGGTGTTGAAAGCGCGCTTGACTCGGACTGCTTCGTGCAGTTCCGCCAAGCGCACGAATATCAATATGAATTCGACCGCAAACGGTCGGGCCGCGACGACGAAGGCCGTCGCGACGTGCTTCACTCTTGAGGCGAAACGCCAATTATTCCGTCAACACGGCGCCAACGCAGGTCGTGGGCACGTCGACGGGACAGGTGCTGTCCTCGAGTGCTGACACGCAGTCATCAAACGTTGTCTTGGTGGCCACGGCAGTGCTGCAGTCAAACGACTGCTCGGCGATGTCGGCGGCGGCGGCTTCGTCAAGACCGCAGCGAACGAAGGCATCGAGCATGGTGTCGCGCACGAGCACGCAATCATCCTCGGCGGCGGGATCGGGGCAGTAGTTGTTGCCTTCGGCGTCGACGCGGGCATCGAGCAGCCCGCAGTTCAGGCCTTTCACGTCGGTGGTGCAGCCCGTGGCAGCAGCAGCGGCAACAGCAACGATCGCGAGCGAGAACGAACGAAGAAACATGAAGACTCCTCCCGCACGCGGCGGGCCAGACGAGGTGCTGAACGGCTCATAAAAGCGGCGTGAAACGAACCGCCGACCTCCGCCATTCACCCGCATGCTGCGACGCACGTCACACTTCGGTTGATCTCACCACGACGAGCGCGCCCAGGCGGTAGCCGTCGTCGTCGTGCACGAGGTGCGACTCGAGTCCCGCTTCGCGGATCCCCGCCAACGCTTCGGCCAACTGCTCGCCAGCCACGGTGTTCGGCAGCGCCTCGTCGGGCCAGCCCGCCGCAATCAGCACCGCGTCGTCGACGGACTCGTTGTCGATGGACGCGGTGGCGAGGCGCCACACGATCCGCGCCCACGCCGGGATGTCGCGCAGCACCACGGCGTCGTTGTCGCCGACGCGCATCGCGTGCCCATCGACGTCGACGACGACCACGGCGTTGCCCGCCAGCAGTCGCTGCAGTCGTGAGGTGACCCGCAAAGCGAGGCGCACTTCGTCAGCACGGCCGGTGCGCACGTCGTTTTCGGCGCGCTGGTGGTGGCGCAACAATTCGCTCGCCACGTCGGCGACGCGGGCCCCGTTGACGATGTCGGCCAACGCATGCGCCGCCATGTTCCAGATCCAGGCCGCCAGGTACAGATGCGCGTCGATGTCGTGTTCGGTGGTGGGGCCGTCGTCGACACCGATGCCCACGAGGCCTGGTTCGAAGTCGAGGGCGCGCTCGCCTTCCGCCAGCGGCGAGCCGCTCCACGTTGCTGCCAGCCGTGCTGTCGCGCGCGCGATCGTGGCGGTGGCGTACTCGCCCACCGTCGAGAGCAGCTGCTCGCCGGTGCGACACAGCGGCAGTGCCGCGACGGGCCGCCCCTGCTCGAGGGCCAGGGCACCGCGATCGGCGAGGGTGATGGCCTCGTAGCGACGATGACCAAAGCGCCGGTGCAGGGCCAACGCTTCGATGAAGCAGGCGTCGGCGTCGTAGAAGCGTCCGTCGGCTTGTTGGGCGAGGCCCGCGTTGGTGAGCACCTCGGCGCGCAACACGTCATCGCCATGCTCGCGACAGGCAACGAGTGCAGCGTCGAACAAGCCAAGGGCTGCGTCGACGTCGTCGAATTCGAAAGTGAGTGCGGCCAACCGCGCCAACAACGCCGCGTGCTCGCGGTGACGTTGCCGCGTGCGTGCGGTGGCGATGCCGAGTTCGAGCGCTTCGCGGGCGCCATCGACATCGCCGCGACGGCGCGCCAGCAGCGAAGTGACCACGTGGTACTCGGCCATCACGCCCGCATCGTCGGCGATGGCATTGGCGGCAGCACAAGCATCGACCGCGCGCAGGGCCCGCTGCACGTCGTCGAAGGCGGCGGTGTGCAGGGCCGCACGAGCGCCCACGAGCAGCAGCGTCATGCGCAGCTTGTCGTCGCGCACGCGAAACAGCGCTTGCTGCACGATGGGCTGCACCTCGACGACGGGCCCCTGGCGCAACGCGAGCCGCGCCAGCAACAAACCAGCACGGGCCACGGTGTCGTCGGTGTCGGCGTCGTCGATGTCGACGGCCTGGTTTTCGTCGTTGGCTTCAGCGTCGGCGATCACGGCCCGCAGATCGGCCGCGCGCCGCACCAACACCGGCAACGACTCGCTGCACGTGTTCACAAACGTGGCGTGAGCCCGGCGCAGGGCGAGGTGTGTTGACGTCGGCAACGTCTTCAACGCCGCGCGCGCGTGCTGCCACAGCGGCTTTGGACAACTCAGCAAGCCATCGGGCGTGCGCACCAACAACGACGCATCGAGCAACGTGCGCGTGGCCGCCAACACGTCGACCCGCAAGATGCCAGCGACGAGGCGCTCGAGTTCCTCGACGTCAAACGGGCCCCACCACAGCGCACTCGCCCACCACACCTGGCGGGTGTTGTCGTCGACGCCCAGGGCCGCGTCGTCGATGGCTGCGGCCAACGTTTGGTGGCGCGCGTGTTGGTCGTGGTCGCCGTTGCTGAGCACAGCGGGGTCGGCGGTGTAGCGCTGCAGCAGCTGGGCGGGCGTGAGCAAGGGCGAGGCTTGTGCGGCCAACGTGAGCGCCAACGGCAACCCACCAAGGGCGTCGACCAGAGCACCCACGTCGTCGCTGACTTGGGCCCCCTGCGGATGCACCCACGGAGCACCCACCTGCAGGCGTTCGCAGCAGCGCGCGAGCATCGTGGCAGCGTCGTGGCGCCCCAGCGGCGACAACCGGTACACGGCTTCAACACCACTGCGCAGACGCAGCCTCGACGTGGTGAGCACGCGCAGGCGTTGGTGTTGGGTCAGCACCTGGCGCAGCAACGTGGCGGTGGTGGGGTCGGCAGCCAGGGCATCGAGGTTGTCGAGCACGAGCAGCGCGTCGTCGTCGTGGACAACACCCGCAAGGCTGGCCGCGACCGCGCGCAACGACCCGACATCGACGACCACGACGCGGGCGCCAAAGGAGCGGTGGTGTTCAGCAACGGCGAGGGCGAGGGCCGACTTGCCCACGCCAACGGTGCCCGTGATCGTGACGAAGCGGTGGATGACGAGGAGCGCCACCACCGCTTGCAGGTCGTCGTCACGGCCAACGAGGGCGTTCACAGCGGCGTCACCTGCTGTGCCCCTCGGGCTGTGTGTGAGAGATCACCGACCATGCTGCGGTGATAGCGCGACGTCGCGGTGTTCGTCGACGTCACGCCGTTGGCCGCACAGCGCGGACAGGTCAGCGTTGATTGGCGGGGACGTGTCCCCGTCCACCCCTCAAACCATTCGCCTCGGCGACAAAACCGCAAAGCCGGTTTTCTCTTCGAGGCTCAGCGTTGATTGGCGGGGACGTGTCCCCGCCCACCCCTCAAACCATTCGCCTCGGCGACAAAACCGCAAAGCCGGTTTTCTCTTCGAGGCTCAGCGTTGATTGGCGGGGACGTGTCCCCGCCCACCCCTCA
>JBIKRQ010000302.1:0-7846 GCA_044349155.1 Myxococcota bacterium
CGCTTCCACCTGACGACGCGTGCGGGGATCGCCGAGGAGTTCCTTCGGCGGTGATCGGTCGGCGGAAATGGGCGGGAGATCAGGCAGCACATGCACGTGCAGCTGGCGGATCGCGACGTGTTGGGGCGGGTTGATCCAGATGCCGGCAGGAGGAGCGCCTTTGGCGCTCGAGAAGGCGTCGGAAACGTGGGCCGCGACAACGGCCAACTCATCGAGCAGCTGGCTCGTGGCGTCGACTGGCAACTGCAGGGTGGCCTTGGGCACCACAAGCGCCTTCGGTGAGCGCGAGAAGGTGTCGACGACGACCATGACGTTGCGGTTTTCCCACAACACGATCTCGTGATCGCGCGCGCCTGGTTCCTTGTGCGCGATCGGCGTGAACACATCGCGAAGCCGCGCCAGCCGAGGGCGCTGCGCGAGCACCACGTCGCGCTCTGTTTGCTGGCGCGTCGACGGCGACCGCGTGATGTCGTGCAGGTGGGCGGCACGCGCGGTGGCGAAGTCAGCCGCGCAGTCCTTTGCAGTCTGCCGGTGCAAGTCGCGCAACTCGGCGTCATCGAGCGGTGCGCCAGTGCGCGCCTCGAGCCGTGCTGCAGCCTGCGCGAACGCGGGCTCGATGACCTCGACCTCTGCGCGGCTGTCGGCTTCGGCCTCGAGCAGCGCGGTTTTCCAGTCGTCGAACAGGCGCGGTGTGGCGGTGTGCGTGCGGCCCGCGACGACCGTGCTCGGACCGACGCGGTGGCGAAGGTCGTGGACGGCATCGAAGACGTCGCTGGCACTCGCTGGCGCAGCCGGGGCGGAGGCTTGCGGCGCTGCTGTTGTGTGCGCCGCAGCAGGGGTCACAGAGGACGTGGCGGGGCGTTGGATGCGCATCAGGTGCCCCTGGGCGGTGCCGCGACGCGGCCGCGGTTCATGAAGAGAGAGGCGGCCGTGGTCGAGGTGAGGGACTCAGCCTGCTTCTTGTCGCGCGGCTTCTCGCGTTCGGTCTCGCCGAAGATGATGTAGCCAGCGATCTCGCGAACGACGTTGCCGGGCTGTTTGTGCGACGACGTTTCCTTGCCCAACATGATCGCGTGGAAGCGGCGGTCGACGACGGCACCGTACAAGGCATCGACGTCGCCACGGCTGCCGCGGCTTTCGTTCAGCACCGACATCATTACTTCGGTGGCGAGCATCACGGGACGGCCGGTGGTTTCGCCGACTTCACGAATGAGACGTTCCGCGACGGGCAACTGCGCTTCGCCGAGCTCCACGCCGAGGTCACCGCGCGCCACCATCAGGGCGTCGCTCACGAGGGCGATTCTGGTGAGCGCGCTCTCGTCGAGCGCGATGTTGCCGCGCTCGACCTTGGCGATGATCGGCTTGACCGCACCGAGGTCTTGCATGCGCTGGCGGAGGAACACCACGTCGTCAGCGCTCTGCACAAACGACTGGGCGAAGACATCGACGTGGTCGATGAGCGCCATCAGGTTTTGCAGGTCTTCGTCGGTGACGGTGGCGCCCGACAACTTCGACTGCGGAAACGCCACGCCCTTGTTGTCCCAGACCTTGCCGCCCATCACGACTTCCGCCGTGACACGACCGGCTGCCTTGTCGACGGTTTTGACGACGAGCTTCACGGTGCCGTCGTTCATCGAGACCGGATCGCCGGGCTTCACGTCGTCGCACATCGTCGGGTAGTCGACGGGGAACAACATCGCGCTCTGGCTGCCCTTGACGTCGGCGGTGGTCAATGTCGCCAGCTCGCCGGGCTTCAAGAAGATGTCGTTGTTGGCGAGCTGCTTGGGGTTCTCGAACGAACGCAGGCGGAGCTTTGGTCCTTCGAGGTCGACCTGAATGCTCACCTCGCGGCCCATCTGTGCTGCGAACTGGCGCAGCTTCTTCATCACCGTGATTTTGTCGCCGACACTGCCGTGAGCGGTGTTGAAGCGAGCCACGTCAGCGCCTGCGCGCAGGATGTCTTTGAGTTCGTCGTCGGTGGCCTTGGGGTTGATCGTTGCCACGATGCGGGTGCTGCGCCCCGTCGGCGGGATCGAAAACACCGCGCCGAGGTCGGCACCGGTCACGCCGAACACGCCGTTGTTCCAGCGCTTCAAGAGTCGATCGATCTCCTTTTGCACTTTTGAGTCGACGATGTCGGCCGGCAGCTTGCCCGTGTAGGAATCGAGGGCGCGCAGCGTTCCGAGCAGCTGATCGCCGACGACGGCGTTGTTGGCCTGCGCCGCTTTGCCCATGAACGCGTCGATGCGTGCGAGGACTTCAAGAGCCGACCTGGCAGCACCAGCCGCGGGCGCTTCGCTCGAGACTGGACGGTGGGCAGCGTCGATGAAGAGGTTGTTCTTCAGCGCACCCGAGGCCCAATCCTTGATGCCCGCCAGCTCATTCGCCAGGGGCGAGCCGGGCTGCTTCGGCGTCTGGACAATCTGCAGCGGCTGCCAGCGCATGGCTTCGGCTTTGAGATTGGTCTCGAGCTGCTGGGCGAGCGCTCCGTCGAGGCCGATGCCGCGGCTGATGACCTCGATCGTGCGCGGGTTTGTGGCCTGTCCTTCGCGCTGCACCACCATCGCGAGGATCTCCTTTTTGGAGCGCTTGGGGTACATCGCCGACAACGCCGTGACGACGTGACGAACCATGTGGCCCTGCGCCTCAAGACCCGTGCGGTAGTGGCCCGAGAACGTGCCGATCAAGACATGCGTGATGTCGCCGTGGTCGTTCTTTTGGACTTCGAACGTGCCGGCCGTGAAGGCGTCGTTGCCGCGCGACAACACCGTGTGGCCCGGCGAAGGACGCCCCGGCTCGACGACGGCGGCGCGCGCCATGTCGTAGGCGTCGACGACGTACTCGCACAAAGCACCGCTCTTGACCGAGCGCAAGAACGCCGGGCTGACGTTGGCAATCTGCGCGTCGCTGCCGCCCTTCAAGTAGAACTCGACGGTCTTTTGCGCGAGGTAGGTGAGGTGCTCCTCGGGCGTCCACTTGTGGGCATTCTTGTGGGTGTCTTTGGCGACGAGCCACGCCGACACGGGCTGGGGGTCGGCGGCATCCTGCAGCACGACAGCTTGACGAAAGACCGACGTCGACGCCGACGCGATGTCTTGTGCCAACGTCAGCGCGTGCAACTTGGCGGTCTTGTTGTCGGTGAGCGAGAGCTTGTTGATCGTGGCCTTGAGGCGCTCTTCGAGAACGAACAGCTTGCTCGCCGTCACGACGAGGGCCTGACCGTCGAGCCCCTTGAAGTCGGTGCGCGTCAGCGGTGCAACCGTGGCGGCGATGGCCTTCACGATCGCTGCGTACTGGCCGGTGTCCCAGAGGTGATCGAGCTGCTGCATCGAGGGCGGAGCCAGCTTGTCGACGACGACACTGTCCAACGCGGCGGTGCCCACGGGCTTGTCTGTGGCTGGCGTCGAGATGGCCTTGGCTGTCGTCGATGCTGACGTGCGGAGCGGGGCCTGGGACGTGCGCTGGATCGGCATCGGGACCTCGAAGTTGACCGAGTGTGTAGCCTGCTCGTTCACGGTTTGGCAGGCGAAGCCGGTGAGTCATCCAGCTCAGCACACTCCTGCAAGATATTGATTTTACGATGTTTTCCTATCCCGGTCCTGGTGCGGGATCCACGCGCGTTCGTCGCTCTTCGCCGAAACATCCGCTTGACACCATCGCGGAGCCCGCGAACGCGCATCAACGCGACGACATTGCTACGGTGGGCGCAATGTCTGGCGCTGGAACAATTCTGCTGGTCGAGGATGAGCCGACCCTCCAACGGATCCTGGGGTCGGTCCTCGGTGACGCTGGTTACCGGATCGAGGCCGTGGGCACCGCCGAGCAGGCTCTTGAGCGCCTCGAGGATGGCGCCGACGTCGACCTCGTGCTGACCGACAAGAACCTGCCGCGATCGACGGGACTGCAGTTGCTCGCCGACGTGCGCCGCGCCGAGCGTCAGGGACGCAAGCCAACCGGTGTCGTCGTCATCACCGGCTACCCCGGTCGCGACAGTGCGCTGCAGGCCTTGCTGGACGACGCCGACGGCTACCTCGTCAAGCCGTTTCGCTCCCTGAGCCATGCTGTCGAAGAGGTCCAGCGCGTCCTTGGCTCCAACCTCGCGCAGCGTCGAGCGACGGCACGGCGCACACGCCAGGTTGTCGAAGCTCTCGAGGGCGCAGGCGACGCAGCGGGGTTGCGCGTACAGGTCCTCGACCGGCCGACGGCGGCACTCGCGCTGCAACAGCGTGGCGCGCAGTTGGTCGCCGACAACGCCGACGTCGTCGTGGCCGCCGATGTCGCGTCACTGCTGGCTGCGCCTGCGCCGTGTGGACGCGTGCTGCTCGACAGCGGCGCCACGCTGGCAGATGTGATCGCTCTGATCGGAGCCGGCGGTGCCGCTGTCGTCGACGATCGGTGGGTCTCACCATGACGCGCACCGTGGTCGCCGTGCTGGTGGGCGCACTGGTCGTCATCGCACTCGCGGTGGTCGGCTACTCCCGCCTGTTTTCGCCACCCGCCGTCGTCGTCACGGCGGCAACTGAGCCTGTGTCACCGCTGCCGACCTTGCCCATGCCGTCATCGGCGACCGCGGAGGCAACGCTGCCGGCAACTCCTGTCGCGCCTGATGCGCCGACGGTGCTCGTATCGAGGCGAGGCAACGTGCAGGTCCGCCACGGCGACGACGCCGTCTGGAACGACGCCAACGAAGGCAAACCCCTCGGGCCCGATGACGTCGTGCGCGCCGGCCGCAATGCCGAAGCAACGCTGCAACTGGGCAACGGCATCGAAGTGCGACTGTCGCCGCGATCGGAGTTGCGGATCCGCGAACTCACCGACGCTGTGGCGCGCGTTCGCCTCGACGAAGGCCACGTCACCGCCACGATCGACGGCGGCAGCAAGCGCGTGTTGCGTGTGCAAACGCGAGACTCCGATGCTGAAGCGTCGTCGACGGGCGGCACCTTCGGTGTTGTCACTGATGGCCGCGGCCAGCTTGCCGTTGCGGCCACCACGGGGCGCGTGAAGGTGACCGCACAGGGCGCCTCCGTCGACGTGACGGCGGGTCAAGGCACGACGGTGCCCGCGAATGCCGCCCCATCAGCGCCGACGGCCGTGCCATCGAGCCTGTTTTTGAAACTCGGTGCGCTCGCCGCGACCCAGACGAACCAGACGACGACGACCGTGAACGGAACGACCGCCCCGGGTGCCTTGGTGAAGGTGGGCGAGCAGGTGACGACGTCGGACGCGAAGGGGCGGTTTTCGGTGCGGGTACCGCTGCGCGACGGACGCAATGAACTGGCGGTTGAGGTGATCGACGCCAGTGGACGCGCCCAGGATCAGCGCCTGCCCGCCGTCGTCGTCGACCGGCAGAAGCCATCGATCGACGCGGCGGTGCAGTGGGGCAAGCCGTAGCGGCCTGACAGGTCGGCTCAGTCGTCGTCGCGGTCGCGATCGCGCCAGTCGCGGCCATCGCGCTCGAGGGGCTTGACCACCATCATGCCGCCGTCGATGGGTACGAGGTTGAGTTTCAGGGCGATCGAGCCGTCGCGGTTGGTGAAGCCAACGCCGATTTCGGTCCAGAAGGCCTTTTTGCCTTCACGATCGCGGATGTGCCAGATGGCGTGGGTAGGCGCTCCAGACATGGTTTCCCTCTTGTTGGTGTCGACAAGACGCTAGAACCCCGTCACCAAAGCGCAACGCCCATGGACAACGCTGACCTCACCCTGGCCAACCTGGCGCCCACGATCGGGGCGATCGACACGCCGACGTTGGTCAAGAACCTCGTCATCACGGCCGCGCTGTGGATCCTCGCCCTCGTGGCGCGCCACGCCGTGGTCACGTTTTTGCGCAAGCGCGGCCTCGCGCCTCACGAGCAGCGCCGCCTGGTGGCGAGCTCTCGCAATGTCGTGCTGCTCGTGCTGGCGATCGCCACCGCCACCGTGTGGCTCGACGAGCTGCGCACGTTTGCCGTGTCGCTCGTCGCCGTAGCCGCTGCGATCGTCATCGCCACCAAAGAGCTGATCATGGGAGCGGGCGGCACGTTCCTGCGGACCTCGGCGCGCGTGTTCGACATCGGCGATCGCATCGAGATCAACGGCCTGCGTGGCGACGTGATCGACACCTCGTTGTTTACGACGACGCTGCTCGAGATCGGGCCCGGAAAACTCGGCGAGCAGCAAACCGGGCGCAGCATCACCCTGCCCAATGCGGTGCTCCTCACAGCAGCGGTCGCCGCCGAAGGCCCGCCTGAAGCGTGGGTGCAGCACACGTTTGAAATCCCCGCCGACGTCGCAGAATGGCGCGAGGCCGAAGCGGCGCTGTTGGTCGCCTGCCGCGATGAGCACGCCCTGCACGTCGACGCTGCCCGTGCCTTTTTCGATCGTCGACAGCATGAGCGCGGCATCGAGATGCCGGCCCTCGAGCCCACCGTGCGGCTGCGTGTCGACGACCCAAAGCGCGTCACCTTGATCGCAGCAGTGTTGGCACCGGCGCGCCACCGCATCAGCGTCGAGCAGGCGATTGTGCACCGCTATTTGCACCAACGCACCGTCGAGCAGGCGGCCCCCACGACCACGACCTGACGGAATCGGTCGACGCGGCTGGCGTGTTGTCGTGGTGTGAACCGAGACTTGTGTGCCCGACCAGACCTCCGTAGCGTCGTCGTCATGCAGTGCGCAGACCTCGTTCGTGGGATCGGCTTTCGTGGCCCGCCGGTGGCGTTTTCGTCGGCGGTGAGCATGCGACTCGGTCGCGCCATTGGCACGTGGCTGCGTCGCCAAGGCCACAGCGCACGGCACGTCGTCGTCGCTCGCACCGCAAACGGTATTGAAGCCGATGTGCGTGATGGGCTTGTGAGCGGGCTGGTGCTCGCCGGGCTGTCCGTCGTCGACGTGGGCTGCGTTGGCCACCAGCGCTTCGTCGCGGCACTGCAGGCACCGACCTGGCCGATCATGGGCGGGCTGTCGCTGTCGTCGAGTGACGACGCCATCACCTTGACCCTGTTCAACGGCGTGCGCGCGGTGAGCGGAGCAGCATTGACCGACGTTGCGGCCCTCGCTGATGGCGGAACGTTCGGTGCTGCCGAAGCTGCGGGCGTCGTGGTCGTCGATACCCCGCTCCTGCCATGGCCTGTTGACGACGACGTGTCGCTCACCGCCGACCACACCCTCGCCGACGAGTGAGTACCATGCCCAGGATTTCCTTCTGCCTCGCTGTCTGCCTTGTCGTCGTCGTGGCTACCGGTTGTGCAACCACACCGCGCAAGAAGTCGCGCTTTGCTCGTCATCCAAAGGGTGCCACCACCGCCGTCAGCGACGTCGACGACACGGCAGCACCCGTTGCGGCCGAGCCGCCGCCACCGCCGATGACGGTGCGGTTTGAAGATCGCGATGTCACGCTCGACGTCGCTGGCGCTCCGGCGGTGCTCAAGGCCAGCGTTGCCCTGCCCGTCGTTGGCAGCGACGCCGTCACTGGCCCGGTCATCGTCATCGTGCCTGGCGCCAGCGACGTGTCGCGCAAAGGGATGCGACGCGGCGATGGCGTGACCACCTACGCCGCACCGATCGCGGTGACGACGTCGTGGCAGCAAGCTTTTGGCGAACGTGGGGCCCTCAGCCTCGCCTGGGACAAGCGCACCTGCGGGCCCAACGACGACCCAGGCTGCAACAAGAATCCGCAGGCTGACGTCGACGAGAAAGGCCCGGGTGCCCTCGCCGCCGACGTCGATGCTGCCTGCGCACTGGCACGAACGCTGCCCGGGTCTGACGGGCGGATCGTGTTGTTTGCCCACGGGCAGGCCACACAGGTCGCGTTGTCGTCGACGTGCGCTGCTGACGCTGCCGCTGTTGTGCTGCTGAACCCGATCCCG
>JBIKRQ010000448.1:0-5050 GCA_044349155.1 Myxococcota bacterium
AGGTTGTTGGCGACGTCGCCACGGCAAAAACGGCGGCGCTGTCGTGCCCACACGTGTCGGCGTGTCACACCGATGGCCAGCTGTTGGCGCTCACGATCACGTCGTCACCAGCCGCGAGTGCAGCACTCGTGCACACGCTCGTGACCGCCGGCGTCGGTGTTGCGGCCGTCGTGCCTGAACGACTCAACCTTGAAGCCTTGTTTTTGACGATGACGCAGGACGGTGCAGCATGACAGCGTTTTTCCGCTCCCTCCTCCTCGACAATCCCATCATCTCCAAAGACGCCAACCTGGTGTTGCGTCGCCCGCGCACCTGGGTGGCGTGGTTGCTCACGCTGGGTGCCGTGGCCGCGATTTCGGCGCTCGTCATTGCCGACCACGTCGACAGCGTCGGCACGTACCGGCCGCTGCAGCCTGCGGGCGGCGCGCTGCTGGCCATCATGTCGGCCATCGCTCTGGTCGGCGCGTCGGTGATACTGCCGGCGTTCGCGTCGTCGACGATCGCCGGTGAGCGTGAGCAGGGAACGCTGCCGCTGCTGATGGTCACAGGCCTTTCGCCGCTGCGCATTGTCGTGGGCAAGATCGCCGCCGTCCTCGTTGTGGCCGCCCCCTTCGTCGGCATCGCCCTCGCCGCGATGGGGTTCGCCTCGCTGTTGCGCGGACTCGAAGTCGTCGACGTCGCACTGGCCTCGCTCGGCGTCATCGCCACCACCGTGTGTGCGGCAGCCGTCGGCGTGGTCGTCAGCGCCACCACGACCCGTGCGCGCGTTGCAGCCCCGACCGCCGTCCTCGGCGGCATCATCCCTGCTGTGCTGTGTGCGTTGCCCTCGGGCGTGTCGACTGTCTTCGTGCTCGACCACCAGGCGGCGGTGCCCGCGTACAGCATGGCCGCGTTGGTGGCGGCGGCGATCGCGTCGACGGCGTGCATCTACGGTGCGTGGTCGGCCCTTGCCCCGCGCAGCGCGCCGCGTTTCGCTCGCGCTACGCAGGTGTTCATGCTCGTCGTCGTCGGGGCGCCGGTCGCCGCGTTGGCGCTCTCGCCGTTTCTGCCCAGCCGCGACCTCATTGCCGGGATGGTGTTTCCAACGGCGATCGTCGCCCTCATCGCGCTGCAGGTATTCGCGGCGGGCGTTGCTCGCGACACGAGAGCGCCGTCGACGTGGATCGTGGTGCTGCTCGCGTGGATGTCGACCATGGCGGGCCTCGCGTTGTTGGGCGTGTCGCTGCTGCGCTCAACCGACGACATCTCCAACGACGACTTCAGCCAGTGCGTGACCGCGTCGCTCGTGTCGCTCGCTGCGGCCAGCCTCGCAGCACTGTTTGCACGACGACTGCAGCCAGCCCTCGCCGCGATCGTTGGCGCGGTGGTCGTGATCGCCGTGCTCGTCGTGCAAGTGGTCGTGCGCGAAGGACTCGGCCTCCATGCGCTCGACGGGCTGCACTTCGCCTACTCCAGCACCGCAACCGTGGTCGGTGGTGCGCTCGTGTGGGGTGCTGTCGCAGCGCTCGCCCTCGCCGGCGCACGCAAGCGGACTGCTCGCTAGAGTTCGCCAGGCAGCGTCAGGATGCGCCACCGCATCGGGGCGCTTGACCGCCGCAATCTTGAAGATGAGAATCAGAGTCAGAGCGCTACAGCGCCTACCAACGAGGCCCGCTGTGCACACCACCACGATCCGCCCACCGTTTGAGCGCTTCAGCGTCGCTGTCATCACCGTTGTCGGCCTGCTGTCGCTGGCGCTCGCGCTGCACATCGACGCCGTCGACGCGCGCAGCACGGAGCGCCACGCGCAGCCGTAGCAGCGTCAGTGCGCGTCGTTCCAGGTGCGGCCGAAGCGGCCGTCGACCACGAGCGGCACGTCGAGCACGATGGTGTCGGCCATCGCCGCGCGGCCCACCTCGAGGGCGCGTGTGGCGTCGGCCTCGGGCACTTCGATCACGAGTTCGTCGTGCACCTGCAGCAGGATGTTGGCCGACGGCACGTGCGCTTTCAGGGCGGCGTGGGCGTCGAGCATCGCCTTCTTCATGATGTCGGCAGCACTGCCCTGGATCGGCGTGTTGATGGCCAAACGCTCGGAACGCGCGCGCTCTGCGGGGTTCTTGCTGTCGAGGCCGGGCAGCTTTCGTCGACGACCAAGCAACGTGCGGACTTCGCGTTCGGCGTGAGCGCGCTCCAGCGCTGTGGCGTGCCAGTCGCGCAGGCCACCCAGGCGTTCGAAGTAGCGCTCGAGGTAGAGCTTGGCCTCGGCGCGCTTGATGCCGAGCTCGCGTGCCAAACGCACCACGCCCATGCCGTACAGCAGGCCGAAGTTGATGCTCTTGGCGGCGGTGCGCTGGTCTTTGCTGACCTCGTCGGCACGCAGACCAAAGATCTCGGCGGCCGTGCGGCGGTGCACGTCTTCGCCCTTCATGAAGGTGTCGACGAGTACGGGGTCCTTCGACACGTGCGCGAGGATGCGCAGCTCAATCTGCGAATAGTCGAGGCTGACCAACACGCAGCCGTCTTCGGCGATGAAGCTGTCGCGAATCTTGCGACCAAGGGCGGTGCGGATCGGGATGTTCTGCAGGTTCGGGTCCGACGACGACAACCGGCCCGTGGCGGCCACAGCTTGATTGAAGTGCGTGTGCACGCGGGTGCGTTCGTCGACGAGCTGCGGCAGCACATCGAGGTACGTGTTCTTCAACTTGGTGAGCGTGCGGTACTCGAGAATGAGGGCGGGCACGTCGTGACGCTCCGACAACGCCTCGAGCACCTGGCTGTCGGTCGACGGCCCCGTCTTGGTGCGCTTGATGACGGGGAGCGCCAGATCTTTGAACAACAGCTCGGCGATCTGCGTGGGCGACGACAACTGAAACGGCTTGCCCGCCGCCTCGTGGGCGCGTGTTTCGAGCGAGGCAATCTCGTCGACAAACGAGTCGCTCAAGCTCTTCAAGCGCTCGATGTCGATCTTGATGCCGATGCGCTCCATGCCCCCGAGCAGGTCTTCCAGCGGCAGCTCGAGCGAGCGGTACAGCGACTGCAGGCCGTCCTTCTCGATGCGCGGCAGCATCGCGTTGTGCGAGCGCAGCGTGACGTCGGCGGCCTCGCCCGAAAACTGTGCGGCCTTCTCGAGTTCGACCTGGTCGTAGCTGCGCATGTTCTTGCCGCTGCCCACGATGTCGACAGGCTCGAGCATGGGGTGCTGCAGAAAACGACGCGCAATGTTGACGAGCCCGTGGCTGTCAGCGTCGGCGTCGAGCAGGTAGCTCATGAGCATCGGGTCGCCCGCCAAACGCCACGCCGGATAGCCCTCGCGAAACAGCGTGTTGATGTCGGTTTTGCCGTCGTGGGCGATGACCTCTTTGCCGCCGTCGGCCAGCAACGGTGCGAGGGCCGCACGAAGCGTGTCGGCACCCAGCTGCTTCACGGGCAACCAGGCTGCGGCGTTGTCGGTCCACGCCACAGCAATGCCCACGAGCTTCGCGTCGGCAGCACCGGGCCTGTCGACTTCGGCACGCACGGCGAAGCGTGAGGCACCGCCCAGGCTGGTGACCACGTCGCGCAAGCCCGCCTCGTCGACGACGGCACGATAGCCGCTGCGGTCGACCACGATCGGTGGTGCTTCGGCTGCGACGGGCCCGCCGAACAGATCGACCTGCCCGCCCTTGGCGAAGGTGGTGGGGACCACGCCCTCGTCGTTGTTCTTCAGCGGCGGCTTCACGAGGGGATCGTTCACCAACCGACGGAATTCCATCTCGTGGAAAAACGCCCGCGCGGCTTCGCGATCGGCGCCGTGGTAGGCGACCGCCTCGACGTCGAACTCCATGTCGACGTCGCGCTTCACGGTCACGAGCCGCTTGCTCAAGCGCGCCATGTCGGCCTGCTCGATCAGCTTTTCTCGACGGGCGTTGGCCTTGATCTGGCTCGCATTCTTGAGGATCGACTCGAGGTCGCCGAACTGCTGCACGAGCTCAGTGGCGGTTTTGCCGCCAATGCCGCGAACGCCCGGCACGTTGTCAGACGCGTCGCCAGCGAGGGCAAGGATGTCGACGACAAACTCAGGCCCAACGCCAAACTTGTCGATGACCTGTTGGCGATGAACAAAGGCCCCCTCGTGCCCGCGCGACTCGCGCATCTCGTCGAGCAGCGACACGTGGTCGTCGACCAGTTGCATCAGGTCTTTGTCGCCGGTGACGATCACCACATCGAAGCCCGCGGCCTTGGCGCGCTCTGCGGCGGTGGCCAGCACGTCGTCGGCCTCGACGCCTTTGATGAGGAGCTTCGGAATTTGAAACGCGTCGACGAGGCGGTGGATGAGCGGAATCTGCGGCGGCAGGTCTTCCGGCGGGGCCGAGCGGTTGGCCTTGTAGGCCTCGTACATCTCGTGGCGGAAGTTCTTGCCGCCAACGTCGAACGCGATCGCGAGGTGCTTGGGCTCGTGCTCTTTCAGCAGCCGCAGCAGCATGGTGGCGAAGTTGAACACGGCGTTGGTGGGCATGCCGCTCGACGTCGAGAGCCGACGCAACGCGTAGTAGGCGCGAAAGATGTAGCCCGAGCCGTCGATCAGAAACACCTTGGGGCGATCACCAGCAGCGGTCGTCGACGTCGTCATGCCCCGCGGGTAGGCGCTTGGCGCAGGGGAAGCAACCGCCCCTTGGCCGGCCTGCTCGACGCTGCTACGGCTGGCGCATGCGTGTTCTTGCTTCCTTCGCCGTCTGTGGTCTTGCCATCTCTGGTCTTGCTGGCTGTGCTGACAAGGGTGCCGGTTCAACGACGCCGCCGGGCGATCCCATCGCCACCGTTTCTGGCAAGCCCATCACGGTCGAGCAGCTGCAGAAAAAGCTCGATGAGCAGTCGCCGTTTGTGCGCGCGCGCTACGTCGACAAAGACAAGAAGCAGGAGTTTGTCGACGGACAGGTGCGCTTTGAGGTGCTCGCTGCCGAGGCCCGCGCCCGCGGCTACGAGAAAGATCCCGAAGTCGAAGACGCCATCAAAAAGATCATCGTGCAGCGCCTCACGCGCGAAGAATTCGATGGTCGCGTGCAGCTCAAAGACATCACCGATGCCGAGCTCA
>JBIKRQ010000054.1:0-24330 GCA_044349155.1 Myxococcota bacterium
GACTGGACAGAAAGCGAGCAAATGAACAGGCTCAACCGGTCGCGAAGGGTGGAAAGCTGGTGAGAAACCAGCGGTCCCATGCTCGTGAGAATCGACAGTTCGCTGAAGCGTTCGATCCAGCAACAGCCGTGACGTGGACATTTCACATCGCCGAGGGGCTGCATCTCGTCCCCGACGACGGCGACGAAGCGTTCAACGCGCGTCTTGACCGCTACGCCCGCGAGATGTTCGAAAGCACATCAGCCGCAGCGAGCGCCGACGATCCCGAGGCGGTGCCGCGCACCACCAGGGACCCGCTGTGGAGTCCCGTCATCGAGCTCAAAGCACTGCACATTGGCAACGCACCGGCCCTCAGAACGGTGCACCGGATGGTGTACCAGGCCGGGTGCGAAATCGTGATGGGACATGTGCTCGTGCCGCTGCGCACGGGCTTGCTCGAGGTGCGGATGCACGCGCGCGACAGCGTCACCGGCTACCGCGAGGTCACCGCGATGCTCGCGTCGCCATCACAGCAGTTCCTGCCGCAAGCCGAGTACGACGACCCGGCGCGTGATGAGAGCTTCCCAAAGCACGTGTTGAGTCGCGTGCGGGCAGCGTTGGCCTTTGTCGAGGCACATCTCGTTGTGCTCGACGCTGGACCGCCAACGATCGAGACGGTTGTCCCGCTCCGTGTGGGCTACTCGATTGCAGCACCACCGCGCTTCGTCCTCGATGAGTGCGACGATCGCGGCGCCTTCTTCACGCGTGTGTCGTTCTGCACAACCGACGGCGTGGAGTCGATACGTGTTCGTCGACACGAGCGGTGCTCGCAGCGGGCCCTGATGCATGAGGCCGTGACGCGCACGCTACGGATGCACGACGTCAAGGTCGCGATCGAAACCCACACGGCAGACAACCAACGCGCCGTCGTGGTCGTCGCGTCGGGACCCCGCATTGGCAATGTGCTGCACTGGTTCCTCGACAAGGAAGATGTGTTGTGGAGCCTGGCGTTCGTCGGCATCGATGTCGGCACGACACAAGAACGAATCGCCGAGCTTTCAACGATGGCGTCGACCCTTCAGGTGGCTCCCCGGCGAACGTTCTGGCAGCGGCTGTTTCATCGCGCTTGACCTTGCACCATGGTGCAGGGTGCATCGTAGACGGCATGAACAACACCACCGCCTTCCCTGGTCGCCGCCTTGTCGTCGCCAGCGCCCTCTACGACATCGCCATGACCACGGTGTTCGCCACACCGTGGACCGCCACCGCGATGCTCTCGTTGCTCCACACCTTGCACGTCAGTGCAGGGTTTGGTGGTGCGCCGCT
Source organism: Myxococcota bacterium (assembly GCA_044349155.1). Lineage (GTDB taxonomy): Bacteria > Myxococcota > UBA727 > UBA727 > VGSZ01 > VGSZ01. The sequence continues at coordinate 1,306 of JBIKRQ010000054.1, forward strand.
GCCGGCGTTTTCGCCAACCCACCTGTTCTTCGTGGGCCTGCTTGGCTGCGTGGTGACGACGTGGAGTGTCGTGCGGGTCCTGTGGCCGTCGCCGCGGCTGGGCTTTGCCGATGGGCTGACTCGCGTGGCATTCTCGGCCTGGATGGTGTGGGCGTTGTCGATGGGTGCAAGCCACCTGCTCGTGGGTTTGCTCGTCGTGGAAGCAAGCTGGGGCATTGCCCAGCTCGTGATGTTTCGACCACGGCGTGATTGAGCCTCGAAGAGAAACCCGCTTTGGGGGGGGTCGCAGAGGCGCCCCTCTTGAGGGGGCGCCGATCAAATGTTGAAGAGGGAGACCCGATGTCGTTGCGCTCAATCACGTGGCTCGCGCGGCAAGCAGGCGTGAAAACGTCGACGGTGCGCTTCTACGAGCGCGAGGGTCTGGTGCCCGAAGCCCGCGCCGACAACGGCTACCGCGTCTACGACGACAACGACGTCCGCCGCCTGCGCTTCATCCGTCGCGCGGGCGAGCTGGGCTTCACGCTCACCGAAATTGCTGCGGCCCTGGCTGCATCCGATCGCGGCGTGGTCGACGACGAACGGCTGCGCGCGATGGCCAAGGCCAAGATCGCGGCGATCGAAGCGCAGGTGCACGACCTGCAACGCATCAGCGACGGCCTGTCGACGTTGCTGCGCCGACGAAAGCCCGGCCCCTGCCCGCTGTTGCACGCCTTCGACGATGCCGATCGCGGCCTGTCTGAGGCGTAGATCAAAGAGATCTGGCGTCAGCGTGAATCGCACCGCTGTCGCTGTCGTTCTCAGGCACCATGCCCGCCCAGCGCCGCCACCTCCTGATTCTCACACGCTGACCCCGCGGGTCAGGTGTTCGCGCGCGCTCGATCCGCATCCATCACATCACCGACCGTCGCCGTCGCCTTTGACGCGGCGGTCCCCTGCTCGCCGACGACGCTGACCGCGCTGTCGACGCTGACGCCCGCGCTGTGGGCGAAAGCGGTGTCGCGTCGAGCCACTTGAGCTTGATGGAAATCTCTATGTTCAGCCCAATCGCCCTCTCCCGCCTGCGCAACTTCGGCATCATCGCCCACGTCGACGCCGGCAAAACCACGCTCACCGAACGTGTGCTGTTCGCGTGCGGCGCGATCCGCAAAGTCGGCGAAGTCCACCACGGCAACACCACCACCGACCACCATCCCCTCGAGCGACAAAAGGGCATCACCATCGGCAGCGCCGCCGTGCGTTGCTCGTATGGCGACGCCGAGCTGCAGCTGATCGACACGCCCGGACATGTCGACTTCGCGATCGAAGTCGAACGCAGCCTGCGCGTCCTCGACGGTGCCGTCGTCGTCCTCGATGCCGTCGCTGGCGTGGAGCCCCAAACCGAAAGCGTGTGGCGCAAGGCCTCGCGCTTTGGCCTGCCGCGCGTCGTGTTTGTGAACAAGCTCGACCGCCCAGGGGCGGACCTCGCGATGTGCGTGCAACAGCTGCGCGAGCGGCTCGGCGCATGCCCCGTCGTCGTGCAGGCGCCGATCGTCGTCGACGGACACGTCGTCGGCGTGCGCGGCATCTGTGGTGTTGACGCTGATGTCAGCGTTCGCGCCGCCGTGGTCGACGCACTCACCGACATCGACGATGCGGTGTTCGAAACCGTCGCCAACGGTGGCGTCGTCGACGACGTCCTGCTTGTGGCTGCGCTTCGTCGTCAGACGATCGCTGGCACCGTGGTGCCCGTGCTGATGGGTGCAGCGCTCAAGGAGCTGGGCATCGTCGAGCTGCTCGACGCCGTCGTCGCGTTGTTGCCGTCGCCCGTCGACGTGCTGCTGCGCGAAGGTCTCGCGGTGTCGGCCATCGACACCGTCGACAACGCGCCCACCGAAGCGCTCGCGTTCAAGGTCGTACACGACAAGTACGGCCCCACCACGCTGGTGCGCGTCTATCGCGGCACCCTGAAGAAGGGCGACGCGCTGACGTCGCTGCGCTCAGGCGCACGCGTGCGCGTGGGTCGCCTCGGGCGGGTGTTTGCGGGCACGTTTCAAGACGTCGACGTCGCCGTCACGGGCGACATCGTCGGGCTCATCGCGACGTCGCTCGCCACGGGCGACACGTTGGCGCAAGACCCGGGGGCTACACCGTTGTTCGGCGTCGACACGCCGGCACCGGTGATGACGGTGGCCCTCGTGCCGCGCACGCGCGACGACCGCGAGCGCCTTGGTCCAGCCCTGCAGCGACTGCTCGGCGAAGACCCGTCGTTGGTGCTCGCGACCGACGAGGAAACGGGCGAGACGACCCTGTCAGGACAGGGTGAGCTTCACCTCGAGGTGACCCTCGCCAAACTGACAGGGGACCACGGCGTCGACGTCACCGCGGGTGCACCGCGCGTGGCGTACAAAGAGACGCCAGCCCGTCGCGTCGATCACGTGCTGACGTGGTCGAAGCAGACGGGTGGTCCGGGGCAGTGGGCGCGGTTGCGCGGAACGCTTGGTCCTGCACCCCGTGGGGCGGGCCTCGTCGTCACCGACGCCACGTCTGGTGGTGTGGTGCCGAAGGAGTACCTGCCGGCGATCCACGACGGCATCGTCGAAGCGCTGCAGCATGGCCCCCGTGGCCACGCTGTGGTCGACGTCGAAGTCGTGATCGTCGACGGCATGACCCACGTGTCGGACTCGAGCCCGATCGCGTTTCACCTGTGCGCGCGCACCCTCGTGAAGGAGGCGCTCGCCCAGGCAAGCACGACGCTGCTCGAGCCCATCGTGCAGGTCGACGTGACGGTGCCCGAAGAGAAGGTCGGCGACGTCGTCGGCGACCTGTCTCGACGACGCGGGACCGTCAAAGGCATCGACGCCATCGCCGGCGCACGCGTCGTCGTGGCGGAGGTGCCGTTGGCGACGCTGTTTGGCTACGCGTCAGCGCTGCGCAGCCTGAGCCAGGGCCGCGCGAGCTTCGCCACAACCCCTGCGGGCCTCGCGGTGGTTGGTCGTTGAAGCGTCGTTGAACTGGGCGCGTTCCGGGCATCGCTGCGGCGGTGCCCGGAACGTTTCCTTTTCGCGATTCGAGCACTTGGCGTTCCGCCAAGTGCTCGAATATCAATATGAATTCGGCTACGCCGACTGACGCACCACGAGCTCGGGCTTGAAGCTCTTGTGTTGCGGCGAGCGCAGCAGCTCGTCGGCGTGGTGCGTGGCGAGGTCCCTGGCCGCCGCGGCCATGTCGCGCAGGGGCTGGCGAATGGTGGTGAGCGGCGGACGCGCGGTGCGCGCGATGTCCATGTCGTCGTAGCCGATGACGGCGAGGTCAGCAGGCACCTGCAAGCCACGCTGCGAGGCCGCCCGCAGCACCCCCAGCGCGCAGTCGTCGCCGGCGGCGCAGAACACGGCGTCGGGGCGTTTGCCAGCAGCCAGCAGCTTGTTCAGCGCTTCGATGCCCTCGGTGTACGAGTAGTTCATGACCTCGACGATCATGCTCTCGTCGAGAGTGACGCCCTCGGCGTTCAACACCTGCTGCAACCCCTTGACCCGCTGGGCCGCGTTGAAGCCACCACCAGCGACTCGGTTGCCGCACACCACCGCGATGCGTCGTCGTCCAGCGGCCAGCAGGTGTTTGGCCGCGAGCATGCCGCCCGCCACGTTGTCGGTTGCGACGGTTGAGGCCCCAGACACCGACTCGTCGATGAGCACCACGGGAACATGCACCCGACGAAACGCCTCAAGCTGCTCCGCCGTGGGCCGCAGCGACAGACCAATCACCGAGCGGGGGCCAGCTTCGTCGGCGAGGGCCCGGTAGCGCCGCTCGGCCATCTCGGCGCGGTCGCCAAGGGTGACCGGGGTGATGTGCTGCTCGACGGCGTGCGTCTTGATGAGCTCGAGCATCTTCACCGGAAAGGAGAAGGCGAAGTTGCTCGACAAGACCGCGAGTTCGCGTTGCATGTGTGCGCTCCGTGACCCAACCGACACATGCACGGTAGCGACTGCGATCGCGTGTGTCGAAACGGCCATGCTCAGCCGCTCAGCGTGTTCGGCTCAGCCCAGTGGCACGCCGGTGGTGGCGGCCACCGAGGCCCCAACAGCGATGGCGTCGAGGGGCGAGACCTCGTGGCTCGGGGGCAGGCCGAAGTAGCCCGCGGCCATCTTGTGAATCAGGGGCGACATGGTGGTGCCACCAGCCAGGAACACGGCACTCATGTCGCGCGCGCTGAGGTTGGCGGTGCGCAGCACCTCGTCGCAGGCCACAAACGTGCGACGCACCAGGTTCATTACGCTGCCTTCGAACTCGCGGCGCGTGACGGGGATGGTGACGGCGGCCACCGGCGTGTCGGGGTCGACTTCCGACAGCCGAATCGTTGCGGTCTCCACCGTCGAGAGCTGGCGCTTGGCGTGTTCGCACTCAAGGATGAGGCGGTTGAGCGCTTCGGGTGACGTCGTCAAATCCCAGTTGTACTCGCGCAGCAGCTTCGAGAGCGCCACGCCAGCAAACGCCGCATCCAGGTCGTCGCCGCCGAGGAACAAGTCGCCGCCGTGACCAACGATGTGCAGCAAGCCGCCACGCTTTTCGATCACGGCGAAGTCGAAGGTGCCGCCGCCGAAGTCGTACACGGCGCAGTAGCGACCGGGGATGGCTTCAGCACCGTGGGCGAGGGCGACCGCCACGGGTTCTTCGAGCAAGCGCACGTCGGCGAGCCCCGCCGCGCGACCGGCTTTGCGCGTGGCCTCACGCTGGGCGTGCTGAAAGGCAGCAGGCACGGTGATGACACCCGAAGCGATTTCGGCGTCGACCCCCGAGGCTTGAAACGCCGCCTTCATCACCAACGCCGCAGCGTCGATGGGGCTGACCACGCCAGCACGGGTGCGAAAGCCGACGTTGCCATCGGGCAGTGCTTCGAGCAGCTGGGGATAGCGTCGACCGTAGTCGCCCACGATGACGCTGGTGGCAGCGCGGCCGAGCAGGCGTTTGGTGGAGTACAGGGTATTGTGGGGGTCCATCGCTCGACGACGACGCGCCCCTGCCCCCACGATCACGCCGCCCGCTGGCGGGAAGGCCACCACACTGGGCACGCTGCGCGCCTGACCATCCACCGTGCGCAACGGCAGCACCCTGGCCTCCGTGGCGACGACGGTGTTGGTGGTCCCAAGGTCGATGCCGATGAACTCGCTCACGGACTCTCCGAGCGGCGCAGGGTGAAGCGCATCAATGCCTGCCCCACCCTCTCATCAACGGCGCCAACACGAAACAACCCGGGCCGTCCGGGCACAGCAATCGCCGGCCCCTGCACCACAATTTTGCCTTCACCAGGCAGCACGAAGGCGACGTTGACGTCGGGGAAGTGCTCGTCGATCGCCACCAGCACAAAGCTGCTCGCCACCGACACCACGCACCCCAACTGTGCCGGTGCCGTTGGGCGACGCACATCGCCCACGCGGGCGAGCAGGTCGACCACGATGGCCTCGGCATCAGCAACGAGCAGGCGCACGCCGCGCACCACCTCGCTGCGGCGCACGACGGTCCAGTCCACATCAATCGAGACCGTTGCCGTGCGAATCACCAGGAAGCGGTGACGCTCTTCGCGGGCCATGCGCTTGATGAGCTGTTCGACCACCGCATCGTCGACGTCGGCATCGACCACCACCGCCGCGGGCTGCAGCTGCTCAAGGCGTGCGGCAACAGCGCTGAGTTCGTCGGCGACGCCTGGCAGTACGTGCTCGCAGCGGGCGCTGGTGCCGCTGATGGCTTCACCCACCACCGCGGCAAGCGGTGCTGCGCCGACGACGACAACGGTCACGCGCATGGGGCATCCAGGAAACAAACAGCCGGCATCGTGGTCGAGCCTGCACCAGCAGTGATCGATTCGGCCAGCGTGCATCACAATCGAGGGCGCGCCGAGGCGAAGCTCTTCGAGGCTCAATTCGTGCACGTGGCGTTCCGCCAAGTGCACGAATATCAATACGAATTCGACTCGGCGGGGACGTTTCCCCGCCCGCCCCTCAAGAGACTCGCCTCCTCGTGCTACGCGCGGTGTGGTGTGGGCTTCTTGCGTGGCGCTCGTCGAGGACCAACAGGCTCAGCGGCAGCAGCCTCGGCAGCCCCGCGCGCCAACTCGCGCTCGAGCAACTGGCGCACCAGCGCTTGTGTCTGCCCCAGCTCAGCACGCAACGCTTCGACATCGGGCGACGACGACGACGGCGCCGCGGGTGGCGCTGCCGAAGTCGCTGGCGCTGCTGGGGGCGGCGGCGACGATCCTGGCGGCGGTGGCGGCGGAAACGGATTCCACAACGCCGGCGTGGGTGCAGGGATCCACGGCTGCAACTGCTGCGTGAGCGCGCGCTGGGCGTCGACGACGACGCGCTGGCTGGTCATGAAGGTGTCGAGGCCCTCCTGCATCGCTTTGACGAGGCCATCTTTCAGCGGCGAATTCGCCAACCGCACCGCCTGCTTCAACAACGCCGTGGGCAACGACGCGCGCGCGCCATCGCGTTCGAGCAGCAACTGCACGAGCACTTCTTTGGTGATGTCGTCGCCACTTTTGGCATCGACCACCTGAATGTCGACGCCGCGCTGCACCATCGCTTCGACCTCGACAAGGGTGACGTAGCGCGACGCGGTGGTGTCGTAGAGGCGGCGGTTGCCGTACTTCTTCAACACGACGGTGTCGGCACGCGGCGAAGCCGGCTGTGTCGTCTGCTCGGAGTCTCGGTCCATGGGCGGTGATTGCGCACCTGCACAATGGGGTCAAGGCGTCGATAATGCAATGCGTTATTCCGCTATCGCGGTTGATACACCAAGAAAACGGCACCGCTGGTAGCGCGATGCGTCAAATATGGCCTGACGACGAGGTCGAGGTGACAGCAAAGGCGGTGTCGAAGCATGTGCAACTGCACAATGGCGATTGACACGTGTCCGCCACGGGACGAAGTCATTGTGCGCGCGCAGCAATCCTGCCGCGCCCAGCCCACGAGGCCCGCTTGTTGTTGCCCGACCGCCCCGAACAAGTTCCTGCCGCCGTGGACGTCGACCTGCTGCGAGCGTTGTTGCTCGACGGTCGGCCTCCAGCGGTTGCCGGCAACGCTGACGACGTCGTGTTGTTCGTGCATGGCCTCGGCCACGACGCGTGGGACTTCGGCCCGGTGGTGGCCCGTCGACCCGCCCACCTGCAAACGCGCGCGATCGACCTGCCCGGCTTTGGCCCGCAGCTCCTCGACGACGACGCCCCCAAAGCCGTCGACCTCACCGATCTCGTCAACGCGCTCGTTGCCGCGGCGAAGGCGTGCCCGAAGCCACCGGTGGTGTGTGCGTCGTCGTTGGGCGGGCATGTGGCGTTGTTGGCCGCTCTCGAGCACGAGGGGCTGTTTGCGGGCCTGAGCTTGCTTGCCCCTGGTGGTTTGGTGAGCGCGCCGTCGACGACGGAATCGATGCTGCGCAAGTACTACGCCGTCGAGAGCATCATGAACCGCAGCCACGACGACGTGGTGCGCAACAGCCGCCGCATTTTCGTGCGCTCGTGTGCGGCCAGCGAACGCCTCGCGGCGCGCAAGCTCGCCTGGTACCGCTCGCCACGCTCGGTGCTCGAGAAGTTTGCCGTGCCGTTTTCCACCATCGTCGACGACGTGTTCAAGCGCCCCGTCCACGACGTGGTGCACCAGCTACGACACCAGCAGATGCAGGTGTTGTTTGGCGACGGTGATGTGGTGGTGCCGCTTGGTGCGGGCCGCCTGCTCGAACGCGCGTGCGGCGCCCGGCTCACCATCATGCGAAGCACCGGCCACACGCCGCACCTCGAGGACCCCGACGCCACGGCGGCCCTCGTCTACGGCTTCGCCACCCGCTGCTTCATCGCCGCCCCTGCAGACAGTGTTGAGCCCCCAAACGCCCTCGGAGGGACGTGATGTATCCCGGAGACTGGACCGAACGCCTCGCCCTGCTGTTTGCCGACCGCGAAGCCATCGTCGACGTAGACGACCGCGGTGCTGTTCGTCAGCGCATCACGTACGCGCAGTTGCAGCAGCGCGTGGGTGCCACCGCTGCTGCCCTCGTGTCGATGGGCGTGGTGCAAGGCAGCCGTGTCGCCATCGTCAGCAAGAACCGCGTCGAGCACCTCGAGCTCATGTTCGCGTGCGCGCGGTTGGGTGCGTTGTTCCTGCCGGTCAACTGGCGCCTGGCTGTGCCCGAAGTGCACTACATCCTCGGCGACAGCACCCCCACCGTGGTGGTGGTCGAAGACGCGTTTGCGTCTGCGGTGCGCGCGTTTGCGCCGCCGGCGGGCAGTGCCAGCCACGTCGTCACCATTGACGAATTCGCCGCCGCGGTGAGTTCGGCGAAGTCGCAGCCGGTGCCGCACCAAACCCCCATCACCATCGATGATGCGTGGATCATTTTGTACACCTCGGGCACGACGGGGAACCCGAAGGGGGCGCTGCTGCCGTACCGCCAGGTGGCGTTCAACGCGTTCAACACGCAGGTGGCCCTCGACCTCACCGCCGACGACCGCACCGTCACGTACACGCCGCTGTTTCACACCGGTGGCCTGCATGTGCTGACCACGCCGATGCTCGCGCGCGGTGGTGCGATTGTGTTGTGCGACGGGTTTGAGCCCTCGCGCGTGCTTGAGCTGACGAAGAGCGAGCGTTGCACGGTGTTGTTCGGCGTGCCGACGACGTTTGAGCGCATGGCCGACACCGACATCTTCCGCGCTGGTGAGTTGCCCAACGTGCGCCTGGCGCTGTGTGGTGGCGCGCCCTGCCCAAAGAGCTTGATTGCGTTGTGGGCGAGCCGCGGCGTGGTGTTCAAGCAGGGCTACGGCCTCACCGAGTGCGGTCCCAACGTGTTGAACCTCAACGCCGACGACGTCGTGCGCAAAGCAGGCAGCGCTGGTCGGCCGAACCTCACGATCACAGCGCTGGTGGTCGACGACGACGGCAAGATCGTGCGCGGCGTGGGTCGAGGTGAATTGTGTCTGGGCGGCCCGTGCGTGTGCCTTGGCTACTGGGGCAAGCCCGAGCAGACGAAGGCCAGCTTCACCGACGGCAGTGGTGAAGTGCCCGCGGGGTTGTTGAAGACCGGCGACGTCGTCGAAGTCGACGCCGAGGGCTACATGACCATCGTCGATCGCAAGAAAGACATGTTCATCTCGGGGGGCGAAAACGTGTACCCCGCCGAGGTCGAGAAGGTCCTGTGCGACCACGACAAGATTCGCGCCGCCGCCGTCATCGGCATTGCGAATGTGCAGTGGGGCGAAGTGGGCCGCGCGTACATCGAGCGCCACGACGGCGTGGATGTCAGCGCTGACGACGTGCTCACGTACGCGAAGGAGCGCCTTGCCCGCTACAAGGTGCCCAAGGAAGTGGTCTTTCTCGACGTGCTGCCGCGCAATCCATCGGGCAAGGTGCAGAAGCATCTGCTGCCGCGCTGACGTCGTCGTCTGCTTCGTCTGCTTCGTCTGCTTCGCCTTCTCCGTTTCGTTCATTTGATTTTCGCTTGAGGCATTCCATGCGCGCCACCGTTGTTCGTTCGTCGTTGTTGGCCTTGTCGGTGGCGGCGTTGTCGTCGTGCGAGTCGACCACACCGGCGGTGTCGTGCACCGCGGCCGACGAGTGCGAGGCCGACGAGGTCTGCACCGACGGCTTGTGCGCTGCGGCCGAGGGCGAGGGTGAAGGAGAGGGCGAAGGCGAAGGAGAGGGTGAAGGCGAAGGAGAGGGCGAGGGTGAAGGAGAGGGCGAAGGCGAAGGAGAGGGCGAAGGCGAAAGCTGCCGCGACAACGACGACGGCGTGCTCACGTCGGCGGAATTGCCCCTCGTGCAAAACACCGTGCTGCGCATGATCGAAGCCGAAAGTGCCGACGAAGACCTCGAGGTCGACGTGGTGGGCACCGAGGTCGACGGCGTCACGGAGTGGGACTTCCTTGGCGAACTGCCGGACGATGTAGCGATCGAACTCGAGGCCGTGCCCGTCGACAACACGATGTGGTTCGCCGACAAGGTCGCCGACCTCGAGATCCCCGACGGTGGCGTCGTGTACGTGAGCAAGCTGTCGTCGACGACGTGGGGCGTGTTTCGCCGCACCGACACCCAGCTGTTGATCCACGCCGTCGCCGCCGTCGAAGAAGACAGCACGTTCATCGCCTACGACCCGCCGATCACAGCCCTGGCGTATCCCCTCGAGGTGGGCACCGAATTCGGCTCCGAATCAACGGGCAGCGGCGTGTTCGACGGCGACTTCGGCGTGCTCACCTACTGCTCGACCGACACCTACGAATCCGAGGTCACCGATCGCGGTGTGGTGGCAACACCCGCCGGCGACTACGACGTGCTGCGCGTCGACACCACCCAGACCGTCGTCGTCGACAACTGCTTCGGCTTTCCGCTCACCACCGTCACCCACAAGCAGGTGGTGTTCATGACCGCGTGCACGGGTGCCGTCGTGAGCGTGACGTCGGCCGAAGGTGCCGACGACTTCTCCTTCGACGTCGCCAGCCGCGTCCGCCGCGTCGGCCTGTAGGACGCCAGCCGCAACGTCATCGCGATGTTGCGGCGACATTGCCCCTGCTCATTTGACCTGACGAGGGCGTTGGTCTGAACTCCGGTTCACACACAACCGGAGCCGCCATGACCCGCGTGAGAACCCAGGACGCCTCGACCGCCCTGACGACGATCCTGAGCGAGCAGGCCAAGGCTGCCGCCGGCAACAACAGCCAGATTTCCAAAACCGAAGAGCAGGCGCTCACGCCGGTGTTGCAGCGGGCCGCCACCGCCCTGCGCGACGAAGGCGGCCGTGGCACCCGCGTCACCGTCGACGCCGTCGTCGCCCGCGCCACCACCGACAGCATGGCCGTGTGGGGTCGCTTCAATGCCAACAACCAGGGCCGCGACGGCGCCTGGCTCTCCAGCGACGAGGTCAAAGACATGGCCCGCGCCGATCCCGCGCTGGGTGCGTTGACCGAGCAGGCCTTGCTGCGCGTCCGTCGTGGCAGCACGCCCACGCCAGGGCCAACAACGACCCTCGATCCAGCGCGTGCGGCGTCGTATCTGGCCGCGATCAACGTCGACAACGGTCTGGAATTGAAGAACGCCAACCGGCTCGACATCCGCAGCTGGCACGCGTTCACGGCCCCCACGCGCGCCACCGTCCCCGCCCCGATCCTCGCCGCCTTCGACCACTACGCCCGCGCCGAAGAAGCCGACTGGGCCGGCGTCAAGCTCGAGAAGGGCGAGATCGACGGCAAGCCGGTCTACGGCATCACCATGTCGACCGACGGCGACGACAAGTACTACGAGCTCTTCGACGACAAGGGCCAGGGCCTCGCGTCGTCGCGCGGCTTTTCTGACGGCGTCATCTACCCCGACCCCTTCTTCGGCCGCGCCCGGTTGTCGCCCTCGATCCGTCGCCTCGACGGCCCCGACGCCGAAGAGGGCCTCAGCGAGCCCATCGATCGCGCCGCCGCGGGCCAGCCTCCACAGGGGTGGCGCGGGGATGTCGTCGTCGACAGCGGTGCCTTTCACTTCGACCAGTTCCGTCGCCTCGAGCGCTACGAGCTGCCCGCCGGCCTGGTGCTGAGCGCGCCGCAACAGGAGCTGCTGTACGCCGGGCTCGACCTCGTGGCCGACCGTGTGATGCAACACCGCGTCACGCCGGGGCAGCCCCTCGAGGTCGGCCCGCTGCGCAACGGCACGTTGGCCATCGGCTCGTTCACGCGCCCCACCGACGGCGAGACCTACGAAGTGGCGGCCTGGAAAGACATCGACGACAGCAGCTTCGTCTTCTACTTCCAGCGTGACGCCGGCCAGCTGCGCCTGCGGATTGAGCAGTTCGACAACTGAAGGGCTCCTGGCGAACTGGAGCGGCCGGTGCGAGGCGATCGCCCACCGGCCGCACTCGACACCTCCGCAGTGCGCAGCGAGCGTCTCGGGGCGTTTGAGGCCGCCACAAGGGCTGTCGTTACCGTTGCAAGAAGTCGACGACCGTTTGCCGCTGCTCGTCGCTGAGATCGCGGAAACGGTGGGGCGGCATGTGCTGGCGGTGCGCCACCGGCAGGTTCAGGCGCTCGATGATGGTCGCGCGCTGCGCCTCCGTGAGGTTGTCGAGGTCAAGCGCGTTGAAATTCGCGCGGCTCTGCTCCTGATTGAGGCGGTCGTTGTGGCACTGCGCGCACGAATGCGTGAGCAGCCCGCGCGCATCCAGACCCGGCGCCGGCAACAACGACATCGCCGCCAACGCGTCGTCACGAATCACGTCGCGGATGTTGGGCAGCTCGCTGCTGCCGCCCTCGATGAAGGCCACGTAGGCCGCCGACATCTGTCGCAGCTTCGTGGGGTCGGTGATTTTCACGTCGTGAAAGGGCGGCGGAATCATCTCGCCAGCAACGGCGCGGTCGTACAACAGCTGCCACGTCGCCGACTGCCCCATCACGGCGTTGTTGGCCGGCTGCAGCGGGCTGGCGGCTTTCACTTCGTCTTCGATGATCGGCGACTGAAACACCTGCGGTTCAACACTGCCGCTGCGAATCAACAGGTTCTCGACGACGACGGGGTTGCTGTTGCCCAGCTGCACCCCCGGAATACCCGCGTAGCTGTCGGTGCCGTGCACGGCGCGGAAGTCCTGGAACAACACACGCCCGCCCTCGGTGAAGCCCGCAAGCCAGTGCGTCCACGGGTTCTGCTTCTCCTGCATGCGAAACACGCGACGCGTGCCCGGCCCATCGGGCTGATGACACTGCAGACAGTCAACGACGGTGTTTTCGAGGTCGACGTCGTCGTACAGCGTGTACGACGTCCAGCCTTCCTCGGTGCGCGGCGTGAGCAGGTCGGCGTTGCTGCAGCCCGCATCCCTCGTCGAGCACGCCTGCTGGTAGCGCAGCAGGTAGAAGCGGATGTCGCCGTCGACGTCGCCCCCCTCGGGCATCACGGCGATTTCCACGAGCTGGTCGCCGCGCACGTAGCCCATGGCCATGAAGGCGCGGTCGTCGCGGTCTTCGGGGAATTCAAAAATGATGGCCCGCGGATTGATGGCCGACACGTCGCGCATCACCAGCGACGACGAATGCCCCGTCAAACCGAAATCGGGGCGGCTGTCGTTGTCGTACTCGAGCCCCACGAGCCGCTGCAGCTCGACGAGCGAGCCCACGTCTGGGGCGGTGTCGTTGCAGAAGGCAGCGGTGACAGCGTCGATGCGGCCGCGCGCACACAGGGCTTGTCGTTGGGCTTCGCCGGTGGGCAAACCAGCGAGCACGTCGGTGTCGGTGACGACGTCGGGATCGGGTTCCGGCTCACACGTCGACCCCGCGAGCAACACCGCCAAACCCGACAGCAACACGCGCTTCATGCGCACAGTGTTCCCTCCAACCACGTCGGCGGCAACCCGTGCACAGCGCAGATGCATTCGCGCGGCAGCTTGGTATGGGCCGCGGCTATGTTTCTCGGACTCGACTTCGGCACCACGAACAGCGCTCTTGCCCGATTGGTGGGCTCCACTGACGACGTGGAGCTTGTACGCTTCACGCCTCCGCCCACGCGCCTCGACAAGAATCCCACCAGCCAGCAGACGTTCCGCTCGGTGCTGTGGTTCGACCCCGACGAGAAGGGCCCCGACCGCAAGCCCCTCGCCACCGCGGGCCTGAAGGCCATCCACGACTACATCGAGGCCGCAGGTGCGGGCCGCTTCGTGCAGTCGGTGAAGTCGCACCTGGCGAGCCGCAGCTTCACGTCGACCATGATCTTCAACGCGAAGTTCAGCCTCGAGGACATGATTGGCCTCGTCGTCGCCGGCGTGCGCGCCGAAGCCGCCCGCGACTGGAAGCAGCCCCTGCCCGGCCGTGTCGTCGCCGGTCGCCCGGTGCACTTCGTGCGCGATGACCTCGAAGACGGCACCTCCGCCGCCGCCGCCGAAGCCGACGCCTTCGCCGAAGACCGCCTGCGTACAGCGTTGGCAACAGCGGGCTTTGACGAGGTGGTGTTTGAGCTTGAGCCCGTCGCCGCGGCGGCCCGGTGGGAACAGCGCAGCAAACGCGACGAGCTCGTGCTGATTGCCGACTTCGGCGGCGGCACCACCGACTTCTGCCTCGTCGAAGTCGGCCCAGAGGCCAAAGCGCGAGCGGTGCGCGACGGCACGCGGCAGGTGGTGGCAACGGGCGGCCTGGGCATCGCCGGCGACAGCCTGGACCGCCGCATCCTGCACAACGCGGTGGCCCCGCAGCTGGGGTGGGGTTCGCGGTACCGCGTGCTGGGCGGGATGGCCGACGTGCCGTTGTGGTTGTTCAGCTCGTTGAGCCGCTGGCACACGTTGTCGTTTTTGAAGTCGCGCAAAACCATGAACCTGCTCGACGAGATGCTCGCGAGTGCTGAGCAGCCCGAGGCAATCCGGGCGTTGCGGCAGCTGATCGACGAAGACCTGAGCTACCTGCTGCACCGCTCGGTGGAGCGCGCGAAGGTGGCGCTGTCGAAGCAGGACGCGACGGTGTTGTCGTTGCCCGAACTCGAGCTGGAAGTGCCGATCGCGCGCGCCGACTTCGAACGCTGGATCGCCGACGATGTCGCCCGGATCGACGCCTCCGTCGACGCGGTGCTGGAGCGGGCCGGCCGACCAAAGGTCGACCGCGTGTTCATGACCGGCGGCACAGCGCTTGTGCCGGCCGTGCGGGCAGTGTTCGCGCGGCGTTTCGGGGCCGACAAACTCGAGGGTGGCGAAGAGTTGGTGAGCGTCGCCCAGGGGCTGGCACTGCGCGCCCGCGACGCCTTCGGCTGACGGCCGTCGCTGAGAGATGTGCGGTGGAACGAAAGCCATCTCTTCGGCTCAGCGGCAATCTCGCGGCTGACGTGCACCGCACTCCAATGAGGCGTGTCGACGCGTTGCCGCTGGCAGGGCACTTGCGAAGGCTCTGGCGTTGCGCGGAGTTCCGGAGACCCGCGCGGCGGTGAGGGTTTGGACAGGGCCAGCGCCTTCGGGTGGGTCTGGCACAGAGGCAGCCCGGGCTGGCGGGTACGTTGCCTGGTGGACGCTGACGCGCTGCGGGACGTGCCCCCCGGCGCGGTCGGAGCGTGCTCGGGGGAGGGAGCGCGTCACCAAATTTTGCGGCACTCCTTTTTGAGGGAGGGCCCCGCAGGGGCGTTGGAGCCAACTGGCGGCGCGTTCGCCGTGGTGTAGAACGGCACCATGCATCTCAAGTCATCGTCTTCATCGCTCCTGTTGTTGGCCTGCCTTCTCGCTCCAGGGTGCCCTGAGGGAGGCGAAGGTGAAGGTGAAGGCGAAGGCGAAGGTGAAGGTGAAGGGGAAGGCGAAGGCGAAGGCGAAGGCGAAGGCGAAGGCGAGGGCGAAGGCGAAGGCGAGGGCGAAGCATTCATCGTGACCAGCCCCGCCATCGTTGCTGACGGCGCCATCGACGAGCGCTTCACCTGCAACGGCGCCGATGTCTCCCCCGCCCTGTCCTGGACGGCCGTTCCCGGCGCTGCCGGCTACGCGATGGTGCTCACCGACCTCAGCATCAACTTTGTCCACTCCGTCATCTGGGACATTGGCGCCGACGTGCTCACCCTGCCCGAAGGCATCGCGACGGTCGCGAACCCGACCGTCCCCGCTGGTTCAAAGCAAGCAGCCGCCTGGAACGGCACGATTGGCTACGCCGGTCCCTGCCCTGGCAGCCCGCATACCTACGAGTTTCGCGTCTACGCTGTCGACGCCTTGCCCCTGCCAGATGTGTCCACCAACAGCGACCGTGTCGACGTCGTCGATGTCCTCGAGGCCAGCGCGATTGCCTCCACGGCGCTCACGGCGACCTACACGCCGTAATCAGCCTCGCGAGGCGAACACTTGAGCCGTGGCGGGCGGAAAGGCTCCCCGCCGATCAAACTCAGCTTCGGCTTCGTGTTCGGGGCAGCTTCACGACCTGCTTCCGGTCGATGCTCGCCAAATGGTTCAGGGCAGCTTCTTCGCTGTCGGTGATCAACTCACTGGAGATGACACCGGCAGTGGTGCTCGTCCGCTCGTGTTGAAGAGCAACAAGAGCGCTGTCGACCAACACAGCACTGCCCTGGAAGTTGAGGTGCGCTGCGCTGTAAGCCTTCGCCGACTCGAAGGCTGCCGATGCTTGTGGCGGCAAGGGTGCCAGCCGTCGCAGGTCGCACAACACACGATAGGTACGACCGCTGAAGGAGTCGATGGCGGCGTTGTGTTCAGCCAGAAACGACTCCATCTCGATCGGCTTGATACTGCCCCACAAACGAAGCCACAAAACTCCCGGCATCGTGGTGGTGTCGATGGTGTATGGCATCGGTGTTACCTCGGACCCTGGAAACTCAATGACATTGCTGGTTCTGCTGGCGCTGCAGGGGTTCTTCGTCGAGTCGCGGGCAACGTGGGATCCGCTGTTTGCCGGCTTCGATGGCGAGGTCGTCTACGGCAACGACAGCGTCCTTTGCCAGCAGCCCCCGCTGTCGTGGCACCCACCGCTGCGCTGGCCGAAGACCACGGCGTGTGGCGGCCCGTGGCTGGCGGTGCAAGTCACGCCCGACGCATCGATCGTCGTGCACCACAGCGACTTCGACGAAGCTCCCGGCCCCGCGGTGATTCGCGACTACCACCTGCAGGTCTCGCAATTCGCCGACATCGGCTACCACTTCGTCGTCAGCCCCGACGGCCGCATCTTTGAGGGGCGCCCGGTGCACCTGCTGGGTGCTCATGCCGGCATCAGCAAAGAAGGCCGCACCGACAAGCGCCTCGACCCCGACCACCACGCCATCGGCATCGTGCTCGACGGCAACTACAACATCGCGATGCCCCCCGACGCCCAGGTCCACGCGTTGGCGTGGCTGGTGGGTGAGCTGCGGCAGCGGTACGGCGTTTCGGGCGACCACGTCTATGGCCATCGTCACGTCCGCGCAGAACTGGTGGAAAAGCGCGGGCTCACCTTCGATGGCGACCCAACCACCTGTCCCGGCGACGGCGCGGTCGACCTGGTGCCCTGGCTCCGGCAGCTGTAACCGGTCCGTTCAACGGCGCGAAAAGCCGTCGAACCCGGGTCCGGCTGCACCAGCCAGCACAACCGTGTCACCCGGCAGACCCACAATGGCGGTGTGCTCTCTGGTGGTCAGCGTTGTGGTGCTGTCATCAACGACGACGCTCACGACGGCCCCGGCCAGCCCAACCACCGTGTCATCCGACAACACAACGAAGTGCTCGAACGCAGGAATCCCGCCACGCAAACGGCGTTGTGCCTTGGCCTCGTCGACGTACTTGATGTCTCCATCATCATCGAGAATGAACACACCGTCGCCACGGCGGCCCAGCGCAAGAGCGGGGCTCAGCTCTGTGAGTTCAGTACTGCTGACGTGCCACGCTTTGCCCCCACTCAGCACCACCAGATTGCCGTCGGCGGTCACTTCGACGGCCTGAGGTTCAGCACCAAGTTCGTCGATGAACTGCACGCTGTTGCCCGCATCGCGCAGGCTGACGGTGCCGTCGCCATCGATCACCCACACGCCACCATCGGCGGCGGGTGCTGCCATCGCACCACAGAGGACCTGCAGCGGAACGGGGAACGCGGTGGTGGTGCCGTCCACCTGGATGAGCTGCACGTCGCCGACCTGCTGGTCGTTGCAGCCGCCCACAGCAGCCACAGCGCCCTGAAAAGCGCCACAGCCCAGGCCACCAACGCCCTTCAACTCCCCACCGAAGCTACGCAGCACAAACGTGGTGTCGTAGACGTAGCCCGCTTCTCTGGCGCTCGTTCCACCCACCAAGAAGATGTTGCCGGCACCATCGGCAGCCACGCAGGCATCGCCACCGAGGTTGGTTGGAGCCCCAGAGACCAGGCCCACCTCATCGAGTGGTGCCACCAGTACGTGAACCGTGAGGGTCTCGTTGTCGACAATCGGCACTAGCGCAGAGCGCCCCAGACCAGGAACCCCGCCGACGGTCTCGACGGTGAATTGGACCGACGTGGCATCAATACCCACGCTGAGTCCCTGGACCTGCTCGACGCCACTGCCATCGCCGATGCCAAGGTTGTCGAGATAGCTGTACTGCAGCGAGCCACCGGTCACGGCCACAGCGCGGGTGACCTGGAGGTCGACGTCGAAACGCTTCACCTCTTCGGTGCAGCCTGAAAGCAGGGTCGCGCCAACACCACACAGGCCAAGCAGTCGACGGTTCATGGCGTCTCCGTCAGGGTCAGGTCGAACGTGCCCGCCCGTGTCCGCGTGAAGTAGAGCACCGCTCCCACCGCGCCGGCGGCCACCACGGCAGCACCGATGCCAAGGCCGACACCGAGCCACGGACCGTCAGCTTCGTCTGCAACCGCGCTGGGATCGTTGGCCGTGTAAAACTCGGGGAAGAGCGGCGCGCTCGTCACGTCAGCGGCGTTGCCGGTCGTCACAAACGAAGCCACCTGCTGCCCCGTCGCCGTTTTCGCCAGTTGACCGCTGCGGCGCAGCTCGCCGTCAGACGTGAACACCGCAACGAAGCCCTGCTCGGCATGGGTGCCGGTCACCACCACTTCGTCAGCGCCCAACAGCGCGGCCAACGCCTGCACGTCGGCCTTGTGCAACGGCAGGATGGGCTGGCTCAAACCCGGCCCCTCGGGCCACGCGGCACCCTCAATCCCGAGGTCGATGCTCACGCGGGCAGGCTCGCCGGCAACGTCGACCACTCGGGCAAAGCTCCGGTAGTCGGACTGCTGCGGCACCGCCACCCAGATGCGATAGGGGCCACGCGACAGCGTGTCAGCGGTGGTGAGCGGGGTGAGACCAAGGGCACGTCCATCGGCGTAGACCGTGGCGCCTGCAGGGCTCGAGGTCACCGCAATCGCGCCATAGCCGCGCTTTTTCACTTCGGCAGCAGCAAGGCCCAACAGTCCCCGGAGCTTCGGCGGCGTCGACGTGGGGTCGAGCGCCAGCGTTGGATCGGTGCGAAGTGCGGCCTCGAGATGGATACGCGCCTTGACGCCCTGGGGAGTCTCGGCGCGGCCGGTTTCTTTTGGCCCAGCAAGGCCCAGCAGCAAACGAGCGCAACGCAGGTGGGCCGCCTGCAGGAGTTCGTGCTTTTCAACGGAGAAGTCGGTGTCGTGTTCGAGCTCGCTGATCACCGATTCAATCAGGCTGACCGCGCGCTCATGTTCCACAGCAGCGAAGGCTTCCTCAGCTGCCGCCAGCGTGGTCTTGATGGCCACCAGGCTCAGGGGCTGCTCAACCGGGCCGCGGAGCGCACGGCGAAGGGTGTCGGCGTCGAGCACCACATCGCCACTGCGAAGCGCTGGCAGTCCGGCCCGCACGTCGTTGGCGAGCGCGCTGTTGGCGGTGTTGCCTTCGCGCCAGGCCAACACGGCAACCTTCGCTGCCCATGAAGGTGGTGCTGCCATGCTGGCCAGAGCAACCAGTGCGGTTGGCAGGTGCCCGTGGTTGTGTCGCTTCATCATCGCCCCCCGACGTTGACCGTGCGGGCTCAACTGGCCCGCAAGCACGAAACCAGCGCTCAGAGGCGCATCGGCATGACAACACACAAGTGGCGCGGCTCATCGACACCCACCAGCAAGCCTGGCGAGAGGTTGTCGGTCACCTTGAGCAGGACGTTTTTGTCGTCGAGCGAGGCGAGCGCTTCCACCAGGTAGCGCGCGTTGAAAGCCACTTCGAGCGACTGGCCGGCATACTCAACCGGCACATCGTCGGTGATTTCGCCGGTTTCGGGATTCGTGCAGCCCACGACGAGCTGGTCTTTGCTGATGGCCAGCTTCACCGGCTGCATCTTGTCTTGCGCGAGCACGCTGACGCGCTTGAGGCTTTCCACAAGCTCGCTGCGCGTGACGCGCACAATCTTGTCGGCGAGCTTGGGGATGACTTGCTTGTAGTCAGGGAACTGGCCTTCCACGAGGCGCATGCCCAGCACGGTGTTGCCCTTGCGGACGACAGCGTGGTTGTCGTGAAAGCCGAGTTCGATGATGTTGGCGCCATCGGCACCAGCTTCGCTGCCATCCAGAACGCGCTTGAGTTCGCTGAGCCCCTTGCGCGGCAGGATGACCGGACCCTTCAGGCGGAAGCTCGAAGCCCCCTCGAACGTGCGCTCCACGCGAACCAGACGGTGACCGTCGGTGGCGACCATGGTGAGCGGGCCGTCAGCGGTCTGCGGTGGCTCGAAAAAGACGCCGTTGAGGTTGTAGCGGGTCTCGTCGGTGCTCGCGGCGTACAGGGTCTTGTCGACCATGTCGGTGAGCAAGGTCTGGTCGACCTTGACGAACGTGGCGGACTCGTAGGCAGGCAGCGACGGGAACTCATCGGCCGACAACGCCATCAAGCGGGCCTTGGTGCGGCCGGACTTCACTTCGATGTGCTGGTTCGGCAGGCGCTTGAGCACCACATCGGGCCCTGGCAGCACGCGGACCATGTCGGCAAGGGCGCGGGCCGGGATGGTGACCGAGCCGGGCGTGATGACCTCACAGGCGCGGCTGGCCTTGATGCCCACATCGAGGTCGGTGGCAATCAGCTGAAGGCGGCCGTTGCCATCAGCGTCGACGCCTGCATCGAGCAACACGTGAGCGAGCACCGGCATGGTGTTCTTCCGCTGCACAACACCCTGGGCCAGAGAGACCACGCGCGACAGCTCGGCGACAGAGATGCGAAGTTCCATGCGGCAGACCCTCATGTCGACGGAAGTCGACGGTTGACGAGGACGGCGCTTAGCCGAGGTTCCTCCGCTCAACAACCCCCCTGCTGCGAATACCGAGGGTTTTGAGAAGTGGTTTCTGGCGGCTGTTGGTTTTGGTCTTTGGCGTAAGAGAAGATTCTTTCAAAGAAAGAACGTCGATCTCCGATCGGGGTCTGTTGAAAGTGGGGGAAGTGCTGAGACCCCGTTGCAATGGCCTTTGTTTCTCCGTGGCGCGTGGAGAACGAGCCGGTGTGAGCAGTGGAGAGTTGGTGGGAGACCAGGTCTCGGTGACTCTCCCCGGGTTTCCCCCAGACTGAAGCACAAGCGTTGTGGGTTGTGCCTCAGAGATGTGCGGTGGAACGAAAGCCATCTCTTTTGATGCTGGTCGAACTTGCGCTTGAGCGAGGGCGCATCCCAGCGCAGCGCGCCACCGGGACAAAGTGGGCACGGCTCGTGGATTTGGTGGACGCACAGGCGCACTGAGCACCTGAAGGAGACACCCATGAAGAACAAGCCAGCCACGTCCTCGTCCTCGGTTTCTGCCCCCGTGTCGAGCCACCAGACGAGCCAGACGAGCCAGACGAATTCGCAGGAGGGCGAGAAGCGCCGGTTCAAGGAGGTGTGGTTGGTCGAGGATCGCCGTGAAGGCAAGTCGATGTGGACGCGTGTCGGCACCGCCTTCGAGAACGCCGATGGCAGCTGGAACATCCGCCTGTCGGCCATGCCCGTCGCTGGTGGTCGGCTCAACATGCGCGACCCTGTTGCCCGCGACGACGCGAAGGTGGCGGCATGAACGCCCGCTGGTTGTTGCTGTGTTGCGTGTTGGTGGCCGGGTCTGTTCGTGCCGAAGCTGTGCCTGGTGCAACGACGGTGTCGAGCGGTCCCACCGTGGTGGTCAACGTGAACGTCGCGACCATCGACGAACTGTGCACGCTGCCCGGGATTGGGCGGAAGAAGGCTGAGGCGATCGTTGCGCTTCGCACGCGTCGGCCGCTGACCCGGGTGACCCAGTTGCTGCAGGTGAAGGGCATTGGACCAAAGACACTGCACCGGTTGAAGCCAATGCTGAGCGTTGCGCCGGTGCCAGTTGTGCCAGTTGTGCCGGTGCCGCCGGTGCCGCCGGTGGTGCCGGTCAAGTCAGCAGTGTGAGACGCGCGGCGGTCGGCTTTGGGAATCCCAAGCCGACCGCTGCGAAACTTGCGTTGTTCATGGTCACCCCATTAGCTGCCGGCGAAGGGACGGTGGCGATGAGAGCTGTTGTGCAACGCGTAGCGTCGGCGTCGGTGCGGGTGAATGGTGTTGTGGTTGGCGAGGTGGGCCGTGGCCTCCTGGTGTTTCTGTGCGCCATGGAGGGTGACACCGCCAGTGATGCCCAGTGGCTTTGCCGGAAACTGGTTGGCCTGCGTGTCTTTGCCGATGCCGACGGTCGGATGAACCTCGACCTCGGTGGTGTGTCCAGTGAAGGCTCGGGCGTGCTGGTGGTGAGCCAGTTTACGCTGTCGGCCGACTTGCGCCCAAAGACGGCGAAGGGGAATCGGCCGGCGTTCACGCGGGCGATGGCTCCCGGGCTGGCAGCGGAGATGGTGGCGTCATGTGTTGAACTCCTGCGCGCGCAACTGGTCCCGCTTGGTCATCAAGTGCAGACCGGCCAGTTTGGTGCGGACATGGCGGTGTCGTTGGTGAACGATGGGCCGGTGACCCTGATTTTCGATACGCGCGACATGCAAGGAGTGACGGATGGTTGATCGTGATTTTCGCGAAGTCCTGGTTGAACAAGGTGCCCGCGTTGGCGTGGTTTTGCCCGCTGCAGTCGTGGAAGGGTGTGCCACCCACTACGCGCTCATGGTTCGGTGGAACGCGACCCACAACCTGACACGGGTGAGTTCCCCTGAAGACGCAGCGGTTCGGCACTACCTGGATTGCGCGATTCCGGCGGTTGCACTGGCGGCATCCGTGCCCGGTCGGTTCCTCGATATTGGATCAGGTGCGGGCTTCCCCGGTCTGGTCGCAGCGCTTGTCTGGTCTGGTGTTGAAGCAGGTCTTGTTGAACCGGCGCGAAAGCGTGCGTCGTTCTTGTCGATTGCTGCGGGTGCGATGGGTGTTCGTGCAGTTGTTCACGCACCCGGACCCCTGCAAGCGCCGCTGGTGTTGTCGCGGGCGACGTTCTCCGATGGAGTGCGTGAAGAACTGTGGCCGTATGTGGAACGTGGTGGTCGGCTCGTGGTGTGGTCAACGACACACGAACTTCCAGCGTGGGAGAGGGCCGTTTCCACGTGGGATTCCGCCAGTCTGACGACAGTCCCGTACGCGCTTCCAGGACTAGACGGACGGCTTCTCGTTGTTGTTGATCGGCTGGTTTAGCCTGTGGTGACTCTGTGGTTGGGCTGTGGGGTTTCACGTGGAACATTTCCCATCTATCCG
>JBIKRQ010000523.1:0-4036 GCA_044349155.1 Myxococcota bacterium
TGGTTGCGTCTCTGTGAAACTTCCTTGGGAATGGTGCCTGTGGCGTACGCGGTCCACGTGGTGGATGGCTTCGGTGCTCACCATGTTTCACGTGGAACACGCGACCAGTCTCTGGACATGGCCGGCGGGATGTGAGAAGTCGAACGTCGCGTTCCGGACCGGAGTCGGGGCAGAAGCGTCGCTGTTTTGTGGTTGAAAAGACCGTGGTTTGAAGGAGGACAGCATGGGCCGAGCACGTGTGGTGGCGATTGCGAATCAAAAGGGCGGGGTCGGCAAAACCACCACCTCGGTAAATCTGGCGGCATCGCTTGCTGCGCAGAAGCAGAAGGTCTTGCTGATTGACATGGACCCACAGGGGAACGCTTGCAGCGGGCTCGGGGTCTTTGCGCAGCCCACCGACAAAACCCTCTACCACGTGTTGCTTGGGCACGCCGATGCAGCCGACGTCTACTGCGAGACGGCCGTCCCGGGACTCTCGTTGTTGCCGACCAACACGCAGCTGATTGGCGCTGAGATTGAACTGGTGAGCGAACTGGCTCGCGAAACCCGCCTGAAGCGCGCCCTCAGCAAAATCCTCGACCGGTTCGATGTCGTCCTCTTGGACTGCCCGCCATCACTTGGCCTGCTGACCGTGAACGCGCTCACCGCCGCAGACGGCGTGCTGATTCCGCTGCAGTGCGAGTACTACGCCCTCGAAGGCCTTTCGCACCTGCTGAAGACCATCGAACTCATCAAGGGCTCGCTCAACGAGCGCCTCGAACTCGATGGCATTCTTTTGACCATGTTCGATGCCCGCAACAATCTTGCTCACCAGGTGGTCGACGAGGTTCGCCAGCACCTGCCTGGCAAGGTCTGCGAGACCGTCATTCCACGCAATGTTCGGCTCTCCGAGGCGCCGTCGCACGGCAAGCCGGGCATCCTGTACGACGTCGGTTCGCGCGGGGTGCAGGCGTACATCACCCTTGCCGAGGAACTCGCCAAGCGGTGGGGCTTGCCCGGGCACACCACCCTGCCCGCACCCGTCGATGCCGCCGCCGCCGCAGCAGCAGCCGACACCAACGCGTCTGTCCCGCCGGCTTCTGCTTCGCCGCAGACCTGACCTTCGCCTTCTTCTTCGTCTGTTCTGGAGCTCACCATGGAACTCAACGCCAACAACAAACCCCGCGGTCTTGGTCGCGGCCTCTCCGCCCTCATCCCGCCGAAGCCGACGGCCGATGAACCCTCGGCGCTCGCGAACCGCACCGGTTCACTGCAACTGCCGGTCGAGAGCATTCTCCCTGGTGATGGTCAGCCGCGGCAGAGATTCGACGACGTCGCGCTTGCTGAGCTGGCGGAGTCCATTCGCAGCCACGGCGTGATTCAGCCCATCCTGGTCCGCAAGCGTCCGCTGACGCCGAACGCCACGTCGGCCGAGGCGCAGCAGTACGAAATCATTGCTGGCGAACGGCGCTGGCGGGCGGCGCAGAAGGCCGGGTTGAAAACCATCCCGGTCGTCGTGTCTGACGTTGCTCCCAATGACACCCTGACCCTTGCGTTGGTGGAGAACCTTCAACGCGAAGACCTCAACGCCATTGAAGAGGCCGAGGCCTTTCATCGCTTGCACGAGTCGCTTGGCTACACGCAGCAGGAAATTGCCGAAGCCGTCGGCAAGGACCGCACGACGGTCGCCAACTCACTGCGCTTGCTCAAGCTGCCGGCGCCGGTGCGTCAGCAGGTGCTCTCGGGTGAGCTGACCATGGGCCATGCCCGTGCGCTGCTGGCGCTCGACGACCCCGAGGAGATCGAGAAGCTGGGCCGCGAAGTGGTGGCCCGCAAATGGAGCGTGCGTCAGACGGAGAAGGCGGCTCAGCCTGCGGCTCCTCGGGCTCGCACCAAGACCGCGGCAAAGGAGAGCGAAGCGGAACGCGACGTTCGCCAGCGGGTGCAGCGTGCCCTCGGGACAAAGGTCGAGTTGAAGCAGAAGTCGGGCAAGGGTCAGCTGACGGTTCATTTCGCATCGTTTGCGGAACTGGATTCGTTGCTCGCGCGTTTCGGTGCCTGACACTGTCTCGTCGGCCCGGGACCCGCGACGGACCGGGCCGACTCTGCTACCAGCACTCGACGTTGTGGCTGCCCTGCCCGGCTCGAATGGATCGGCGGGGAAGTTTCCCGCCCGCCTCTCAAGAGCCTCGCCAGGGCGAGGCTCACTTGACCTGCCTCACCCGACCGACACTGGAGACGCGACATGGCCCTGATGCGCAACAAAGAAGACGCCCAGCAACAAGGCAGCGGGCTCGGCATTGCCGCTCCCCACACCATCCTTGGTGCTGAAGCGGCGTTCGACGGCAAGCTGGTGTTTCAGGGCACCGTGCGCATTGAGGGGCGCTTCACCGGCGAAGTCACCACCGATGACACCCTGCTGGTGACCGAAACCGCCGAAGTGATTGCCTCGGTGAACGTGGGCAGCCTCATCCTCAATGGCACCCTGCGCGGCAACGTGCGGGCGAAGCGGCATGTCGAGCTGCAGGCCCCTGCCCGCCTCTACGGCGACATCGAAACGCCAAGCCTGGTCATCCACACGGGCGTGATGTTCGAGGGCAACTGCCGCATGGAGGGGCTGACCCCCCAGCGTCCGGAAATCCTGCGCAACGACAAGAAGCCGGCCTGAGCCTCGAAGAGAAAACCGGCTTTGCGGTTTTGTCGCTGAGCGAATGGTTTTGAGGGGCGGGCGGGGAAACGTCCCCGCCGATCAATTGAGCCTCGAAGACTCTTTGGGGCGGCCAACCAGCTGCGAATCCGTTTGAACAGCACCGTCGCGTCAGCAGCTGTCTCCGCCTTGCGGGCAGGTTGTTGGGGCGGCGGTGTTCTGCTATAGCGGACGAAGCATCTACCGCTTCGCCTCTGTCCCAGGAGCCGCCGTGTCCCGCATCTTCGAAGACAACTCCCTCAGCATTGGCCACACCCCGCTGGTGCGCCTGAACCGCCTGACGCGCGGCCTGCCCGGCAACGTCATTGTGAAGATCGAGGGCCGTAACCCGGCGTACTCGGTGAAGTGCCGCATCGGCGCCGCCATGATTTGGGATGCAGAGAAGAAGAGCATCTTGAAGCCCGGCAGCAAAGACGTGACGATCGTGGAGCCCACCTCGGGCAACACCGGCATCGCTTTGGCGTTTGTGGCCGCGGCTCGCGGCTATCCGCTGGTGTTGACCATGCCCGAGACGATGAGCCTCGAGCGTCGCCGCATGCTCAAGGCCTACGGCGCCGAGCTGATTTTGACCGAAGGCGCCAAGGGCATGAAGGGCGCGATTGCCAAGGCCGAAGAAATCCGCGCCAGCAATCCCGCGAAGTACTTCACGCCCGGCCAGTTCGACAACCCGGCGAACCCGGCCATCCACCGCACCACCACCGGTCCGGAAATCTGGGCCGACACCGATGGCCAGGTCGACTACTTCGTGGCCGGCGTGGGCACCGGCGGCACCATCACTGGCGTGTCGCAGTTCCTGAAGCTCGACAAAGGCCACAAGGTGGTGTCGATCGCGGTGGAGCCGACGCAATCGTCGGTGCTGAAGAACCTGAAAGAGGGCAAAGACCCCGCACCCGGTCCGCACAAGATTCAGGGCATTGGTGCGGGCTTCAAGCCAGGCGTGCTTGACCTGGACCTCGTGGATGAAGTGGAGCAGGTGTCGTCGGAAGAGGCCGTGGAAGTCGCCCGTCGCCTGCACCTCGAAGAAGGCATCACCTGCGGCATTTCCTGTGGCGCCGCGGTGGCCGCTGCGTTGCGCGTGGCCGCCCGCCCCGAAGCGCAGGGCAAGAACATCGTGGTGATCCTCCCCGATGCGGGCGACCGCTACCAGTCGTCGGTGCTGTTCGAAGGCATCACCGCCTGAGACAACGCCAGCAGTCGCAGTGAAAGAGGAGGCTTCGGCCTCCTCTTTCGTTTGTGCGCCCGGCATGGGCGCGATCTTGGAGGTGAAAGTCCACCCGTGAGCTGGTCACAGCGAGCGAAGCGAACCGCAGAGCGTCGGACCGCGAGGCCGGCGTGAAGGAAGCGGGGAGC
>JBIKRQ010000303.1:0-7828 GCA_044349155.1 Myxococcota bacterium
TCGCGTTGGGGCCAGCACCTTGAAGTCGTTCACGCGGCTCATGGTGCATGAGACGACGCCGTGATTCACTTGATTCTATATCGACGGCGGTGCACTAGCAACACCGATGGCAACAGCGACAAGCCGCCACTGGGGCGCCTGATTGTGGCCACGGCGTTGGCAGCCACGAGCGCCATGATCGCGGGTCAAGCCCCCGACACGACGGCGTTGGCCGCGCGCCTGCAGTTCCCCACGTCGAGCACGCTGCACCTGGCGCAAACACCAGTGCAAAGCACACCGCTGGGGCGCGCCGTCGAGGTCGCGATGCGCACCGGCGTGTTCGTGCCGCCCACGGGCCTGCCCACGGCAACAGCAACGACCGTGTCGCTTGCCGCGCCGATCCAGGCCGCCGACACCATCACCATCCTGCCGCCCACCGAGCGCCACCGGGTGACGGCCACGTCGTTGGCGTCGTCGTCGCTGTTGAACCAGCAGCTGTTGGGGGCGTTGCCGGCGCGCGAGCTCGAACTCGCCAACACCATCATCGCTGCCGACGTGAGCGGTACCGATTCGTTTGCCGCTTCGGCCATCGTCGACGCGCTGCGCACCGCTGTGCTCACGCAGGCGAGCGGCCCTGACCGCATGTCGCTCGTCCACGAGGCGCTGGTGCGCACCGCGAAGCTGCCGCAGGTGATGGCGCTGTCGGGGGTGTCTGAGGCGCTCACGCCGCGGCAGGCCACGGTGTTGCGCGCGCTCGCGGTCCTCGACGGCAACGAGGTCTACGCCTACCGCCTCGTCGACGCGGTGGTCGCCACGTTGCTCGACCCAGCCAACGCCGAGCCCGCTGCACAGCAGGCGGCACTCACGAAGGTGTTTGCGGATCGCACCGCCTACATTGGCGTGACGAGCAACGACAGCACGGCGGTGGCCACGTCACCCACGTTCACCGACGAGGTCTGCTCGGCGGCACCTGCGCGCACGTTTCGCGTGGGCGAAGCCACGGCCCACCCGCTGGGCTGCGAGCGTGTGTTGAGCTTCACGCGCGGCGACAACACCGTCGACGACCTGAAATTGATCACGCCGCCCACGGTGTCGACCAGTCACCCAAGCGTGCTCGAGACTGGCCGCGCGTTGGCCCTCGTCGACGACGCGGTGCGCTCGTTGATCGACAACGTGGTGCTCAACCCCGAGGTCAACCCGGAAGACGCGCACTGGCGCAGCACGCCGGGCTTCACGGCCGACCACGTCTCGTTCATGACGGCGAGCACCGCGACGCACACCGTGCACGTCTACCCGATTGGTGCTCGGGGCACGGGCGAGCTGCGTGAGCGTTTGTTGGCGGGCACGTTCACGCACGAGGCGGGGCACATGCTGCAAGAGCAGGTGAAGCAGAACCCGACGCTGCAGACGTTGTGGGTTGCCGCAGTGGCCTCCGACGACGTCCGCGCCAGCAGCTACGCGTTTTCCAGCGACGCCGAAGACTTCGCCGAGAGCTTCACCATCTTCGCGACCACGCGCGGCGCGCCCGCGATCCATCAGGCCTACCGCGAGCTGATGCCGGCCCGCTTCGCGGCGTTCGACGCGATCGTGGCGACGTTGTTGAACAAGACGCCCGCGCCGGCCGTGGCGCGCAGCTGAGTTTTCGCCATGCTGACAGCCTACCAACCGCGCATGGCCGCTTGGCGCATGCCGCGCCAGCGGCGTCGCGCGGGGAACTTCCCGCCGATTGATTCAAGGCGTCGTCAGATTCGATACGTAGTCGGTTAGCTGAATCGAAAACATCGATTTTTCAGGGACTTATATGGACTGATTCAACTAGGAATCGACTACGCCGCGAGGTGTTCGATTGTCCTTAGTCCAATGCCAGGTCGCCGCTTTGCCGTGTCCCGCGCTGTGGATGACGCCGTCGCGTCGCATCTCCTGCAGCAGGTTCCGCACCCTGTTCTTCCGCTGCTCCACCGAGAGGATCCCGGGCATCTTGTCGAGCAGCGCGTTCTCAAGCTCAGCCCGCTTCGAACCCGGAAACTTCGTCAGAAACACCTCGACGATGCCGCGATAGTGCTCCTGATCGACGCCTCGATTCTGCATGTAGGCAGTCTTGGCGTCGGTGGCGGCAGCAATCTCTGCGGCCACAAAGACACTCGAGCCCCGTCCTTCGATGAGTTTGCGCTTCTTCAAGTCAGCGAGGTGCGCTGGAGCCAGAGGCTTGTTCTTTTGAACCTTGTCGAGGGCGATGACATCGGACAACGAGAGCGACGTGCTCTTGAGCAGAAGTCGTGTGTACTTCTCGTCGATGATGCGGCCAGCGATGTGGACGATGACTCTTCCTGGGTCTGACAGGTCGTAGTCCGGCAACGGGAAGCTGCGCGCTCGCTGCACCGAGAACATGCGGCGGATGCCGCTGCCCATGGTGTCGATCATGTTCAGGTTGACCATCGCCTGCGCCAGGAAACGGTTGCGGTACAGGTCAGGCGGGGCATCTGTCTCGATGACGTGCTCCACCGTCACAGGGATGAACGCGCCGCGGTTGCCGAAGACCAGCTCGTCGTCGGTTTCGACGACAGTGATGCGCGTCCCCTGTGCGTAGTCCTGGTGCGCAATGCAGTTGTGAAGCGCCTCGCGCAGAACCTGCTCGTCGTACTGCGTCACCTCTTCAGGAAAGAGAGTGCCGCCCGGCATGTGGCGCACCTTCAGGTTGCGGATCTTCTTGAGAAGCGCATCGCCAGCGAGCAGGAAAGGTGGAGCGATGTGTTCGTAGTCGCGCATCTCGCCCTTGGCATCGTTGAGACGCCAGCTCACTTCGGCGACTGCGGGCGACAGGTGATGGGTCGACTCCGGCGTGCCCAACAGGAGCAGGGCGGTGTGGGTCAATTTTCCGGCGATCAACACCTTTGCCTTGTTGAGCAACGTGACGTCGTCCCACGAGGCTGCTTCGTCGACGTACTTCGGGTTCTTTTTCAAGAACTCCAGGCGAGCTCGGGCAATGGCTACCGGATCGAGGTCAGCGAGGGAGGCGCCCTCAACAACTTCGGCAGACCAGTCTTTCTTCACTTGCGAACGGATGCGCTCGCGCTCTTCGTCGTTGAGCGGGCCATTCGACTCGCCATCACGGCCGTAGCAATGGCCCTTCCATGACGTCGGCACACCCGGGAGAGCCGGCGGTACTTCGAACATCAGGACGCGCCCCTGGGGCAACTGCAGCTCGTGGATCTCGCGAAACGTGAGGCGTTGGCTGGTGTGGTCAGCGACGTGCTTCTTCATCACATCGAGGGCGGCGCGGTCAGTCTTGTACAGCGTGCCGACGATGTCTCGGGGCAGCTTGTCCTTCACACCGAAGATGAGCCAGCCACACGGCTGGCCCTTGAGGTTCGCCTCGTTGCTCAATGCGGAGAAGTACTCGCCGAGTTTGTCGGGGTCGAAGGCTCCCTTCGCCTCTTTGAACTCCACCCACTCATTCTCCGAGGAGAGGGCCCGCAGCTCATCGAGTTTCGTCTGCATTGTCATCGCTCACTCCTTGGCCGCCTTCGTATCCCTCAAGCAAGGGCCGCGGCCGCGCGCTGCGCTGTTTCGCGCACCACGGCCGAGGTGTGCTGCTCGTGCTGCTGCACCAACGCGCGGTGCTCGACGAGCCGCTGCTGCCCCACCGCGTGCAGCGCACACACCACGAGCCACTCGTCGTCGCCCTGCAAGAAGCGCTCAAGCCACGCCGATGCTGACAGCTGCTCAAGGGTGGTGATGTCGCGCCCGCGCTCGAGCACGCGCTTGAACACCACCGCACTGCGCGCCGCCGTGGGGCCCTCGCCATCGCGCAGCTCGCCCGTGGCCTCGACCACCGCCAACAGCGGGCGCTTCTCGTCGGCGTCGAGCAGGTTGTCGAGCACCTCGATGGCGTTGGCCCGCGCCGTCGACGACATCGAGCGCAAATTGCCCTGCACCGTCTCGATGATCTTCAGCGGCTGAATGATGCCCAGCAAGCGAAAGATGGTCTCGAGCGAGCGCTCACGACGCACATCCAACGCATCGCGCAGCAGGCTTTTGCGCGGGTCGTCGGCGAGCGGCCCAAGGTCCGAGATGGTTTGCAACAGCTGGTAGTGCTTCGCGACTTCGGCCGCGATCAACGCCTTGATGGCTGCTTCGTCGACGACAAAACCGCTGCGATCCCGCAACCGCGCACAACAGCGGGCGAGCTCGCGGCGCGTGTCGGCATCGATGTCGCGTTCACGGTCCACATAGCCGCCCAACACCACGCTCGACGACGACAACCGCGATGTTGTCGGCGCTGCCACCAACGCCGTCACGAGGGCTTCAAACGCCGCGCGGCTGCCGATGCGCTCGAGCACGCGGGGCACCGCACGACGACGACGCGGGTCCTCTTTTGGTTGCCGCAGCACCTTCGACAACGCCGCGATCACACTGTCGCCGTAGCCCGCGAGCGCCACCACCGCGGCTCGACCGCTGTCGCGAAAGCGCAACGCATCGATCAACGGACCAACAAGCTCGGGGGCCCGCATCGCGCCCGCAGCGGCGATCGCGGCATGACGCACACGGGCGCTGTCGTCGCGCAGCAGCAGGGCGGTGGGCCCGTGCAACGAGGGCAGGGCAATCTCTTCGAGCACGCGGGCGCAGGCAAAACGGATGGCTTCGTCGTCGTCGGCGAGCATCGCTTCGAGCGGGTCGGTGGCCAGCTGCAAGCCCTCGAGCCCGCCGTGCCGGATGATGCCCGCCACGGTCGCTCCGCGCAGTGCAGGTGAGGCCGTGTGCATGAGCGGGGCCGCGGTGAGCACGGTTTTGACGTCGACACACGCACACCACGCGGCCATGGCAGCCGCGCGCACGTCGTCGGCTTCGGCTTCGTCGTTCACAATGTGCTGCAAGCGCGTGGGATCGAGCTGCAAGCGCTCGCGGCGAATGTGCTGCGCCAACAGGCCCAGAGCATCCAGGCGCACGTCGTGGTCGTTGCGATCCAGCTGCGCCAACAACGACGCCGACAGGTCGTGGCCCTGCACGCGCCGACACAACTCGAGCGCGTTTTTCACGTCGGCCACATCAGGACCCGCGAGCCGTTGGCGCAGCACGTCGACGGTGGCGAGGTCGGCAATCACCAACGTGTCGTCGGAGAAATCGAGGCGCCGCTTGCGCAACGTGGCCAACAACTCGCGCACGTACTCGCGGCGAATCAACACCACGAGCCCAATCCACAACGCGACGAGCACCACCGCGACGACGGCCAGGCTCGTGAGCGGCAGCTGCAACGGGCCCACCAACAACACCATCGCAGCGCCCGCCATACCGCCGGCCAACGGCTTGACCACGCCGTCGATGAACGTTTTCGCGCGGCCCCGTGTCGCCGACGGCACCGGCGTGTACAGCACCTGCATGGTCGCGTCGGTGATGCTGTAGCGCAGACTGTTTTCCGCCCCCTTGGTGAACACCGCACAGGCAAACGCCGACGCCACCGACGTGAGCATCGCAAACAACCCGCCCAGCAAACTCAGCGGCAACAACAACAACGCCGCCACGATGCCAAAGCGTTCGAGCAAGCGGCCCGTAATGCCCAACTGCACGATGGCGGCCACCACCCCGGTCATCGTCGAGA
Organism: Myxococcota bacterium; assembly: GCA_044349155.1. GTDB lineage: Bacteria > Myxococcota > UBA727 > UBA727 > VGSZ01 > VGSZ01. The sequence goes on from JBIKRQ010000303.1 coordinate 5,576, forward strand.
ACAGGCCCATGAACGCGCTCATCGCGTCGGTGTCGACCACCCCCGCGTGTGTGAAGTGCTCCTTCACGAGCACCTTGAACTGGTAGTCGATGAGGGGAACCGTGACGAAGGTGGCCACCGTCATGCCGGCGATGATCTTCAAGTGCTTGCTGGCAAACACGTTGGCCGCCTGGTGCTTCATCGCAAACGCCGGCTTCGCGCCCTGCTGCTCGCGCACCACCACACCGCGCAACCGCGAGCGCTCACGTCGACCAACGTCGCCGATGATCACCGCTCCGATCGCCAGCAACACCATCTGACACAAGAGCAGGTTCTCAGTGCCAATGCGTTTGACGATGCCGCTGACAACGAGGCCGCAGCCAATGCCCGCGACAATGCTGCCCGCCGACACGATCGGAAACAGCCGCTTGGCCTCGCGCGACGAGAACAAGTCGCCCGCGAAGGTCCAAAACAACATGATGAGGAACGTGCCGTAGGCCTCGACGAAGTTGTAGAGCAGCACCGTCACCCACGGCTGGTGCGTGAGCAGCAACAACCGCATCAGCCCCATGCACACGATCGTGACGACGAGGGTGCCCACCAACAAGCGGTCGCGACGGAAGCGGTCGGCCACGCGCGCAAACACCAACGCGGGCACGGGCACCATCACCGCGACCGAGATGTACATCCACGCGAGGTCTTGTTTGCTGAAGCTCGTGAGGAACAAGGCGTCGCGCTGAATGCGGCCGGTGATGAACGTCGACACCGCCACCACCAGGTAGGCAGCAAGGCTGAAGACGCGGCGCGCTTCTCCTTCGCGAAGATTCAGGGCGTTCATCAACCAGCGCATGACGTCGCCAATACCACCTCTCGTCGTCGGGCGTGTGCTGCGTGCGACGCCACCTCGCGGTGGCTGTTGTCAGGTCGTCACGTCAAGGGCCCGTGAAGGGCGCGCGAAATTCAGTGGCAGCCGCCGCCACCGTCGACGGTGCCGTCGATGTGGGCCTGGACGAACTCGTAGGCGATGTTGCCCATGCGACGACCCGCGGGACGCACGTTCTCGACGGCGTCGCGGAAGTGCACGCCACCATAGACGCGGCTTTCACCACACAGGCGAGCGAAGTCGGTCCACGTGTTGAACGTGAGGGTGGTGTCGACGGCGGGGGTCACGCCAGGCTCAAACACCGAGGAACCGGCGGGGTTTGGCACCGACCAGTTCAGGTTGTCGTCGCCGAGGTAGCGGCGGGTGGCCTGGGCGTGGGCCTCACAGAACGACGTCGAGCCAGAGGGGTACTCGGAGTGGCCCGGGGCCACGAGGTAGCTCTGCCACTCGCTGGCGGGGAGGCTGACGATGCCCTTGCCGGGGCCAGCCCAGCCGCGAACCGTGCGGTTGCCGTAGACGTGGCGGATGGCGCTGAAGGGGCGCACGGTGTCGTAAAAGAGCTTGTTGTCCCAGCTGGCGATGCCCATGTCGAAGGCGGCCATGTTGGTCAAAAAGTCGAGCTCGATGAACTCACGCAGCGACAAGCCGCGGGCCTGGGCGATGAACACGATCGAGAAGCCGAGGCTGAGGATCTTGTTGTTGAAGAACTCGGCGATGAGCTTCTGCTCGTCGGTGAGGTTGACCTGAGCGCGCAGAATTTCGTCGACCTGGGCGCGGTAACCGGCGGAGTTCGGGCGCAGGCTCTTGTTGGGCACCGGCAGGCGGAACTGGCGCATGTTGAAGCCGCTGTAGCTGTCGGTGTAGGCCCACTGGGGGCTCTCGTGGCCGGTGATGCGCTGCAGGCCGTTGGGCAACGACGCCATGAAGGGCTGCCAGCGGCCAGGGTTCGTGAGGCGGTACGCGGTGTTGACGGGCTCGTAGCCGGTGTAGTCGCGGTACGGCTGGAAGTTGTAGGCGCGGCCTTCGTCGCCGAGTTGGTTCATGCCGTCGTGCTCGCGGGCTTCCACCACGGCGTGGCCGGCGGCGTTGCCGATGCCGACGGGGGTGGTGAGATCATCGCTGTCGTCGTCGGGGTCGAGCCCGTTGTCGTACATCATGTTGCGCCACTCCTGCTGCTGGGCAGGAAAGAGGCTGTTGAACACGTGGTAGGAGGCCGTGATCAGCGCGATGTTCTGGTTGGTGTTGTCGGCGTACTCCGACGCCGGACGTCGCCCCAGGCGCGAGTACACGCCCACGGCGTTTGCTGTGTAGGGCGCGGTCGAGTCGAACCAGGCGTTGGTCAACAACGTGGTGATGCGCAGGATGAAGCTGGCCTCGGAGCCGCTTGGATA
>JBIKRQ010000034.1:0-28342 GCA_044349155.1 Myxococcota bacterium
GGTGGCCTCGCGGTGCAGCAGCGCCCGCGCCACCTCTTGCCCAAAGCGCAGGACATCGAGCGGGGGCACACCATCGCTGAGCAGAAGACCAAGGGCCTTCTCGGCGAGGAGCTGATGCCCGGCGTCGCCGACCTTGACCACGAGGTCCTCAGCGCTCAGACCACCGCTGATGCCGCGAAGCTTGAGCAGCGTCGGGGCGAGGTCGGGAAAGTGATACGCAAGGGCACGCTCGGGGTCTGGCGGCGCATCCTTCGAACCCAGCGTGGCGATCATCGAGACCACCGCCGCCTGCTCCGCGCCAACGGCATGACCGGGCTCGAGGAGCATCGAGAGCGTGAGAAAGCTGTCGAGGCTCACGGCATCCAGCATCCCGCACAACGCCACGAGCCGCTCGACGGCGAGCCGCGCCCGCTCGTGATCACGCGCCTCGGCGGCCGCCCTGAGTTGCTTTTGCGCCTTTTCCACCTTCTCGCGTCGCGACAGACCAAACACGGTTTCCTCCGTAGAATCAAACGACTGCGGCCTGGCCGATCAGCCCGCGGTTTGCGGCGCGCCCTCGACGCCGAGGCAGGCATCGGGCACCGGGTCGGCGGCGTCGAGCGGCACCACCACGATCTGCGTCTCCGTCGACGGCGACAAATCCACGACCGCGCAGCCGAGCACGGTGGCGTCGACCTCGCGGCACGCCGCGGCTCTGCTGGTGCAGCCGTAGACGACGAACGGCGTGGACAACGCCGGCGCCGCGACGAGGTCGAGGGTGGTGGTGGCGTCGGCGGTGTAGGTGATCACGTTGCGCGCGCCGCCCACGATGACGACGAAGCCCGTGAGGTCGCTGGTGTCGACGCTGGCGTTGGCTTTGGTGAGCTGCAGCGACACCTTGAGTGCCGGGCCTTCGGCGTCGCCACAGGCAGCCACCACGACGAGGGCAGCAAGAGCACACACGCGTACCTTCATGGCGACACCTTGTTGAGCAGGCTGGCGTCGACGACGACGGTGGTGCCGCCCGGGTTTGCGGCCGCGGGCGCTTGCTGGGTGGCGAGCACGACGCCGACGACGACGCCCGCAGCGACGACGACAAGGCCGGTGCCGACGCCGATCGCCAACCACGGCGGTCCGTCGTCGACGGGCGGGGCGACAACGGCTGGTGCTGGTTCGGCCTCGACCTCACGCAGGCGGGCCACCATGGTGCTGCTGACGTCGATGGCGCGCCCTGCCCCGCCGCTGCCGAGCCAGTGGTGACCGGCGATGACGTCGAGGGTGACGCCGGGAACCACCGGACGACCATCGAACAGCAGCTCGTTTTTCGCCGCCGGATCGATGGTGACGGCGATGGTGGCGTCCTTGAGCAACGCATCACGCAGCGCCTGAAACCGCGCGACATGACGAGGCGGCACAAAGCCTTTGTCGGGCATATAGGTGGGCCGAACGACCGCGAGGGCGGACCAGACCGCGTCGCTGTCGGCGTCCTGGGAGAGCTTGCCGAGGGCCACCGCACGGGTGGCTTGCGCATCGGCCCAGGCGTTCCAGTCGCCGCCGTCGGTGGTGTAGGCGGCGTGGCTCTCGAACGCGGCGTGCACGCGCTCGGCGACGGCGACAGCACCGGCGAAGTCGCCCTCGAGGTAGCGCTCGCGGGCCTGCTTGGCCCCCGCCACGAGGTCGATCGCGTCGACGGCTCCAGCGGTCGCCCCCGGTGCCGGCGTCTTCGGCGAAGGAGCCGCCGACAAGGCAGACAGCACAGACAAGGCGGCAGCGACGACGAGCATGGCCGCACCAGACCAAAAAATCCGCGGCGGCGCCAGTACGCGGTTGCACCGTCGTCACGGCCGGTCTGCCGCAGTGAGCCTAACTTTGAGCGACCCTGCTACGTTGCTGCCTCCATGCCTCCTCACGCCCCCGCCCAGGCGCATCGCTTCGACGACCCGTCCACGACGGGCAGCGCTCCCGACACCATCGGGCGCTATCGCCTGCTGTCGAAGATCGCCAAGGGCGGCATGGCCGAGGTGTTTGCGGCGCGCAGTTACGGCGCGCACGGCTTCGAAAAAACCGTGGCGCTCAAGCGGATCTTGCCGCGCTTCGGCCACGACCCGCAGTTCGTGCGGATGATGGTCGACGAGGCCAAGATCTCGGTGCTGCTCAACCACCCGAACATCGCTCAGATCTTCGAGCTCGGTGAGCAAGACAGCGACTACTTCATCGTCATGGAGTTCGTGCCCGGGCAATCGGTCGCGGCCCTCGTGAAGCGTTTGCGCGAAGAGAACCAGCGCCTGCCGGTGCTCGATGCCTGCTTCCTCGTCGTCGAATTGCTGCAGGGCCTGCACGCAGCACACACGCAGCGCGATGCCTCGGGGGCACCTGCCAACATCATTCACCGCGATGTGAGCCCGCAAAACACGCTGCTCAGCTTCGACGGGCACGTGAAGGTGATCGACTTCGGCATCGCCCGCGCGCGCGATCGCCTCGAGGCCACCGAGGTCGGCACCATCAAGGGCAAGCTGCGCTACCTCGCGCCCGAGATGATCGACCCAGGCCGCTTCACGAAAAACGGCGACTTCGACCACCGCGTCGACGTGTTCGCGGCGGGCATCGTGTTGTGGGAATTGTTGGCCGCGCGTCCGATGTTTCCCGGCGAAGAAGAACTCAAAGTTTACGACGACATCACCGACGGCAAAACACCCGACCTGCACAAAGAAGGGCGCATCGATCAAGCGTTGATGCGCATTGTGAACCAGTCCCTCGAGCGGCAGCTCAACAAGCGCTACGCGACGGCAGAAGCCTTCGCCGACGACCTGCGCGCCTACGTCTACCGCACCGATCCGTCGTACACGCACAAGCGCCTGGCCGCCCTGCTCGACAAGCTGTTTCCCGCCGAGAAGGCCAACCTGCTCGCCCTCGAGCGCGGCGTGGTGGGCCATCACCCCACGTCGACAAAGCCCGCGCCAAAGCCGATGCCCGCCCCGATGTCGGCACAGCTGTCTGAAGCTGCAACGGCCCGTGTCGACGTCAACGAGATCGATCCCGCTGGCCTGCTGAAAGACGTCGCGGTGGTCACGATCGTGTCGCGGCAGATGCCAGTGAATGCCGCAGCGCCGTCGTCGGGGGGCTCGGTGTTCACCGCCGCCGAAGACGCCACACTCACCGTGGGTGCAGGCGATCCGCGTGCGCAGGCGTTCGTCGCCGCGGCCGTCAGCAAAACCGGCCCGACCGCGGAGCTGCCCCGCAAGAAGAGCCCCGCGCCACCGGCCACGCGCGACACCATGCTCGACGACGTGCCAGCCACCACCGCCGCTGCTCCCACCGGCCGCCGCAAGGCCGTGGTCGCGGCGTCGGCAGTGCTTGGTGTCGTCGTGGCGCTGCTGTTCGTCGCCGTCATCGACCGCCTGTCGCCGTCGAAGCGGGCACCGGCACTGGTGCCCACGCCAGTGGCAACGCCTGCACCGGCGACAGTGCCCCCGCCCTTGCCTGTACCCGCGCCAACGCTCGGAGCCGTTCCGGTGCTCGCGACGGTGGTGCCGGCCACCGCGCGCGTCGTCGTCAACGGGGTGCTGCTCTCGCCCACCACCACGGTGCTGCCCGGGGCGCTCGTGCGTGTGGAAGTGTCGGCCGAGGGCTTTGTTTCGCAGGAGCTGACGCTGACCGCGACACCCTCGACACCACTGACGGTGGTGGCCACCCTCGTCGCCGAGGACGTGCCCGCAGTGCCCTCCGTCGAGGTGCCTGCTGTCGTCGAGCCGACAACGAGCAAGCCGCAGCCGTCGACGAAGCCCACGAAGCCGGACGCGACGACGACGACGGCCACGAAACCTGCGAAGCAGGCTGAGGCCAAAGCCACCGGCACGCTGGTCCTCAAGACCACGCCGTGGTGGGGCAACGTCGAGATCGATGGCCAGGCCCAGGAAGACACCACGCCGCTCACGTTGACGCTCAGCGCGGGCCGCCACGACGTCGTGGTGACCCATCCGCCCAAGGGCCTCACCAAGCGCTTCAAGGTGGTGGTGCTGGCGAACGACACCGTGGTTCGCGTGATCAACTTCGAGTAGCGGCAACCGCTGGACGCGGCGCGGTGGCTCCCTACAGTGCCCCCGTGCGGGTGCTGCTGATCGTTGCGTTGCTGTGGGTGCAGGCAGGCGTTGCGCGGGCCGACGACGACGTCGACAGCGCCGACACCCTTGCCCGCGTGCGCGAGCGCGGTGAGCTGTTGTGGGGGGCCGATGCCCACGGCGGCGCGCCCTACGTGTTTCAAGACGCGCGCGACCCGACGAAGCTCATTGGCTTTGAGGTCGACCTCGCCGACGCGATTGCCGCCCAGCTCGGCGTGCGCGCGCGGATGGTGCAGGGGCCGTGGGACAAGCTGCTCGACCTGCTCGATCGCGGCGAGTTCGACCTCGCCATGAACGGTCTCGAAGAGACCCCCGACAAGCGCGCAGCGGCGTTGCTCTCGCGGCCGTACTACGTGTCAACGCAGCGGCTCACGACGACAAAAGCAAGTGCGACGATTGCCGGCCTTGACGACGTGAAAGGCCAGCCGGTGGGCTGCTTGCCCGGCTCGCTGGCACACACGCTGCTGACGCAACATGGCGCTGATGCTCGGGCCTACGACGTGCAGGACGACATCTACCGCGACGTGGCCCTTGGTCGAACAGTGGCCGCCCTCGCCGACGAACCGATCGCCCACTACTACGGCGACGTCGACGACCGCCTGCGCACACTGCCCGCCACGTTCGGCGAGCTGCGCTATGTCATCGCGTTTCGCCTGCGCGACGACAGCCTGCGCCGCGCTGTCGACGACGCCATCGTGGCGCTCGCGAAGAACGGCACGCTGCGCCACATCTACGAACACTGGGGCATGTGGAACGCGCCAACCGCCGCCCTGCTCAACGACGACGACGTCAACGCCCACGAGGTGGCCAGCGGCTTTGAAGCGTGGCGCGCGGCCGTTGGTACACCTCCGCCGTTTTGGCAGCGGGTGGTCACGCGCTACCCGGCGTTGATGCCGGTGTTTGCACGCGCAGCGGGCACCACCCTCGTCGTCAGCGTGCTCGCGATGGTGTTGGCGATCGCTGGTGGCCTCGTGCTCGCCATCAGCCGCGGCTACGGCCCCGCACCGCTGCGGTGGGTGAGCGTGGTGTACGTCGAGCTGTTTCGCGGCACGCCGCTGCTGGTGCAGTTGACGATGATCTACTTCGGCCTGCCCGAGCTCGGCCTGACGTTGTCGCCGTTTGCGGCTGGCGTTGTTGCCCTCGGCTTGAACTACGCCGCCGCCGAAAGTGAGAACTACCGCGCGGGGTTGTTGAGCGTGCCCCGCGGCCAACTCGACGCCGCACGCAGCCTTGGGTTGTCGACGTCGCAGGCCCTGCGCCACGTGGTGTTGCCGCAGGCCGCACGCGTCGCCCTGCCACCGATGACCAACGACTTCATCGCGCTGCTGAAGGACTCGTCGCTCGTGTCGGTCATCGCGCTCACCGAACTCACGAAGGTGTACGGCATTTTGGGCAACTCCACGCGCGACCACCTGGGCCTCGGCGTCGTCGTCGCTGGCTGGTACCTCGTGATCGGTTTGCCCTTCGTGTTCGCCGCCCGTGCTGTCGAGCGGCGGCTTGGGCGTCATCTGCACACGCAACGAGGTGGGCGGTGATCGCCGTCGACCAGCTCGCCAAGCGCTACCACAAGGGGCCGTTTGTCCTCGACAACATCTCGTTCGTCGTGCCAACCGGCACCACCGCGGCGGTGCTTGGGCGCAGCGGTGTTGGCAAGTCGACGCTGCTGCGCTGCTTGTCGGGGCTTGAGCCGTTCGATCGCGGCTCGATCGTCGTCGACGGCGTGGGTGTGTCCGGCGGCGAAAATCCGGCGCCCTTGCGCGGTCGCGTGGGCGTGGTGTTTCAGTCACTCGAGCTGTTTCCGCACCTCACCGTGCTCAACAACTGCGTGCTCGCCCCCACCGTCGTCAAGGGCATTGGCCGCGAGGTCGCCGTCGCACGCGCGCACGAGCTGCTGACGTTGCTCGACGTGCACGACCTCGTCGACGCCCACGCCGCGGCGTTGTCGGGTGGCCAGCGGCAGCGGGTGGCAATCGTGCGGGCGCTGATGATGGAGCCGCGTGTGCTGCTGTACGACGAGCCCACCAGCGCCCTCGATCCGGGGCTGAAGACCGAGGTGGGCCGCACCATCCGCGACGTCGCCGAACGCACGGGGATGACGCAGATTGTGGTGAGCCACGACCCCGACTGGGTGCGCAGCGTCTGCAGCGACGTGTTCGTGCTCGACGTCGACGGCATGCGTGCAGCACCTGCGTCGTCGTGAACCGCCCACGTCGGGGTTGACGCGCGTCGACGGGCTGTGGACTGTCCGCGCATGACCGAGCCCCGCTTCCTCGCCGCCCTCAAGCAGCAGCCCGTCGACCGCCCACCGGTGTGGCTCATGCGGCAAGCCGGGCGCTACCTGCCCGAGTACCGCGAGGTGCGCGCGCAATCGGGTGGCTTTTTGGGCCTGTGCAAGAACCCGGTGAACGCCGCCGAGGTCACGCTGCAGCCGATTCGGCGCTTCGGCTTCGACGCCAGCATCGTGTTCTCCGACATCCTCGTCGTGCCTGAGGCGATGGGCCAGGTGCTGACGTTCGGTGTGGGCGAAGGCCCCAGGCTCGCACCGCCCGTGCGCAGCGCTGCCGACGTCGAGCGCTTGCACGTCGCCGATCCGTCGGCCTTCGGCTTTGTCTACGAAACCATCAAGCGCATCGTCGACGGACTGCCGGCCGCAGCGAAGCAGGCGAACGTCGATGGCGTCGTTGATGTGCCGCTCATCGGCTTCTGCGGCGCGCCCTTCACGGTCGCGAGCTACATGGTCGAAGGCGAAGGCAGCAAGCACTTCCTCGAGGTCAAACGCTTCATGCACCGCGAGCGCGAAGCGTGGATGGCGTTGCTCGACAAGCTCGTGGCGAGCACCGCGGGCTACCTCGTCGAGCAGGTGCGTGCTGGTGCGCGCGTGTTGCAGATTTTCGACACCTGGGCGGGCGAGCTCGCCGTCGACGACCTGCGCGACTTCGCGGTCTTGCCGACGAAGAAGTTGATCGATGCCGTGCGCGCCCAGGTGAACGTGCCCATCATCTACTTCGCGCGGGGCTGTGCCGATGCCCTCGACGTCGTCAAACTCGCCGGTGCCGACGGCTACGGCCTCGACTGGCGCGCGCGTGTGGGCCGCAGCTGGACTGCACTCGGCAACGTGGCCGTGCAGGGCAACCTCGACCCAGCCTTGCTGTTTGCACCAGCCAACGTCGTCGCCGAGAAGACCGCCGCGATCCTCGCCGAGGTGGGCACGCGCCCGGGCTACATCTTCAACCTCGGCCACGGCATTTTGCCCGAGACCCCGATCGAGAACGTCGAGGCGATGTTGCAGGTGGTGCGCAACGCTGCGCATCGCTAGTGCTTCGTCGCGTGCATCACGTGCTCCGCCTCGACGCTGTGAACTCTTGAAACGACTGGCATGACCGTGACCGATTCTGCTGCTGCTGCCGCCTCTTCTGCCGACAACGACGTCGCCCTCGTCGCCGAGTTGCAAAGCCGCGCCCAACGCCTGCGCGCGGAGATCAAAAAGCGCATTGTCGGTCAAGACGACGTCGTCGAACTGCTGCTGCTGGCGCTGTTCGCGCGCGGCCACGGCTTGTTTGTTGGTGTGCCAGGGCTTGCGAAAACGTTGTTGATTCAGACCCTCGCGCAGGGGCTGGGGCTCGCGTTCAACCGAATCCAGTTCACGCCCGACCTCATGCCGTCGGACATCACGGGTACCGACGTCCTCGAGGAAGACAAGAAGACCGGCGCGCGCACCTTCCGCTTCATCAAGGGCCCGGTGTTCGCGAACGTTCTGCTCGCCGACGAGATCAACCGCACGCCGCCGAAAACGCAGGCAGCACTCCTGCAGGCGATGCAGGAGCAGAAGGTCACGGCCGGCGGCCAAACGTGGGACCTCGACCAGCCGTTTTTGGTGTTCGCGACGCAGAACCCAATTGAGCAGGAGGGCACGTACCCGCTGCCCGAGGCCCAGCTCGACCGCTTCATGTTCCTCATCGAGGTCGGCTACCCCACCGAAGCCGACGAAATGGAAATCGTGCGCCAGACCACGGGTGCTGTGGGTGCCACCCCCGAAGCCGTGCTCTCTGTCGACGACGTGCTGAAGTTCCAGGGCCTGGTGCGTCGTGTGCCAGCTCCCGACACCGTCGTGGGCTTCGCGGTCAAGCTCACGCGCGCCACGCGCCCCGAGGGCAAGCACCCGGCGGCCGCGAAGTTGTCGTGGGGTGCGGGCCCGCGTGCGTCGCAGTCGTTGGTGTTGGCCGCCAAAGCACGCGCCGCACTCAACGGCCGCTTCGTGGCCTCGATCGACGACGTGAAAGCGATTGCCTCGGCTGTGCTCTCGCACCGTGTCGTCGTCAGCTACCAGGCGCAGGCGCAGGGTGTGCGCGCCGCCGATGTCATCGCTGAGATCGTCAAATCGATCGGAGCCGAGGCGAAGTGAGCGACACCGTCGACGCCAGCGCTGCCGATCTGCCGACGCCCGCATCGCCGGCTGCGTCGTCGTCGCCGCTGTCGTCGGTGCTGTCGCCCGAAACGCTGCATGGCATCACGCCGCTGCATCTGCGTGCGCGCCTGGTGGCCGATGCATTGTTCGCCGGCGGACATCGATCGCGCCGCTTTGGCAGCTCCACCGAATTCGCCGAGCACAAGGTGTACGCCCCCGGCGACGACCTGCGCCGCCTTGACTGGCGCGTGATGGGCCGGCTCGACAAAAGCTATGTGCGCCGCACCGAAGACGAAACGCGCACCGACGTGGTCGTCGTCGTCGACACCTCGAACTCCATGGCCTACGCGGGCGGCGCGCGCGGCACACTTGGCCACAGCAAGCTCGATGTCGCGCGCACGCTCGCTGCCGCCACCGCGTTTGTGGCGCTGCACCGGCAGGATGCCCCCGGTTTGTCATTGTTCGCCGGACGCGAACAATTGGTCCTGCCGCCGCGCGCCCGTGGCGATGCCCTCGAAGCGTTCTGCGGCGCGCTCACCGCAGCAAAAGCAGATGGCGGCAGCAGCCTCGCGTCGACGTTGCACGCCGTGGCAGGTCGTTTGCGACGCAAGGCCGTGGTGGTCGTCATCTCCGACCTGATCGATGCCACCGACGACGCGCTTGATGCATTGGGTGTGCTGCGTCGACGTGGTGGTGACACGATCGTGTTGCAGGTGCTGCACGACGACGAGGTCGACTTCCCGTACTCGGGCGTTGTGAAGTTCGAAGACCTCGAGGGTGAGCGCGAAGTGCAGGTGGATGCGCCGTTGGTGCGCGATGCGTACCTGCAGGAGTTGCGGGTGTTCCTCGACGGTGTGCGCGGTGCCTGCGCGAAGAACGACGCCCGCTACGCCCTGTGCCGCACCGACGCCGACGTCGTGGCCGTACTCGCCGCCGCCCTCGACGACGCACCGGTGCGCCGATGAACATCGCGCTGCTCGACGCTGCGTTGCTGGGCGGGCTCGTCACCATTGGCCTGCCCACGCTGGTGCACCTGCTGTCGCGTCGTCGAGCGCGGCGTGTGCGGTTCGCCCCGATGGAGCTGTTGCTGCGCAGCCAGAAGCGCACAGCGAGAAGCATTCGCCTGCGGCAGTTTCTGTTGCTGCTGGTGCGCACGCTGTTCGTGTTTGGCCTCGCGGCCGCCGTGTTGCGACCGCTGCTCACCGAAGATGCGGCGGCCTCGAGCACCACCGCCCCCGTCGCCGTCGTCGTCGCGGTCGACATCTCGGCGTCGATGCAGGCGCGGCTCGATGGCCGCAGTGCCTTCGAGCGTGCCAAGGCCCGCGCTGCCGAAGCGATCACCGCCCTGCCCGACGACGTGCGCGTGGGACTCGTGGCCTGCGACGTCCAACCGCGCGATCTCGTGCTGCCCGGCTTCGATCGTGGTGGCGTCGTCGCTGCCCTCGACGCGCTCACCGTGGGTGCGGCGTGGGCCGATGTGGCGGCGTGCGCTGAACGCGCGGCGGGGCTGGCCACCTCCGTCGAGGTGGGTGCCGAAAACGACAAAGCCGAACGCCGCGTGGTGTTGGTGTCGGACTTCGCGGCCCACGGCTTCTCGCGCGCAGCCGTCGGTGGTGTTGATGCTGCGGGCTTGCGCGTCGACCTCGTGCCCGCGTTCGATGAACCACCACCACCAAACCACGGCATCGTCGACGTGGAAGTGGTGCCCGGCGCGCAGGGGCTCGGCGTGAACTTCACCGCGGCGCGCTACGGCGGCCCCGCTGTCGAGGTCACCGCCGACTTGTTCATCAACGATGCCCGCGGTGCGCGGTTGGCGTTGCCGATGACGTCGGGGGTGCAGCTGCAGCGCGCGTTCACCGCCCCCAACATGCCCGTCGGCGACAGTCCCCAGGCTGGCACGTTGTCGGTGGCCCTCGGCGACGACGCCCTCGCCATCGACAACCTGGTGGTGCTGCCCAACGAAGCGCGGCCCTCGGTACGCGTGCTCGTCGTCGACGGCGAGATGGACGCCGTACCGTTTGCCGACGAGGTCTTCTACCTCACGCAGGCGTTGTCGTCGTCGCGCGTGGGTGCTGCCGGCCAAAGCCGCGTCAGCGTTTCGGTGGTGCCGCCCGAGAAGCTCGATGCCGCAAGCTTCGCCGCCATCGACGTCGTCGTCGTCGCCAACGTTGCCCGCATCGCCCCTGCCGTGGCCGCAGCCCTCACGTCGTTTGCGAACGCCGGTGGTGGTGTGTTGCTCACCATGGGCGACCAGGTCGACGTCGACGCCTGGAACGCCGACCTCGCCGGCCTGCTGCCGGCGGTGTTGCGTGGCACGAAGCGGCAGGCGCTGCTCGACGACGCCAGTGTCGACGATGTGCTCGGGCTGTCGCGCTTCAAGCTCGACCACCCGATTTTGCGCGCGTTTGCCGGCACCGGCGACGATGCGCTGCCTGGCCTCACGCGTGTGCGCACCTCGGCCACCATGCTCGTCGAGCCCGACCCCAACGCGCCCCGAGACATCCTCGCGCGCTTCACCAACGACGCCCCGGCCCTCATCGAGCGCGCCGTCGGCGACACCGGTGCCGGCCGCGTGCTGCTGCTCACCACCAGCATCGATCGCGAGTGGAGCGACCTGCCCATCCGCCCCGGCTTTTTGCCCCTCGTCGAGCAGATCGTGCTGTACCTGGGCCGCGCCCTCGACGACGAACGCGCCCGCACCGTCCACGTCGGTGATGCGCGCAGCATTCGTTTGCCGCAGGGGGCGACGGCTGCGGTGGTCACGCGTCCCGATGGCGCCGAAGTCACCGTCGACCTCGACGACACGGGTGCCGCGGCCTCGTTCACCGACACCTCGCGCACCGGCCTGCATCAAGTGGCCGCACGCCTCGAAAACGGCGATCGCGTCGAGCTGCCCCGCGAACGCTTCACCGTGTTGGTCGACGCGCGCGAGATCGATCTGACACGCATCAGCGACGACGCACTGAAGGCTTCGCTGCCCAGCGGTGCTGTGGTGCGGCGCACCCTTGGTGAACACAACGGCGAGCCGCTGTGGCCGTGGCTGTTGCTCATCGCCGTGGTGGCCCTGCTCGTCGAGAGTGCGTTGGTGCGCAAAAGCGGCAGTGCCGGCTGATGGCTGAGCGCTGGCGCGTTGTCGTCGTCGCCACCGCCCTGTTGGCCGCGGTGTTTGTCGCGTCGCCGCTGCACCTGCCGCTCAACAACCCCAACGAAGGCGTGCGCGTCTTCACGGTCAAAGCGCTCGTCGAGCAGCACACGTTCGCGATCGACAACGTCGTCAAGGCCTGGGGCTTCATCGACGACAAAGCCACGCACAACGGTCACCTGTATTCGAGCAAAGCACCGCTCGTGACGTTGTTGGCGGCCGCGGGCTACGCCGTCGTCGAGCCCTTCACCGGGCCCCTCGATCGGCCCACGCTGACGAGGCTGTGCCGGGTCGTCGGCGGTGTGCTGCCGGTGGCCGTGCTCGTGGCGTTGGCGTGGTGGGCGCTGCGCTGTCGGCACCACGGCGAAGCCGAGCTTGCCGACCTCATCGTCGTCGCTGTCGTCGTCGGCAGTGGCGTGCTCGCATGCTTGAACGTGTTCTCAGGCCACGCGTTGGCAGCCGCAGCAGCACTGCTCGCCGTCGCACTCTCGCAACACGCCGAGGTCCGCACCTGGCACGCCGTCGTCGTCGGCGCAGCGCTCTCGGCGGCGACGTGTGCGGAGTATCCCGCAGCGCTGTCGCTGCCGTTGGCGTTGTTGCTCGTGGCGCGCTCGGCGAACCGTGCGCGTACTGTGGCCGTGCTCGTGGTCGTCGGTGTCGTCGTCGCCATTCCCACGATGGTCGCGCACACGGCGATGTTCGGTGCGCCGTACAAGACCGGCTACAGCTTCCTCGAGAGTGCCGACTACCGCCCCCTCGTCGCGGGCACCTTCTTCGGCATCGGCGCACCGAATCCGGGCGTGTTGGCGACGGTGCTCATCTCGCCCGAGCTGGGGCTGTTCTTCGGCTCGCCGCTGTTGTTGCTGGGGCTGGTCGGCGTCGGCGTGCGGTTCCGCCAGGGCGAGCGCTTCGAGGCCGTCGTCGTCGCCGTCGTCGTCGCCTTGTACCTGATGTTCATCGCCGGCTTTCGCGGCTGGCGTGGCGGCTGGTCGGTGGGGCCGCGCTACATCCTCGAGTTGGTCGGCGTGTTGTCGCCGTTCGTCGTCGATGGGGCGCGCGTGGTGCCGGCACGCGTTCGCTTCGCGGTGGTGTCGGCCCTCGTCGCTGTGGGCGTGTTGCACAGTGGTCTCGCGGGCGCGTTCTTCCCGCACCTCCCCGAGGTTTTTGCCCAACCTGTTGGCAGCTACGTCGTGCCAACGGTGGTGCGCGGCTTCGCCCCCGACAGCGTGCCGTTGTGGTTGGGCGCCTCAGCCCCCGTCGCGGCCGCACTCATCGCGCTGACGGTGTTCGCCGCCGTCGTCGTTGTGGGCCTCGCGTGGCGCCAACGCAGCATCGTGGCCGTGCTGGTCGTCGTGCCGCTTGCGCTGCTCGAGGTGTGGCTCGCTCCACAAACGCCCGCGACCGCCCTCGAAGCGCGTCGCCTCGCCGACAACTGGCGCCGCGAAGCAGGTAATCCGTACCTCGCCGACCTCGACACAGCCCCCGAAGCCACGCGCTTCGCCGTCGACCGCGGTCGTGAACTCCGACGTGCGCCGCTCACGTGCGCAGGAGCCCCGCGACCGTCACGCCCCGACGTTGGCGCTGGTGCGGGCATCATCGAAAAAGCCCAGCACGACGTCGGCGAAGCCGCAGCCCTGCTCACCATCGTCGACGACGACCTCGCCGACCACATCGGCCCGGCGGGCGGCGTTGGCGTGGTGCTCACGTTCAATGACCTGAAAAAGCGCCCCGGCCCTGTGCCTTGCAGCGGCGACATCGTCGTCGTCACGCGTCAACCGCTGCCCGCAACGCTCGGCCGCTTCAGCGAAGCACGCCCCGCCGTCGACGTCGGCCACGGCTACCGTCGCCACCTGCTGCAGCGGACCTCCCCATGAGCACGCTGGTTGGCACAGCCGTGTTCGTCGTCGTCATCGCCGTCGTGTGGCGCGCGTGGCGAGCGCTCCTGCTGCGGGCTGGCGTCGACGTGGCAAGTGTTGCGGCCGCGGCCACCATGGGCACGTTCGCGGTGTCCGACCTGTGCGGCCGGCCCTTTGGTTCGGTGGCTGCCGGCGCCGCTTTTGCCGCAGGAACCATCGCCCTGTGCGCCACAGTGGCCCGCCGTTTCGCGATCGCCGCGCCTCCGCCCCCGACGCGGATCCGCCCGTGGACGCGCCCACAGACCGTTTCAGCGGCCCTGGTGGTGGTGACGGTGGGATGGTGTGCGCTGGGCACCTTCATGTGGGACGAGCGCTCCACCCACCTGCCGCTCGCCGGCGCCCTCGCCCGCGGCGTGCTCCCGCTGCAGCACCCGCTGTTTCCGGGGCAGCCCCTCGCCTACCACGCGGGCTACGCCGTCGTCGTCGCTCTCGTGCGTGTCGCCACCAGCCTGCCCCTCGACGTGTGCGCCGACATCGTCACGCTCACGGGGCTCGTGGTGCTGGTGCTCGTGCTGCGCGATGTGCTCGCGGTCCTGGTCGACGACGACCGCGCCGTGGCCGTCGGCATCGGCGTTGTGCTGTGTGCCGGCGGGCCGGTTGCTGGCCTGCTCGCCGACGCGTGGGGCGCGCCACATCCGGGGCGGCTCGTGTTCCCCGCGGCGTGGGTGAGCGGCGCCACGTTCCCGCCCCTCGTCGTCACGAACCTGCTGCAGCACCCGCAGGGATGGGCGTTGCCCCTCGCGTTGGCGCAGTTGGTGGTGCTCGCGGGCCGACCGTCGCGGGGGGCGGTCGTCGTCGCTGGCGTGTTCGTGTTGCTGCTGGCGCGGGTGCAGGTGGTGTGGGCGGCGTTCGCCGGCCTCGCCCTCGTTGTCGCGGTGGCGGCGAAGCATGCGCGCAGGCCGCGTGGTGCTGTTGTCGACGTTGTTCTCGTTGCCGCAGTGGGCGTGGCAGCGCTGTCGCTCACGGGGTTTGGTGGAGCGGCCGATGCCCTCAAGCCCGTCGTCGGCGGCGCGTTTTCCGCCGACGGCGCGCTGTGGCCCGCGCACGCCCTGTTGGCGTTTGGCGCATCGTTGGGCGCGCCGGCGTACGCGTGGTGGTTGTGGCGATTCCGCGATGCACATGGGCACCGCGAGCGCGGCCTCGTCGTCGTGTTGGGCGTGCTCGGCACCCTTGGCTTCGTCGTCGGCTTCAGCGCGGTCTACGTGCGCTCGTGGGACATCGTGAAGTTCTTTGGTGTGTCGATGGTCTACGCGCACCTCGCGTTGGTGGCGGTGCTGTCGCGTCTGCCGCGGCGGGTGGCGGCCGCGATCGTCGTCGTCACCTGCTGGTCGGGCGTGTTCTGGGCGCTGCGCCACAGCGTGCTGCAGGGCATTGTCGCCCCCGCCTACCGCGACCACGCCCCGAGTGCGTTGGCCCTGCAGCTCAACGACGACTGTGGCGATGCGATCCCCGCCAACGCGCGCGTGTTCTCGACGGACCTGCGCCTCGGCGAGGCCGGTTGGCTCGTGCCTGGCACCCACTGGAAGGCCTCACGCGACACCGCGGCGTTGTTGCTCGATCGCCAGACCGTCGAGCGTGATGCCGCCGCGTGGGCACAGGCGAAGCGGGCGCCGTCGTCGTCAACGTTGGCTGCTCTCGACGTTTCCTTTGCCGTGGTCGCAGCCGAAAACGCGCCCGTCATCGAAGGCGCAACGGTTGTGTGCACAAGCCGCGTCGGCAGGGTCTACACGCTCGAGACCACCGATCGCGTTGTCGAACCGACGCGCGCGCCGTAGCACTGCGCCGTGTCTGCCGACGCCGCCCCCGTCCCCCTTGCACCTCGTCGAGCGATGGTTGTCGCCGCCGCACTCTTCGTGTTGGCCGCCACCATCCGCTTGCTGTTGCTGCACACCGCGCGCTTTGGTGGCGACGAGGCGCTGTTCTTCGGCATCGGCATGGACATCGTCGAGTTCACGTCGTGGCCGCTGCTGGGCACGCAAATCACCGACGGCGCTGCGCGCCTACCGGGCCCGGCGTTTCTGTACCTGATGGCCCTGCCCCTCGTCGTCGCCAAGGCCCCCGAGGCCCAGTACGCGTTCGTCGAGCTGTTGGGGGCCGTCACTGTCGTCGTGTTCTGGGCAGCGTTGCGGCGACCGTACGGTGAACGCGCGGCCCTCGTCGCCGGTGTGTTCATGGCCTGCTCGCCGTGGGCCACGCTGTATGCCGACCGCACGTGGAACCCGAACGTCATGCCGTTCTTCGTCGTCACCGCGCTGTGGTGTGCGTGGGCACTGCGGCACGATCCGCGCAGTCGCTGTGTGGTGGCGTGGTGGCCGTTGCTCGCGGTGTTGCCGCAGCTGCACATGTCGGCGCCGGTGGCGTGGGCGGGGCTCGTCGTCGTCGCCGGGCGTGGCTGGCTCAACCGCGAAGCCCTTCGCGAACGTCGACGAGACCACGCGCTCGGTCTGCTGCTCGCGTTCTTGTTGTACGTGCCGCTGCTGGTGCACGAGCTCGGCAGCGACTTTTCCAACACGCGCAGCATCTTCGCTGAAACCATTGGCCACGTCGGCGGCGAACGTCATCCGTGGGGTTTTGCGTGGGTGCCGGTGTACGCGCTGCGCTTCCTCACCCTCGACGTCACCTACCAGGAACTCACCGGCTACTGGGGCGGGCCCGACGAGTACAAGAACCTCGCCGCACTCTTCGCGGGCACGGCTGCACGACCGATGAACGCCTGGCGTGCGGGTGCATTGGGTGCGTCGCTGGTGGTGCTGGTCGTCGTCGTCATCGCTGGTCTGCGTGCGGCGCTGCGCGAGCGTCGCCTCGGGCCGGCGGGTGCAGCAGCGTTCATCGCGGTGCTCGCGAACATGGCGTTGATGGGGTTGGCGGCGAAGCAGGTGTTTGGCCACTACGTCACCAACCTCGTGCCGTTCATGCTCACGGGCATTGCCGTCGTCGTCGCCACCACGCGTACCGGCCTCGTGCAGCGGCTGTTTCTGCTGGCGGTGCTCGTCACGTGCATCGGCGGTGTCGAGGCCACGCTGTCGGTCAGCCGCCACATCGATGCGAAGATCGGACTTGGTGTGCACCGCTGTGTCACGCAGGCCATCGTCGACGACGCCAACAGCAAGGGCCTGCCGCAGACCGACCCCGTGCACCTCGGCTTCAGCGGGGTGCGGTCATCGCTGTACGACTGGCACCTGTTTGCCACCCGCGCGATGAACGTGCCGCTGCACTTCGACAAGCGCGCTCCCCGTCGTCGATTTGTGCTGACCGCGGGCACCACCCCCAAGCGCACCGCGGGCCCAATGGTCGACTGTGGCGCTGCTCAACTGTGGCCGGTGCCATGACGTCGTCGTCAAGGCACGTCGTCGTGGTCGCAGCGTGCTCGTTGCTGCTGCTGTTGCCCCTGCTGCTGTCGCCATGGCCCGTCGGGCAAGACCTGCCCGCCCACATCGAAACGGCCGCACAAATCGCCGCACTCCTGCGTGGCGACGCCGACACCACCGCCCGCTACGCGCTGCACGCCCTGCCGTGGCCCAACAGCCTGCCCACGTTCGCGATAGCGCTGCTGTTGCCGGTGGTCGGTGGGGTGGCCGCTGGCGTCGTCGTCACCGGGCTTGGTGTGCTGCTGTGGCCCGTGGCGCTCGCCCTGCTGCTGCAGCGGTTGCAGCGTCCACCACTGCTGGCGTTGCTGACCTTGCCCACTGCCTACGACCTGTCGTTTTCCTACGGCTTCACCCACTTTGTCGTCGGCAAACCGCTGTGGGCGCTCACCATGGTGGCGGCGATCGATGCCGCGCGAACACCGCGTCTGCGCCCGTTGCTGGTGCTTGGTGCAGCCCTGGTGCTGCTGTTTCACACGCACCTGCTGTTGTGGGCGTCGGCGGTGCCCCTCGTCGTGATCGTCGCTGGTGTGCAAGCGCCAACGTGGCGCGCGCGCGCGATCGTTTTGGGCACCATCGTGCTCGCGGCGCTCCCCGGGGTGTGGTGGTCATTTCGCCAACCCCACATTTCTGGTATTTCCGTATATCCAGAACTGTCGGCACGATTGTCCACCTTGTGGGACAATCTCGGCAACCTGCGCGACGGCGCCTCCGACGGCCTGGCGTGGTGGCTGGTGCTGCCTGGTCTCGCGTTGGTGTGCTTCAGCCCGCGCACACGATGGGCCACGCGCGACACCCTCGTCGCTGTGGTGCTCTGTGCGGCCCCCCTGGCCTTTGCCGCCTTCGGCCCCACGCGCACGCCCGAAGCCAGCATCATTGCCGAACGCTTCTGGTCGGTGGCTGCTGGGTGCCTCGTTATTGTTGCGCCAACAGCAACACTGTCGATACTGCGCGAACGCGTCGCTGTGGTGCTGGGGGCGGCCATCGCCTTGTCGTTGAGCGTGCCCACCACGCTGTCGTGGCGCCGGTTCAGCGACGAGCAGATGGGCGACTTCGAGCAGGTGCTGTCGGCGGTTCCTGCCAGCTCGCGCGTGGCGACGTGGTTTGTGCGACCGCTGTCGCCCCATGCTCGCCACAACGCCCTGTGGCACTGGCCGAAGTTGGTGTCGCTGGCGGGCTCCAGCACCGACGACGCCTTCGCCTGGCGCGCCACCTGTGTCCTCGGCCTGCGCGATGGTGTTCGTCCGCCAGCGCATCCAGCACTCACAGCGGCCGCGTTGTCGTCGTGGACGCACCTGCTGGTACAAGGGCACAGCGCGGCACTCGATCGACAACTGCAGGCGCTGCACCTCGAGCAGCTCGTGCACACCGGCGAGTGGCGCTTGTTTTCCATCCCCCACACTCCATGAGCTGACCGTGGACATTCGCGAGCAACAGCAGGCGACGTCGACGACACGGCACCCCTGGGAGCGCGCCCGTCGTCGCGTGGTGCAGCGCCTCGTGGCCCGCCACGCCCCAACAGCGCACGTCATCGTCGACATCGGTGCGGGCGATGGCTTCGTCGGCGAAGCCTTCGTTGAACACGGCTGCCACGTCGTCGCCGTCGATCCCGCGGCATCCGGCGATCACCTCCAACGACTGCGCACCCTTGGCATCGATGCGCGCACCTCGCTGCCCGATGACAACGGAGCCGACGTCGCCCTGCTGCTCGACGTGATCGAGCACGTCAGCGACGACGTCGCCCTGCTCAAGCAAGCAGCGCAACAGGTCACGGCACGCGGCATCGTCGTCGTCACCGTCCCCGCATGGCCCGCGCTGTTTTCGACGCACGACACCGCCCTTGGCCACCACCGCCGCTACACGCAGGCCTCGTTGCGCGCGGCGATCGCAGCCAGTGGCCTCGAGCTCGTCGACGACGGCGCGCTGTTTTCGAGCCTGCTGTTGCCCCGCGCGCTGCAGGTGGTGCGCGAACGCTGGGCACCGCCATCAGCACCGTCGACAGTGGGGGTGGGCCAGTTCACCGCACCGGCCGTCGTCGCCACCGCACTCGCAGCCATCCTCGACGTCGACGCCCACCTCACACAGCGTCTGCACCTGCCGGGGCTGTCGCTGTTCGCCGTAGCGCGCCAGAAGCGTTCATGACCGCCACCACCGTCGTTCCCTGCTTCAACGAAGCCCATCGGCTCGATGTGCCCGCATGGCAGGCGTTCGCCAGCGCGCACCGCGTGCTCTTTGTCGACGACGGCAGCACCGACGGCACCGGCGCGCTGCTGCAGTCCGCTGGACTGCCAGTGCTCACGCTGTTGAAAAACCGCGGCAAGGGCGAGGCCGTGCGCGCCGGCCTCCGCGCGGCCATCGACGACGGTGCCGACGTGGTTGGCTACCTCGACGCCGACCTCTCAGCACCCACCAGCGAGTACGTACGCCTGCTGCAGCACCTGCAGGATCGCAGCGACGTCGACGTGGTGCTCGGCAGCCGCATCGCGCACCTGGGGGCGGTCATCGAGCGGCGGGCGTTGCGGCACTACCTCGGGCGCGTGTTTGCGACGTCGGCGTCGTTGGCCCTCGACCTGCCCGTGTACGACACGCAGTGCGGCGCCAAGGTCTTTCGTGTCACGCCCATGCTGACCGCCGCGTTGTCGTCGTCGTTTCGCTCGCGCTGGGCCTTCGACGTCGAGCTGTTGGCGCGTCTGCTCGATGCGGGCACGCCACCGTCGCGCTGCTGTGAACTGCCGCTCACCACGTGGCGCGACGTCGCGGGCAGCCACCTGCACGCGCGCGCGATGGTGGGTGCTGCTGTTGATGTGGCGGCGATCGGCTGGCGTCGTCGACGACGAACGCCCTGAAGGTCACCAGGCTGGCGGCACCCACATCAACGCCAGGCGCTGCGGGTTCGTCGGCTCCGACACCTGCGCGCCCCAGGCGCCGCTCGCGTTGCCCTTGGCCCACACCTCAACGTCCTGGTCGACGGGCATGCCGTCGAGGACGAAGCGGCCCTGCGCATCGGTGGGCGCTTCGCCCGACAGGCCCGACGCACGCACGCGGTACTCGACAGCGCCGTACGCGAGCACGCCGCCCTCGGCGGTCATCACCACGCCTTCGACCACGCGCCCCGTCGACGCCACCAACTGCAGGCGCTGCAGGCCCGCCACGTCGTCGACGACGCCCAACACGGCACGCGCCACGCGCCCATTGCCGCGAGCCGTGATCGTGAGGTCTTGTCCTTCGTGCACGGGCAGCGCGAAGTGGCCGGTGGCATCCGTCGTCACCGTCGTCGTGCGCGCGCGCGGGTCGTAGGCGCCACCAATCGCCACCACGGCATCAGCGAGGGGCGCACCGGTCTCGTCGACCACCACACCGCGCACCGAGGGGCTGTACGCGAGCTTCAGCGTTGTCGACGTCACGGGCGCTTCGCCCACGGTGATCGTGGCCTGCTTCGAGACGTGATCGTCGGCCGTGATCCACGCCAGGTACGTGCCCGGCGCAACGCGCGCGGTGAAGTGGCCGTCGTCGTCGGTGCGCACGCGCACAACACCCGCCACACCCGAGCGCGCGTTGTCGTTTTGCCACAGCGCAACCGTGGCCCCAGCGAGCGGCTTGCTCTTCTGCCCGCGCAACACGCCATCGATCTGGTGCGTGGCGTCGACGAGGGCGACGTCGAAGTACGCGCGTTGGCCCGGGGCATCGCACGTGAACGTGGGCGCGCCCGCGAGGGCTTTGCCGTCGACGTCGACGGTGATGTCGTAAAAGCCCTGCGGCAGATCGATCAGGCGGTGGTCGCCGTCGGCATCGGTGCGTGCGCTGTAGCGCTCAGCAACAACGCCCCCTTCACCCAACCGCGCCACCTGCACCTCGGCGCCATCGACGCTTGCCGCACCGTCGAGGACGCGCAGCGCCAACTGACACGCACCATCGTTGACGGCGCGGGCATGGGCCACGGTCCACGGCGACGGCACAGGCGGCACTTCGGGCGCAGGGGTGATGCGCGGCGACAACGCCCCCATCGACGACAACGACGCCAACACCAGCGTGAACACGCCACCGCCCGTCGCTGCGGCGCGCACGCCCGACGGAAAACGGTCGGTGATCGACGAGAGGACCGAAACAACAGCGACAACGGGGCGACGAAACGGCGTCATCTGCACTCCAACGGTCGGCGGTCGGGCAACGAGCAGGCGGCAGAAACGGCGCGCCCAACAGCTCCACGGTACCAGCGCCCCGGAAGCGGCGCCGTGATCCGACGCGCAACGGTTGCCGACATGTCGGCATGCGTCTCACCAGCTGACGCATCCGGTGCGTGCCAGACGTCTCTGCGCACATGTCGGAGTGCATCGCACCGACGTGGAGTGACAGAGTGCGCGGCGATGTCTGACCGCAACCCGAAGCTCCGCGCGAACCTGCGTTGGGACACCCTCAACATCTCTGCCGACGAGGGCTTTCTGCTTTCGCGCATCGACGGTTTGACGTCGGCCGAGGGGCTCACGCACCTCACCGGGTTGTCGTTGTCGCAGGTGCAAACGGCCCTCGATCGTCTGGCGAGCAGTGGCGCCATCGAGTTCGTGGCACCGCCACCGCGGCCCACCACGTCGAGCAGGCCCCTCGTCAGCGCCGATGTCGTGCGCAGCGCCACGGTTCATACCGTCGACGATGTGGGCGATGCCGACGACGACGCAGCCCTCATCCGCGCCGCCCTCGAAGAGATGAGCAGCGACGACCTCTACGGCGACGACGACGACGGCGATGACACCGACGAGGGTGCACCGGCGCACAGCATCCTCGATGCCGATCACGTCGATGCCGACGACGAGTACGCCGCCGACGACGCGCGCGCACACGCCAGCTTCGACGACGACGACAAAGCCGTCACCGAAACACCACGTCACAGCGACGACGACACGCACGATGGCGACGGCAGTGACGATGGCGACAAGGCCGGTGACACCGACAACGCCGAGCCCGAAGAAGCCGAAGAAGGCAACTACCGCAAGCTGTTTGAAACCACGCTGCATCCCCTGCCCCTCGACGAGCGCGAGGCGTTGGCGCGGGTAGCCGTCGATGCGCAGGCCCTGGCGCTGTGCTTCGATCCGGTGCCGAACGTGATGCAGCGCCTGATGGAGAACAGCGAGGTCGGCTTCCCCCATGCGCGGCTGATCGCTCGCCATCACCGCACCCCGCAGGGGCTCGATTTCCTCTTCAAACGCAGCGAGCTCGTGCGTGACCAGCAGGTGCAGCGCTGGCTGATGGCCAACCCGCAACTCAACGACGCGCAGCTCAAGAGGTTGCTGGCGCCCAAGATTCTGTCGGCGGTCTACAAGTGGGCACTCTCGCGTGACCTGCCCGAGAAGAACCGCGCGAAGGTTCGCCAGATGCTGCGCAGCAAGTGGAGTGTCGCCGACGGCGAAGAACGCGCGAACCTCGTGTTTCAAACCGAGGGCCGCTGCCTGCAGATGCTCACGGGCCTGCAGCTTGATTCGAAGGCAACGACGTTGTTGTGCCAGCGCAGCATCAACTCGGTGATGCTGATTCAGTCGCTGTGCCGCTTTACCTCGACACCGCCGCCGGTGTTGAACCACCTGATGCGCCAAGCCCTCGTGAAGCGGCAGCCGAACCTGAAGACCATGATCCTGCAGCACCCCAATTGTCCGTCGGAGCACAAGCGCGCCGCGCGACAACCACCGGGGCGCTGACCGGCTGCTCGCTGCTCGACGTCGAGCAGCGAGCCGGCGTCTTCAGCGCAACGTGAGTTCCCAGATGTCCGGGCTGCCGAGTTGGGTGTCGCCCCAAACGATCCGGTTCTCGGCAACGTCGACACTCTGACGCTCGACGTCGACCCCCGACGCCACAAAGGTGCGGGAGCCGGTGAACACGTTCGTGAGCACCACCTGTCGCAACCCCAGCTCGTCGGTCACCGTCGCAGCAGAACCATCGCGGGCAAGGCGCAACAGGGTGTCGTTGTGTCGGCCAATCCCCAACGCGTTGACGTCGGTACAGTTCGTGCCGCACGTAAAGTTGATGCACGACTTGGCATCCCCGTTGCCGTTGCTGTCGATGTCGAGGTAGGCGAGCACGGTCGGCCCAGCATTCGCCCCGAGCACCGACTTCGCGATCTTCGGTCCGCGTGCCTGCGGCGCAACACCTGCAACGGTCACCGCGCGAAACGCGTTGTCGGTGGTGTCGCGACACAAGATGGCTCCGTCGTCGTTGCGGTTATCGCGCGCGCCGCCCTGCTGAATCACAACCAGGCCGTTGTCGATGTCGATGTGCGGAATGGAGCCGCCTGGCGTACCCAGATCGACCACCGTGCCCGCAAGGCCCGCACCGAGGTCTGTGCGCTTCACCGCACCGCTCGCTTCAACCCAGGCGATGGCGTCGCCGTCAGGGTCGATCGCCATGGTCTGGCTGGCCACACTGCTCACCGTCCGGATGACGCCGCTGTCGATGTCTTTGACCTTGAGGATGAAGTTCGTCGGCGACAGCGTCGGCGCGAGCCAGGCCAGGCGCTTGCCACCAACGGCCCAGGTGGCGTCGGCTTCCGTCGGGCCGTTGAAGACAATGGGCTCACATGAGCCGTCGCCCTGCCGCAGCAACGTGACCGTCGGGACGGGGCCAACAAGGCGCGTCGCGAGACACAACTCGTCGTCAGACAACACCAGCCACGCCGTCATCTCCGTTGAGGTCACCGGCTCGAACTCCAGCGAACTCGTTGCGGCCGTCCAGCGGGTGTCGGTTCGATCCGACATGAGGATGCGTTGGCCCACCGCCACGTCGGTAAACGAGATGCGCGCGCCATCGACCGCCGGCGCACTCTGTGGCGGTGCGTCGTCGGTCACGTTCACGAGTCGGCTGCGCAGCAGGTCAACAGCGACGATGTCGTTGAACAAGGTGCCACGACGGTTCACACCCACCACGACCGGCCCGCTGATGTCGGTCAACGTGTCGACGACGAATCCGGTGTTCGTCGGCGTCGTCAGCGCTCTGCCAGGCCCCGGCATGATCTGAAGCGTGGACTCGCCGCCGCGCTCTTCGGTCCAGGCCATGAACAAGTTGGAGACCACAGGTTGGTTGATGCCCCCGGGCTCATCGAGCGAGAGCGTTGACTGACGTCGGGCCGCAACCGGGCTCGACGACACCGTCTCAACCACACCGATCGGGTTTCCAGTGTTGCCAAGCAGCCGGCGCTTCAAGGTCGGTACCCCAGCGTCAAGCTGGCACCAGACCACGACGTTGTCGAAGACGCGCGGCCCGGTGTCGCTGCAGCGCGTGATCCCGCTGGCGCTCACCAACACACCCGTCTCGGTTGGCGATGGATCGAGCACCGTTGCCGTCCCGGGATCGGCATCAGGCGGAGCAATCGGCGCACGACGACGAATCGAAGCACCGTCGAGGCCAACGTAGACGACGTTGTTGCCCTGCACATCGGGATCGCTGCCGCGGAAGGTGCCGCGTTCAACAACGGGCACTGCTGGCCGTGCGTCGATGCGCGCAAACAGCACCGTGCTGTTGCTTCCCTGCACCTGGGCCACAACGCGCATGTCGCTGCCACGGCCTTCGATGCGGACGCGCGCGGTGTTGAGGACACGCAAGTCCTGTGGGCTTGCGGCATTGTTGACTTCGATGTCGGCGATCGCACCGCGCAGGTCGCGAATGGCGACGTGGTCGCTGGTGTTCACGAAGGCAACAAAGTCACCAAAGATGTCCTGCTGGCGCGGCTCGTCGATGGCATCCACCGCAACGCTCACGCGTTCTCGCGACACCACCACACAGTCGGCAATGCCGGTGTTGTTGGTGGCATCGACGGCCCGCAAGCAGACCTCGGTCTCGACCGACGTCGTCGACAGGTTCGCAACGAAAGGCCCGGTCAAGGATTGCTGACGGTGGAAGTCGTTGGCGTCTTTCAGCTCGTAGGCAACAACGCCTTCACTCTGCAGCGGCACGCTCTCGAGAAAGATGTCGACGCTGTTGGCGCGCACGATGCCATCGCCCGGCAGGATCAGCGGCTGCGATGGCGCCGTCGAGTCTTCCTTCATGCACACGGTTGCGGTGCCGCTGCGGTTGCCGGCCGCGTCGACGGCCACAATCTCGAGGACCTGGTCGTCGTTGGGCTTGAGCGTGAACAAGATGCCGTCGAGCACCGACGTGGCGATGAACTCAGGAAGCAACGGGCCGCGAATTTCGTAGTGCGAGAACGTTGCGTCGCCCGATGCACGTGCGGGCTTTTCAAAGTTCACCTGCACCGTCTCGGCGTTGATGCTGCCAGCCATCGAACAGCCGGGTGGGAGCACCGCAGGGCGGTTCGGCACGCCAGCCAGTGCCGGCGTCTCTGGCACGACATCGTCGATGGTGAGCGTCAACGAGGTCTCGGGGCTGACGTTGCCTGCCCGGTCAACGGCACGCACGCGCACGACATGACGCTTCACGGCGAGTTCCGACAACGTCAGGTTGTCCTCGGCCGCCGGTTGCACGATGGCATCGTCGTCGACCGAGTATGGAATCGACGGTGTCGCGGGACCTGGTTCTACGCGTTGAAACGTTGGCTGCAGTGGCTCAACGAGCACCTCGATGTGACTGAAGAAGCCGTCAAACGGAAGGCTCGTCAGATGGAAGGTGAAGTCGTCGCTCGCCTGCACCGTGTCGCCCTCTTCGAGGATCGGCGTCGACGGCACCGTCGTGTCGAGGGTGATGCTGTCGCAGCGTTGTGCGGTGCTGTTGCCCGCGGCGTCGCGAAACACAGCGCACACACTCTTGCAGTCGGCAACAACGCAGTCGCTCGCTGGCAACAACGCCACTGCTGCGGACGAAAACGGCGCGAACGACTCCGTGTCGACAGCACCGTCGGTGGCCAGCGCCATCTCGGTGGCATCGCTCACCGAAAACACCGCCGTCACGCTCACGCTGTTGGTGAAGCTGCTGCCGGCGTTGACCACCACGGGGCTTGAACCCAGCACGGGGGCCGTCGCGTCGACGACGATCGCATCGGCCACCACCACCGACGCATTGCCGGCGGCGTCTTGCAACTGCGCCAGCACCGTCTTTGTGCCATCGCCTGCCGGCAGCGTGATCGTCGTCGGGATGATCGCGCTGAAGGTCTCTGCAGCCGTCGAGCCATCGAACACGCCGTCCACACTGAAGCGCGCTTTGGCGGCCGCGTCGTCGCTCGTGAGACCCACGGTGACGACGTTGTCACCGCTGAAGGCAGCACCGGCATCGAGGCTGAGCACCACCGCCCCCGGCGGGGTTTGGTCGACGACAATGCTGTCGGAAAACGCCGATGACGTGTTGCCCGCCGCATCTTGCAACTTCACACCGATCGAACGCGTGCCTTCGCCGGGCGCCAACAGCACCGTCGTCGACGCGGCGAACGCGGTGAACACAGGGATGGCCACGCTTGGGTCGGTCGACACCGCCATCAGCGCGACGTCGTCAGCACCCGACAACATTGTGATGCTCAACGACGCCACCAGCGACGTCGCCAGCGCGTCCCCGCCGTTCAAGCTCACCGTGGCCGTGGGGGCTGCGCGGTCGAGCACGATGCTGTCGCTGGCGGCGTCGGCGATGGCCGTGATGTTGCCGGCCTGATCGCGGAAGCGCACCGCCACGACGTGCGCACCGTCGACGTTGTCGAGGGCCACCACCTGTTGTGCAGCCAGCGGCACGAACGGGGCGGTGAACGTGCCGTCGAGGCTGACCTGCATCGCCGCAACACCACTGCCCGCATCGCTCGCCGAGATGCCCACCGTGACGAGCGCGTCGACGGAATTCGAGAACGCCGCCCCGTTGTTGAGCACCACGCTGGTCTGCTCGGGTGGTGTGGTGTCGAGCACAATGGTGGCGCCCAGCACGTCGATCGCACCGCCGCTGTCGATGAGCTCGACGAACACGGTCTTTTCGCCATCGCCCGCCGACAAGGTGAACGTCGAGGTGGGTGCGAATGCGACGGGTACTGCCACGTCGGAGAATGTGGGGTCTTCGCTCACCCGCATCTGCACGGCGTCGTCGCTGTCGACGGCGATCGACACGTCCGCTGACGACGTAAACGCTGCACCGCCGTTGATGTCGAAGTCGCCGCCGCCGGCCACCAACGCGAGGGCGCCGAGGTCGCTGTCGCGGTTGGCGACCACGTCGATGCCCGCGCGCACCACACGCGCGAAGCCGTCAGCGGTCACCACGATCTCGCGGCTGCCCGTCGACACACCGTCGATGCGAAACGTGCCGTCAGCCGCGGTCAAAGCAAACAGGCCATCGCCCGTGACGGTGACAAACGCGCCGCTGTCGTCGTTTCTACCGACGAGATCGACGGTGCCAACGATCGCACCACGCGCGCGCGGCAACAGCACATCGTCGACGCTGGCCTGCACGCCGGCGGTCACGGTGATGACCTTCTCGACCACCCCGTGCGTGGCAGGACCAACGAAGCGCAGCGTGACCACACCCGCTGGCAGGTTCGGCAACACATACGAGCCATCGGCGGCCGTCGTCGTCGTCGTCGAGCCGTCAGCCAGGCTGACAATCAGGCCCGCGTTGGCGGTGTCGTCGTCGGCAAAGCCCTCAAGACGCACGGTTCCAGCAGCGCCGCCGGGGTTGATGGCCAGCGTGATCGTGTCGAGTGCGGTGGTGTTGGCCGCGGTCACCGCCACGTTCGCCGCCGTCGTGGGCAGGTGGTCGGGTGCTGTGAAGTCGACGACGTAGCTGCCCGGCTGCACAAACACGTCCCACGCACCAGCCGCGTTCGTGACAGTGCGAACGCCAGTGCCCTCGACCTCGACGGTGATGCCCGAGTGGTCTTGCGACGCGGCCGGCTGGTTCGTCTGCGCCCCCTTGCGCGCCACGCCACTAATGTGGCCCACACCATCTCCACCGCCGGTCAGCGTCTGCAGCACGACGTCGACGACGCGCTCATCGCCCGCGATCACGGTGAGGCTGCGCGCAAAGCTGAAGTGCGCTGCCTGGCTCACCTCGAGGTCGACGGTGCCGGGCACCACGCTGTCGATGCGCCAGCCGCCCAGCGCGTCGGTGGTGGCGGTGTGGTCGGCGCCAGCACTGTCGGCGACGACGACCGCAGCACCTTCCACCGGGCCGTCCTCGTCGCTGACGGTGCCGTGCAGCACCGCGGGTTGCTGCTGTTCGGCGGGCGTGTCGGGGTCGAACGGGTTTGTGGCCTCAAGGCACGAGGCAGCGGCACCCAACACACACACGGCAACGAGCGCAGGCAGAAAACGCATGCCGAAACGCTAGCAGGTTGCTGAAAAAGTCGGCAGTCGGTTCTCGACGAGAAATGAGGTGTTCGTCGTCGAGAGCTGCGCCAAGTATCGGGTGTTCCGGATCTACCTGTCATGCGTGGTGAAGATTCGAAGCAGTCGTCGATGCTCTGCCTGATTTCGCCGGCCGACCGGGTGCCGAAGAACCATCCTCTTCGACAG
>JBIKRQ010000304.1:0-7814 GCA_044349155.1 Myxococcota bacterium
GCCCGGCATGTGGAACGTGAACGACGGTGCTTGCGTGCTGTGTCGGGGCGCCCGACGTCAGCGCCGTACCCACCGCATGCGATCGGTCGCAACGACGCGTGGCGTACCTGGCGGCAGATTTTCGATGCCCTGCAGGAGGGTGTTGTCGAATACCCACCGACGCTCTGGCGGCGTGTAGATACATGGCGAACCATCAGAATACGCAGATCCACGCGCCGTCGAAAATGTCCCGTATGACGCATTCACGAACCTTGAATTCCCCTGCTCTGAACGGAACAGTGACACCATAGATCCGTTGATATGGAGAGGAACGGGGCTGCTCGGGTTGAATCCCCAGTGCTCCACAAAGCGAGGAAAGTTGTTCACACCACCGCCGTTGTTTCCGATCGCCGCCCCAGCGTCGATGCACGCTGGCACATCACCCATCAGCAAGCTTGCGTTTAGAAACATCTCGAAAGGTGCCACGGCTTGCATCGCACAAAACCCACCAAATGCTGCACCTGCTGTCGCAGTCCCATCATAGGGAACAATTCCCGCTTGAAATCCTGGTGCAGCAGAAGCATCCGCAGACCACTGACGTAGATTTGTGTACTGGGCTGGACCACGGTGAAAGGCATCAAGCGGCCCCTGAAACTGCATTTCGCTCATGCGAGACGAAACGAGAGTCACTGAATCCGCAACAAATGAAACACTGCCAGGAATATCTTGAAACACACGATATCCGCCAGAAACGACCCCGGAGTTATTGCGAACATTGACGTCGCCTTGAACATAGAGCCGGTTGTCGGTCACGAAGGTAAACCCGCCGGCAGGAACGCTGTGGCCGCGCACGAAGCGGACGGCGTTTTCTGGCCCCAGAGGCGTCACAGCACCTCGGATGCACGGAGCGCTGTTCACGGGCGTCGCAAAGCTGCTGGGGCGCGAAGCTGGCCGCAACGCAGCACTTGAGGCGAAATCGACGGATGGCAATGCGCAGCTTGAGCCGTTCTTCAATGTCGCTGAAAGTGCTCCTGTTCCCGCGGGCACATGCGTTCGATAGTTCGATGGACTCAAAGGCCGCGTGAGGGACTCGAAGTTGGTCGGCGCGCGACGTCCCCAGATGTTTTCGGGCAGCCACCCAAGCTGGTACGGCGTGGGTGGATTTGCTCCAACTGCAGAGTTTCTGTTGGGGTCGCGCCGGCCCGACAACGAGAACGCGGTGGAGACTTCTGCTGCCGACGAAATATGATTGTGCATCGTCGGAAAGTTCAAGAAGTTTCGAACATTTGCCGTTCGAGCCAGCGCTGTCGATGAATCCTCGAAAGAGGGATCAAATGTCTCGGAGACATAAACAACAACGCCATCACCAGGCAGACCTTGCGGAAACAGCTCCAACGCTGCGGAGGAGTCTTCGAGAAGGGCCATGAATGCCGCCATATCGAAATCTGTCGCGCGAATCTGCAGCCCGCGCTGATAGCGCCCACCACTTTGGACGCAGTTTTCATGCAGCGCACTTGACGATGAGCAGTACGCGCGGCTCTCGCGGGAATCCCACCACCACGAGTACCGCAGGACTCGAGCATACTTATGACGCTTGTCGTTCACGTCTGGCGTCTGTGTGGCGAGATATCCATCGCTCTCAGGGTCGAAAATTGGCTCAACCCGACCTTTTCGGTACCACACACCATCGATGATTCTGACGTCGGCCTTCCAATACATACGATCAAGCCGAGCACCCGGGTCGTCCTCGGGGATGTCACTTGCCACGCGCGGCACGCTGCGCTCTACCCCGACGGCGAGATAGTCATTGAACTGCGTCGGAATGCTCGCCAGCGCCGGTTTTGGTCCGAAATCTACGGCATACGGACTCGTAATATGGCGCCCTGACGAGTCAACTCTCTCAACATTTTGATACGGCGCAAGCACACCGCTATTCGCATAGTCAACTACCGGTCTTCGAATCAGCTCGACCGCAAGTGACTGTTCAAAGCTCGCCCGCTTTGAAGTATCACCGCAGACATCTGGACGCGAAACTACGTTGGTCGTGCACACGCCAGCGGCATCAGTCGGTCGCACTCGCACACACGATCGGCCTGCCCCACACGCCGAGCTACTGGTGCACGCAGAAACACTGGTCATCCGCAGCGGAATTGTAAGTGGCTGCGCGCCAGTTGATGAGTCAGATACAGTCCCACCCCATTCGGCGATATTGCTCCGCTGATTGTCCCCGGAAAACGGAAAAGAAGACGAGATATTAAGCTGAGTTCCGTTCGACTTCAAGATATCAAAGTCAACAACCCTGAAGCCTTCCTGCGTTGCGCTTCTTCCGTGCAATTTTCCGGCGACAGTTACAACGCCTTCAATGTGGTGTCGATTTTCGAATCCACCCGACACGTAGAAGTTTCTATTCGTGTGGACGCGACCAGAAATCGTCATAGCCGCCGGATTTAACAGCTCAAAATCACCATCGAAAAACATCGCGAACTGGAAAACAGGAATCAAGTCGATCCGCATCGCATCCGCGACAGAAGCAACAGCATTCTCAACGCTCGCCACCGCGAACACCTGAATGGGCGTCTGTTGGGCCCGCAATCCGGTGTTTGGCCCGGACGTGATGGTTGACAGGCTCGCATTGCCAAACGGGGTGGGGCTTGTGGCGTTCGTTGCCCCGTCGAAGTAGCGAACGGTAAGTGTTGGAAAGGTCACGCCAGGAAGCGCAAGGGCCGCTGCAGCTCGGCTGTCTTCCTCGACCCTGGTGAGGTTCGGCGTGACGGTGTCTTCGAGTTCGCTCCGAAGGCGCTCAACGCCAACGGCCACAGCCGCTTCGCTGGCGTACACGGCCTGGACCGACGACGTCTGCAGACTCGCCTCGGTGTGGTCGCGGGCCGTTGCATAGAGCAACGAACCGGCGAGCGAGGCCAGCACCACCCCCAGCACGAGAACGATCATCAGCACGTAGCCTCGGTTGCGCATGTCAGGCTCCTGTCCGATTCCGTGACGCTGAAAAGACGAAGCTCGCCCGATGCCGACGAGAAGGAGATGCAGTCGCGTGAATTCGATTGCTGAACGGCGTTGGCGGTGGGGCCGAAACCCCGTCGGGGGAGCGAGCGAACGCGATGAGCCCCAAGCGCAGGCCCAGGAAGTTGTCTTCACTGACGCCGTCGGGCAGCGGTGTTCCCGTCGTGGCCGTGATGGCGACCTGGTTCGTGCCAACGGCGTAGACGCGCTCCACCTGGAGGTCGAGGACGTTGTCGAGCACATCAACCCACGTCGCGCCAGCATTCGTTGAGCGCTGCAGCGTGTTCGCGGCGACGCGGTAGCTCAGGCTCGTGCCAAGCATCGCCTGCCGAGGCGTGACCTCGCTGATGACCACCGAGAGCGAAGGTGCTGCGCGCGAGAAGCGTGTGTTGTAGGTCGACACGGCGTCGCTCGCGGGCTGACCCACGGGCAACACGAGCCGGCAGGCCAAGGCATCGGCAGAGGCACCGAGCATGGAGACCGATGCTGTGGCGCCCGACAGCAACATTGCACCCGATGCGATGTCGAATGGCGTGCAACCGTCGCGACCGATCGGGCACTGCAGGTTCGTCGCAGCGGTTGGGTCGACGTCGACGAGCTCGATGGTCCCAACGGTGCCGCTGAACGCTACCGCGAGGTTGCCACCGCACACCGCCTCGTCGCGCTTGAAGATGGTGAACTCATCCGACGCGTTCGAGCCGCCGTCTTTGACGAAGTAGAAGTCGCCAACTCCCATCCCCGACGATGAGCCAACGCCCTGGGTGTCGCGCAAGAGCAACTGCGAGGTCTGCCGAAGGCGGGCCTGGGCATCAGCTGTTGCGGTCTCCGACTGGACCTTGTTCACGAGCGTCGTCACCAGCAACAACAGCGCCGTCAAGACGATCAACGCCATCGCCTGGCTGACCATCAGTTCCAGCAGCGAAAAGCCACGTGGATCAGCGAATCGTTTGCAGCAGAACATTGCTGTCCCCCGATGAAGACGTGACGACGACGCGCACATTTTTGAGCACGCCGAATGGGTGACCGTCTTTGACCTTGATGCAGACATCAAAAGCGCCGCCAGCCACCACTTTGCCGAGGGCATTGGTTGTGAAGTGCTGGGGCCCAGAAGCAATCGCTGCGCAGTTGCGATCGCTTGGTGTGCCTGGGAAAAATGTACCGCCGACGGCGTCGTTGCCGCTCAACAAGCCGTGATCACGGGGGAGCGACGAGAGCAGCTCCATCGTTTGTTGCGCAATCGTGAACCCTTCCCAGTCGAGTTTGGAGTCGCGCTGGTCGTCGAGCGAACTCTTCAGAGAGGTGACTGCCGTAGCAGCAACGACAGCGCCGAGGAGCATCGCGACCATGACTTCAATGAGCGAGAATCCTGCGCGCAACGTCTTCATGGCGCGCCTCCTTTCAAGTCAACGGTGCCAAGCGCAGCGTTGACCGTGATATGGAAGGGACCATCGACGGTGCTCAACACAACGCGCACCGACGACGAAGTCAGATTGCCAACCGGACACAGCGGGCGGCGACTCACTGCGTCGCGAAAGTAGGTGCCGCTGGCGGAGCAGAACACGAGCGTTGCGTCGTTTGCCCCGGCAAGACGCGTTGACACGGCATTGTTGGCGTCGATGAGATCCATCCTCACGATCGACACGTCGGCTGGCAGCGTGATCACCTTGTCGATCTGAAAGCCCGTCACGTACTTGCGAATCGTGTCGGGTGACTCGCTGAACTCGGGAATGCTGAGCACGACCCGCCGCGGTTCGATGCGCATCGTGATCGGCGTGTTTCGACGTTGTGCGAGCGCGCGCGCGGTCGTCACGGCGCTGAGTGCTGCGCGACTCGCCTCGACGGCCCGGTAGTGCCGTGCCATCGACTGAAATGACGGGACGGCGAGCGTCGTCAGCAGGCCGGCGATCGAAACAACGATCATCGTTTCAACCAGGGAGAATGCGCGCCTCATGCTGTCCATGTTCACCAACAGCGGCGCGCAAAACGGGATCCTTGAGCTGTTGTCTCATCTTCCGCCTCAAAAGCGCCTCGCCAGCTGCCGATTCGCTGCCTTCTGGTCACTTCTCCTTGTGGGTTTTGTGGGGTGTGCACACACAGACACCACGGCAGTTGTGCCGACGGCTGCTGCTCTTCTTGAAGTGCGTCAGCTCCACGCACCCGCACCGCCAGGGTTTGCTCCGCAAGCGCGCATCGTCGTCTCGCGCGCACTGGCAGCCCAGGAAGTGCAGCGTGTTGTTGACGATCGGTTGCGCGTGCTCGCCGATGTCGCGGTCGACGTTCCGTTCCTGGGCACCATGCATCTGCGGCCCACAGCCCGCGTGCAGAGTGTCGATGCCGAGCACGGCGCCGATTGCGACGGGTGCCTGCTGCTCACGATCGACGTCGACGGCTTGCTTTTGCCGACCGATGCGCCTGTCGCGCCCGTGAACTTCCGCGGTCGCCTGCATGGCGCGGTGGCCGTGGCGCTCCAGCGGCACGACGACGGCGTGGTCGATGTTGTCGCGACGCCCATGCGACTGCCGGTCGACGACAACGGCTGGCAGGTCGACGTCGAGGTCGATGGGCTTGGTGGCCTCGCGCCGATGGTCAGCGACATTGCGCAACGGCGTCTGCGCCAGCTCGTACTCGAGGGCGACGCGCAACACCTGGTGCTGGCGACACTGCCGTCAACACTGGCGAAGCAGATACGCGGCCTACGCGCCGATGCCCGCGTTGGTGCGATCGTTGTCGACCTGGCACTTGTTGCCTTGCACCCCGGCGTGGTTGCTGACGACGCGCCGATCGTCGACGAGGGGTTCTCGCTGCTCGTCCCCGACGACACCCTGCGCGGCGTCGCGAACGCAGCACTCCTGCAAGACACAGAGCACCTGCCGGCAGGCTGGTCGGTGTGGAGCACCGGTCTCGTCATCGACGGCGATCGGTTCATCTTCGCGCTCGAGGCCTGGCACGACCATGACGCGCGCGCCTATGCGCTCGAAGCACAAGGGCGCTTCCTCCTCGACGACGCGGGCACCTTCCACGTCGATGTCGATGCCGTGCGCCACGCTGAGCCGCGCGACTTCAACGCCCTTGATCCGGTGGTGCGTGCGGCTCTCGAGCACGAGACCATTCGCGCGCTCGAACAAGCGAGCGTTGCGCCAATGCCCCTGGCTGATGGTCGCGTCCTGCTGCTCACCAGCATCATCGATCGCGGCGCGATGCTCGAACTGCGCGGCAACGTTGTGACGGCGGCGGCCCCGTGAATGCTGCGCGTGTCGTCGTTGCAGGAGGCATCACGGCGGCGCTGTGCGGCGTGTTCGCGGCTGCGTTTCTGCTGAGCCTCGACATCGTCACCACAACGCGTTCGACGTTCCCGCTGCTCATCTGGTGCTTGCCCGTGATCGGCCTGCTGTTGGGTGCCGCCATCGATCGCTTCGGCACCGCCGCGGCCCCCGGCATGTCGTTGGTCATCGACGGCCTCGTCGACGGCACGGCCCTGCCCCCTCGCCTTGCTCCGCAGGTCGTGGTTGGCACGCTGCTCACGCACCTCGGTGGCGGCAGTGCTGGGCGTGAGGGCACCGCGGTGCAGATGGGTGCTGGCACTGCTGAGCTCGTCGCGCGCCGCTTTCACGTCGTCGACGCTACCGCGCGTCGGGTCGTCATCACGGCCGGTGTCGCTGCCGGCTTTGGAGCGGTGTTTGGAACGCCCTGGGCCGGCGCGCTCTTTGCGATCGAAGTCCCGGTGGTGCGCCGACTGCAGTTGAAGCTCGCGCCGATCGCCGTGATGGCCGCGCTGCTTGGCGACGTCGTCGCACGCGCCTGCGGAGCCACGCACACATCGCTGCCGCAACCGCCACTCCTGACGCTCTCGGTCGACGTCTTCGCCCGCTGGTGTGCTGTCGCTGTCGTCGTTGCCGCAGTCACCATCGCGTTCGTTGTTGCGCTGCGCGAACTCAAGCGACTCGGCGAGCGGCACATCCCCGCGCGCGGTGTGCGACTGGCGCTGGGCGGTGTTGTCGTCGTCGTGCTCTGGCGCGCGTGGGGTGACGACACGGTGCTTGGCCTCGGCGTGCCGTCGATCGTGGCGAGCCTCGACGGGTCGCCGGTGTCGCCGATGTATTGGCTCGCGAAGTTCGCAACGACGGTGGTCACCGTGGGCAGCGGCTTCGTTGGTGGCGAAGTGACGCCGTTGTTCGGCATCGGTGCGTCCCTCGGTCAGGCGCTCTCGTCACTCGTCGGACTTCCATCGACGCTCACCGCCGCTGTGTGCATGTGCGCCCTGCTTGCCGCAGCAACACGCACACCGCTGGCCGTGGTGGTGATGGCGCTCGAGCTGTTTGGCGCAACGGTGTGGCCCCACGTGCTCGTCGTCGTCGTCGTCGCCGCTGTATTGGCCGCTCGGTTCGGCATCTACGGCGCACAACGCTCGCCGACGACTGACGCGATGCAG
Source organism: Myxococcota bacterium (assembly GCA_044349155.1). Classification (GTDB taxonomy): domain Bacteria; phylum Myxococcota; class UBA727; order UBA727; family VGSZ01; genus VGSZ01. The sequence goes on from JBIKRQ010000304.1 coordinate 7,427, forward strand.
CAACGGTGAGCCCGCCCGCTCGCCTACGCTGCGCGACTTCACATCCCGTCGGAGGTGTCTGTGTTCGGCAACATGATGGACCAACCGCTGCTCATCTCGCAGCAGCTCGAATTCGCTGCTCGCTACCACGGCAACGTCGAGGTGGTGACCCGCACCGTCGAGGGGCCAATTGTCCGCACCACGTGGGCCGAAGTCGGTCGGCGTGCGCGGCAACTCGCGAGTGCGCTCGAGAAGCTCGGCGTGAAGCGTGGCGATCGCGTCGCCACCATCGCGTGGAACACGCAGCGCCACCTCGAGCTGTACTTCGCGGTCTCGGGCATGGGTGCCGTGCTGCACACCATCAACCCGCGACTGTCGCCAGAGCAGCTGCACTACGTCGTCGACCACG
>JBIKRQ010000305.1:0-7728 GCA_044349155.1 Myxococcota bacterium
AAGAGCACTGTTCCGCCGCGCGTCGTCGTCGTCACGCGGCCCACCGACCTGGACCAACTGCTGCTGCGGCACGGCACGCGGGCGCAGGCGCGGTTCTTTCTCGAGAGCCGCGGTCAGCGACTGCAAGACGTGGTGGAGCGTCACGAGGTGCAAGCAGCGGCGCTACACACCGTGCAGGCGGCGGTGCCCTTGTCGTGGCGTCGCGCGCGGGTCACGCGGGCCGACCTCGATCGCTTCTTGTTCGAAGCCGACGACGTCGTCGTCGCTGTGGGCCAGGACGGCCTCGTGGCCAATGTTGCGAAGTATCTGCACGGGCAACCGGTGGTCGGCGTGAATCCCGCACCCGACCTGTTTGCCGGCGTGTTGGTGCGGCATGCACCAGCCGCAGTGTCGACGGTGCTGCAAGCCCTGCGCGATGGTCAGACCTGCGAGGCGCGCACGATGGTCGAAGCGTCGACGAGCGACGGCCAGAAGTTGCTCGCCCTCAACGAGATCTTTGTCGGCCACCGCAGTCATCAATCGGCGCGGTACCGCTTGCAGTTTGGTGCGCGTGAGGAGCGGCATTCGTCGTCGGGGCTGATTGTGTGCTCGGGCACTGGCAGCACCGGCTGGGCGCGCAGCGTGCAGCTCCAACGCGGCGAGCGCATGGCCCTGCCAGCGGCGTTGTCGACGTCGTTGGCGTTTCTGGTGCGCGAGCCATGGCCGAGTGCCACCACCGGCGCTGACCTGGTCGAGGGCTGCTTCGATGCTTCGCACGATGGCCTGAGCATCACGTCGGAGATGAACGACGGCGGCGTGGCCTTTGGCGATGGCATCGAACAAGACGCGCTGGAGCTGCCCTTCGGTCAGGTGCTCACGGTGCGTCCGTCGTCGACGCCGTTGTTCCTCGCTTAGCGTTTGCGCGTCAGTTGGACTGGATCGGCGAAAAGCTCAACACGCCGGTGCAGGCCGACGCGCAGGGTGCTTCTTCATCGTCGCGCTCGACGCAATCGCCGCGCACGACGATCTCGGTGTGGTTGGTGAGCCGCGAAATGCAGATGTCGGCGTCGCCTTCGCACAAGCACGGAATGCTCGTGATCTCGTCGCCGTAGATGGCATCGGCGGGGATGACGATCTCGCCATTGACGATGGTGGCTTCCGCACACGTCGCCGTGCTGTCGTTGGTGCTGGTGTCGGCCAGGCAGGTGCAGCATTGCGCGATCAGGTCATCGCGCAGACCTTCGCCGATCGCGAGTTGCGCCAACTGTGGGCACGCCGTGACGCTGGCGACGACGACAAAGGCCACGACACTCGCAAGGTGGCGCGTCATGAGCGCTCCGCTTGCAGGCGCTGCTGCAGCCACGACACCGCACCGGCGTGATCGACGAAGGTGCCCTCGAGCTGGGCTTCGAATGCCTCTTTCAGCAGCACACCAAACGCCTTGCCCGGCGACAGCCCTTGCGCCTGCAGGTCGCGGCCCAACAGCAACGGCGTGGGCGCGGCGTCGGCGACGGCGAGCTCGGCCGCGCGCGCCAACAACCACGGGCCCGCAGGATCGTCGTGGGCGAGGGCTTCGGGCGTCGTGCGCCCGAAGTGGTCGGCGGTGGCCACGCGACACAACATCGGCAGCGGCACGCGCAACGCCAGGCGGCGCACTGCACCTTCGCTGACGTTGTCTTTGTCGCGCCACAACATGAACGGCTTGAGGTGCTCGCGCACCAACTGCACGACGAGGTCTTCGGTGGTTTTGGTGATGCCAAGGCGCGCGCAGAACGTGCGCGTCGGGCCCTCGCCCTGGCTTTCGTGATCACGACTGCGGATGCGCCCATCTTCAAACACAGTGGTCGCGGGCTTACCAAGGTCGTGGCAGAGGGCCGCGAGCACGCAGACGAAGCGGTCGTCGTCGTTGAGGCCATCGAGGGTGCTCAAGCGCGCGGCCTCGTCGACCACCATCAACGTGTGCACCCACACATCGCCTTCGGGGTGCCACTCGTACTCCTGCTCGCAGCCGATCAACGCGTGCAGTTCAGGGAAGAGCTCCTCGACAACGCCCACCGCGCGCAATGCCTGTAGCCCCAACGATGGCCACGTGCCCTTGATGAGCAGCTTCTTCAGCTCTTCGCCCACGCGCTCGACCGCAAGACTCTTGAGTTCCCCGCGCAGCGCACGACAACGCTCGACGGTGCCGCTGTCGACGGAGAAGCCGAAGCGCGAAGCGAACTGAGCACCGCGCAAGACGCGCAACGGGTCTTCGTCGAAGGCTTCGGACACGTGGCGCAGCACGCCCGCCTCGAGGTCGGCGACACCGCCCCACGGATCGAGCAGTTCGCCGCTGACCAGGTCGACGCCGATGGCGTTGATCGTAAAATCGCGGCGCGCCGCTGCTTGAGCGAACGTGAGGTTTGGGTCGCTCTCGACGACAAAACCGCGGTGACCGCGCCCGACTTTGCTCTCGGTGCGTGGCAGCGCGACGTCGATGGTGTCGCGCTCGTCGCCGACGATGACGTCGACCTTCAACACGCCAAACGCGCGGCCCACAGCGTGCACCGACAAGCCCGCAGCACTCAGTGCCGCTTCGAGGGTGGCGAGGGGCAGCTGGTACACTTCGACGTCGATGTCTTTGGCAGGCTTGCCACGGAGCGCATCGCGTACAGCACCACCCACGGCGATCGGTCGACCACCAGCAGCAACGATCACGTCGACAAGGCGCTGCAGTGGTGCCGTCACGGTGAGTGGCGACGATCGAACCGGCGAAGCGAGAGCGGCAGACATGCGCCAGAGTATGAACCACGCGTCAACGCACACAACGTCCTGCGTACCCACAAGCGATGCGGCGCGTCCCTGTCGTCGACGACATGCCGATCCCTCGCCGATCGCCCGCAGGCCTTTGCGGTGAGCCGTGGCAAGTGCGGCTGCGGCCAGCTATCGCAGCTGCATGCGCAGCAAACGGGTCTTCGATGCCGACGACGAATTCTGGCGGGCCACGTTCTTCAACGTCGCCGAGATGAAGAAGATCGAGGCGGTGTGTCCGCGGTGCGGCGGGGAGCTGCTCGTCGTCAACAGCCGCGCGCTCATGACCGAGCACGACAAGAACGCCGGCGTGTACTGCTTCAGTCGGCCACCCATTTGCTACCTGCAGATGTACGCGCTGCGCCCCGGCTTCGAGCCCACCTGACGACGCCTTCGACCGATCACGTCGAACAGGTAGCGCTTCGCCAAGTGCTCGAATATCAATACGAATTGGTCGACGGGGAAGTTTCCCCATCCGCCTCGGCGACAAAACCGCAAACCCGTTTTCTCTTTGAGGCTCAACGTAGGCCTCGCACAGATCGACGCAGGTCGAGGAGCAGCCATGAAGCTGGATGGATTTCGCCGCTCGGGCAACGTCGAAGATCGCCGTGGTGGTGGTGGTGGTGGCGGTGGTCGTGTCGCCATCTCGGGGGGCACCATCGTCGTGGTGCTGCTCGTGAGTGTGGTGACCGGCATCAATCCGCTCACGCTGCTCAGCGGCCTGCAGCAAGGCGGCACCACGACGTCAGCGCCGGCCACGCCAGGGGCCGAGACCGAGAGTTCCGTGTTTGTCAGCAAGGTGCTTGCGACCACCGAAGACGCCTGGAACGAGCTCGCGCCGTCGTTGGGCGTGCGCTACCGCGAGCCGAAGTTGGTGCTGTTTCGCGACGCGGTGTCGAGTGCGTGTGGCCAGCAATCGTCAGCCGTCGGCCCGTTTTATTGCCCGGGCGATGAAGCCGCCTACCTCGACCTCACCTTCTTCGACGAACTGAGCGAGCGCTTCGGTGCGCCCGGCGATTTCGCCGCCGCCTACGTCGTGGCGCACGAAATTGGACACCATGTCCAGAACCTGACGGGAGCGTCGAGAAAGGTCGGCAGTGACCGCGAGGGCGCGAACAGCGGCGCCGTACGACTTGAGCTGCAGGCCGACTGCTACGCGGGCGTGTGGGCGCACTGGGCGCAGAAGAAGGGGCTGCTCGAGGCTGGCGATGCTCAGGAGGCCTTGCGCGCTGCGAACCAGATCGGCGACGACACGCTGCAACGTCGTGGTCGCGGGCATGTCACGCCCGACAGCTTCACGCATGGCACCTCCGCACAGCGGCAACGCTGGTTCGGCGTCGGCCTGGAGGGCGGCGACGCTCGTCGCTGCGACACGTTTGGTACCGGTGCGCTGTGAGTGGTGGCGTGGGGCTCGCTGACATCGTGGGGCTCGCGGGTTGGTTGGTGTGCCTGGTTGGCAGTGTTCTTGGTTTCTCTGCCATCACGCAGCGAGAAACGTCGTCGTTGTCGCTGCCGGCAGCACTCGCGGTTGGCGCCTGTGCGGTGGTGCCCGATGTCGTGGGCCGCGTCGCCGGCTCGCTCGTGCCTGGCCTGGTGCTGCTGGGCGCGCTGGGTTGGGCGGTGTTTGGCCTCACGCGCCGTCGACCTCAAACGGCACTCGGCGTCGCCCCAAACGTGGGAGCACTGGTGGTGCTCGCTGGCGTCGTTGGTGTCGTGGTGACCTTCGGCTTGCACGACCGAATCATGCACATCGCCTTCACCGGTGCTGCAGCCCGTGGCGTGCTCCCACTGCAGCACCCGTTCTTCCCTGGTCCGCCGCTCAACTACCACGTCGGCTTCGACGTGTTCGCTGCTGGGCTCGTCGAGCTGGGCCGGCTGAGTCCGCGCACGGCGGTCGCTGTCGCCGCGGCCATCGTCGTCGCGTTGATGCTGCTGACACTCAAGGAGCTGTTGCCGCAGTCGCGCTTCATCTGGCTTCTGCCGCTGTTGGCGCATGGCCCGCTCGCGGTGTGCACGGCTGCGATTCCTGGAGGCGTCTGCGGCGCGTTCGACGCCGGCTTCGCTGCTGCGCAGGCCTCGGTGCCCCCGCCCATCTCAAGCCTGCTGCAGCCCCCACAGGGGTTCGGCCTCGTGCTGGCCTTCGCGCTGCTGCAGCTGGCGGGCACACGCACGGCTCGCGGCGGTGTTCTGTTGGGGCTCGGCTGTGCGTTTCTCGCGCAGGTGCACCTGGTGGTGTTCCTGGTTGCTGGGTGTGGCGTCGCCGCCGCCACGGCGTTTGAAGCCCTGCAAAGCCGCGACGCGCGGGTGTTGCGACGCCTCCTCGGGCCCCTCGGCGCGTTCGCGGCGTGGCTTGCGTTCGGCAGCTTTCCGGCGTCGACGTCGAGCATGCTTGCGGTCGGCGGCTTCTTTGGCGACCGCGCCGCAGCGGGTATTTTTGTCTTTTTTCCTGCTGCCATTGGCGCCGTGCTGCTTGTCGGACTGCGCCTTCTGCGAGGAACGGCCCAACCTCTCGACGTTGGCCTCGCCAGTTCTGGGATTGCTGGCCTCGCCGTTTTCATGCTTTTTCACTACGAAAAGAGCTGGGACATTGTGAAGTTCGCCACCGTTTCTTGTTGGTTTTTATCGCTCGCATTGGCGCGAAACATCGGCTATTTACCCAGGAGAGCGCTGGCATCGATTGCCATTATCCTTGGTCTCAGCTCCATGTTTTGGATCATCTCAACACTTGTTCAACCGCAGAACCCAAAGCGGCTCGAAGCGGCTGGCGAACAGTTCCTCGCGCGCTTTGGCGACGAGATCGCGGGCTCAGACTGCGTTGCAACGCGAGCCACGGCCATCAGCGCCGCTGGGGTTTTGACTGTTGGTGGCCCCCTTTCGCTCGGAGACGACCTGGTCTTTGATCGAGACCAGATGGCTCGCCGGCTTGACGCGTTCGATCGCTTCGACCGCGATGGGGACAGGGCTGCGCTTGCAGATATCGGCTGCCGCTATCTGTTTCGGCCCACCGATCAGGTCATCGGCGGCGGGGCATTGCAGGCCGTCGGCAACATGATGGTTGGATCAGCACACTGGACGCTCTATCGAGTTAGTGAACAGCCGACCCAAGAGCGGCGTTGACTGTCCACACCGCCCTCAAGACTGCCCCACCGACAAACCCAAAACGGGTTTCTCGGTGAGGCGCACTCGGCGACGCCCGTCGGCGTGTGACGGCGTCGCCGACGTCGACAGCGCTTATTCGGCGCCGAGCCAGGTCGCGACGGTGGCCAGCACGGCGGCCTTGTCAGCGTCGTTCATCTCGCTGATGTCGGCGGTGTGGTTGCCGTTGTCGATGACGAAGACCTGGTTGAGGCTGTCGGCCTGCAGTTCGATCTTGCCCGTCGACCATGGGTCGCTCGACGAGTAGATGAAGACGATGTTGCTGCTCGACGCTGCGTAGTTCCGCAGGGCGTCGTTGGCGGTCGCGTCAAACGTTGGCGGCGTCGCGCCCTCGGCCACGATGCCGAACTCCATGTCGACGAGCCCTGGACGAATCAGGTTCGCGGCTTCCAGTGCGGAGCGCGGCAACTGCGGCCAGCCGCCGTCACGCTGCACCTCAAAAAAGTAGGCCGCAAAGAAGTCGAGGTAGGCGTCTGACATCGGAAACGCGCCAAAGACGCCGACGGTGAAGCCGAAGGTGTCGGCGAGTTCTTCGTCGGTGGCGGTGGTGGGATCGGGCAGCGCCGCGCACGCTTCCTCGGTGCCCTCGTACTGCCAAAAGAGCCACGGATACGACAAGGCCGCTGCCTCAAAGGCCGCTGCGCTCTCGACGCGGGTGAAGCCGTCCACGAGGAACGGCGCGAGCACGAGGGGCTCGATGGTGGCGCGATCGGTGAGGACCGCGACCTGAATCGCCTCAAGGCGCGCCTGGCAGGTCTGGTCGACAGACAGCTCGAAGAAGCCGGGGAAGCGCTCGTCGTTGGCGGTCATGAACGGTGTGCCGAACGTGAGCGAGCCGACGACATCGGCCGGGTAGGCCTGCTGAAAGCTGACGACGTCGTTGCCGCCGTTGCTCAGGCCCGAATGGATGAAGCCGTTGCTGTACACGTCGTTGAGGCGATCGATGACGCTGTGGATGTCGTCGTTGATCGCCGCGCGCGAGAACGTGTCGTAGCCGCTGCCGCCGTTGTGCACGCGCTTGTCGAGCACGACCTGGTTGCTCTGCAGCTCAGTGGTCAGCGCCATCTCGTCGTGGCCCAGGTAGTTGCCGTAGCCCGTCGACACGAGGTGCACCGGCAGGTCAGCACCTCGGTGGATCAACGACAGATACTGCTCGTGGGTCTCGCCGTCGGCGGCGTCGTGGTCGTTGGGCATGTTCACTGTCAGGTCGAGCAACAAGGCGCCGTCGTCGGCAGTTCCAGCCTGCGCAACAACGAAGCCTGCAGCTTCGAGCGCGTCGATCACCGCTTCACCTTCTCCCTCGCCTTCACCTTCTCCCTCTCCCTCGCCTTCTCCCTCGCCTTCACCTTCACCTTCACCTTCACCTTCACCTTCACCTTCACCCTCGCCCTCGCCCTCGCCTTCTCCTTCTCCTTCTCCCTCGCCCTCGCCTTCTCCTTCTCCCTCGCCTTCAGCAACTTCAACGCTGCCCGCAGTCGCGACGGAGAACGTCATGGCCGCCAACAACGACACGGAACAGACAACACGCTTCATGGCCACACATCCAACCGCGACCTGCCGCGGCACCAGAGGAGAAAACGTCGGCGCACAACGAGCGCTGCACGCCAGACGTGGTTCGTGCCTCGGCGAGGGCCGTGGCGCTTGTGCATTTCTGCGACTGCGATTCGCAAACTTGCCTCGAGGGGACCCCGCTTTGGTGTTTGTCAGATCGGCATAGGGGAGACGGGCGGTGCCCGGTCTTCCCCTGCCACACCACCGGACAGGCGGGTCCGCATCCGGCGGTTCGGTCAGTTGAGGTCACCG
>JBIKRQ010000306.1:0-7725 GCA_044349155.1 Myxococcota bacterium
CGAACGAGCCGAGAGGCACGAAATCGAGCGCCGAAACGGCAATGACGTCGTCGAACACAAGTTTGACGACGTCATCGTCGCGCCCAAAGCGCCATTTTTCAGCAACCTGCTAGCGCGTGATCAGCGGGGCAAACGCGTGGGCCAGCGTGTCGCCGAGCTGCGCCACACTGACGGGCTTGTGCAGCACTTCGAACACGCCGAGGCGGATCGCTTCGGCCTGCAGGTCGTCGGTGATGAAGCCCGAGGCCAGAATCACGCGCAGGTCGGGGCGCACCTTGAGCACTTCGGCAGCGAGCTGCAGGCCCGAGATCTCGGGCATGTTCATGTCGGTAAACACCGCCGCAAACGACCACGGCTCCGCCAAAAACGCCGCGAGCGCTGTCGAGGGCGCGGTGAACGCGGTGACGCGATAGCCAAGGTGCTGCAGCAGGCGCTTGTGAAGGGCCACGAGCGGTGCTTCGTCGTCGACGAACAGCACATGCTGACCGCCGCCGCGTTGTACGGCGGGGGCTTGCGGCTCTTGCGTGCGGGCATCGCTGCCGGCGTCGGGAAAGTAGATGTCGAAGGTGGTGCCCGCATTGGGCGTGCTCGACACGCGCACGACGCCACCGTGGGTTTGCGCGATGCCGTGGACCACCGACAGCCCAAGGCCTGTGCCTTTGCCGGCGTGCTTCGTCGTGAAGAACGGCTCGAAGATGCGTTCGAGCACTTCGGGTTCCATGCCCCGCCCGTTGTCGCTGACCGACAGGCGCGCCCACCGCCCCGGCTTCAGACCGGTGAGCAAACGCGCTTGCGACTCGTCGATCGACGCAGGTTGCAGCTCGATGGTGACGCGGCCGGGTTTGCCGTCGAGGGCGTGCCAGGCGTTGGTGCCGAGGTTGACGATCACCTGCTCCACCTGTGTTGCGTCGGCGAGGATGTCGGGCGTTGCTTTCGAGACGGTGCACACCAACTGCACGCTCGCTGGCATGAGCGCGCGCAAGAGGCGGACGCTCTCGTCGACGACGGGGCCGATCGCCAACACCTGGCGCTGCTGCGGGCGTTGCCGCGCAAACGTCAGGATTTGTTGCACGAGGGTTTTGGCGCGCGCACTGGCCTGGGAAATCTGCTCGAGGCTTTCGACGACGGGGTGGTCTGGTGGCACGTCCATCAGCGCCAGCTGCACGTTGCCGACAATGGCCGCGAGGATGTTGTTGAAGTCGTGGGCGATCCCGCCCGACAGCTGACCGACGGCTTCGATGCGCTGCGCATGCCGCAACTGGGTCTCGAGCGTGCGCCGTTCGACCTCGCTGCGCTTGCGCTCGAAGAACAGGCCGAGCTGACCACCGATCGCGGCGAACAGCTCGAGGAGCTTTGGGTCGACGGCCGGAATCGAGGCCCCGATGAAGTCGAGCACCGCGATCACTTCGCCGCGCACCGTGATCGGAAACGCCAGCGCGCTGCGCAAACCAGCGGCGACGACAACCCCCGCGCGCTGGTAACCAGAGTCGGTGGCGACGTCGGCGATCACGGTTGGCCGTCCTGACGCCCACACGCGCCCTGGCAGCCCTTGACCCGGCGCAAACGACAACGTCCGTGTTTGTGAGGCGATCGCCTGCAACGGCGCGTCGGGGCCGTGCCACATCTCGGCACAGCGCAGCACCCTGGCCTTCTGGTCGACTTCCCAGATGCCGCCAAAGGCCCAGCCTTCGGATTCGCACACCGCCTGCAACAGCCTGGGCGTGGCCTCCGACAACGTCGACGCCTCGGCCAGCACCATGCTCACCGCGTTTTGCGTCGCGAGGCGCCGTTCGGCCTGCCGGATCTCGGTGACGTCGACACTGGCCCCCACCATCAACACCGGACGTGGTCCATCAGGGCCCGGGCCGAAGGTGACGCGACCGCTGGTCCGCATCCACACCGTGGTGCCGTCGGGGCGCGCGGCACGGCTCTCGAAGCGCATCAGTCCATCGCCAGCTGGATCGCACGCGCGAGCGAAGGCGGCCCGTTCAGTGGCGCGGTCTTCGGCGTTGTAGCCCCCAGGCGATGCGCCGAGTGGGTACGTGCGCGTCCCCTGCACACCAAGCAGCTGCGACAGCTCCGCCGAGTGCGTGACCAGCTGCGCGTCGAAGTCAATCTCCCAGGTGCCAATGTTGGCGGCCTCGACCGCGTTTCGGAGATGGCTGTCGCTGATGCCGAGGATCTTTGTGGCCTGCACCTCGGCGGCTCGGTCGCTCATCGTGACGTAGACGAGTTGCTCACCACCGGCGCTGAGCGTGCCGCCGTGAAAACAGTAGGGGCGGTCTTCGGCGCCCCGTTTCAGTCGCAGCAGCAGGTTCGAGACCTGCTCGCCGCGCAGGACCCGCTGCAGGGGCCACTCAGCGGCGTCCAGCGGCGTTCCGTCAGGTAGGGCCATCGAGCACAAGCGCGACCACGCCGGGCCGGCACGTCGGGCGTCTTCGGCGTCGGCAAAGCCGTGTGCCAGCAGCGCCGCACGGTTCCAGAAGCGAACGTCGCCGCTCAGGCTCGCGACGATCAGCCCCTCGGTCATGTGATCGAGGAGTAGGTGCTCGTGGTCCATCTGGCCTCCGAGGAGGCGAGTACCGTGGCTGGGCTGCCACGTTCAACACAGGTCGGTGGCGCTGACCTCGCCTGACATGTGTGTTTTCAAGCCTTTGACGTCGCGCCACAGCCCCGACGGTGCAGAAAACCCGTGATGATCGCTTCAAGTCCGCCGCTGCACCGCCGAGACAAAGCAACGAGCGGTCACCCACGGAGTGCAGATGCGGGTCAAGGAACCCAAAGCGACGCGCGCCGCGGTGCCGTCATCACACACAGCAGCGAACGACGACATCGTCGAACGCCGCCCCACCGCCTTCGAGGATGAAGACACCGCCCCAGACGGCGCGCCGGTGTTCGACAGCTTCGACGACCGCGAGGGCTTCGAGGGCTTCGAGGGCTTCGAAGACGGCCTCGACCGAAGCATGGAACCCGACCTTGACCCGTTCGATGAACGCCCCCCGGTCGACCTGCGCGCCATCGGCGAAGCAGTGCGCCAGGGCACCTACCTCGCAAATCCACGCGCGATCGCGGAACACATGCTGGCGCAGTCGGCGTTGAAGCCAACCAATTGAGCCTCGAAGAAAAGCCGCTTTTGGGGTTTGTCACCCGAGGCGAGTCCTTTTGAGGGCGGGAAGCCTCCGATGAAACTGAGCCTCGAAGAGAAACCGCCTGTGCGGTTTGTCGCCGCCGACTGATCACCTGAGTTGGCCGACCAGGCGCCGCGATCGCGGCAACAGGCAATGACCTGATGCGTCATGCCGCAGGCAAGAAACTTGTGTTCTTTCGGTCGGTTGGATCGCTGCCTGTTACCGGGTCAGAGATCACCCGGCCTTCCGCGATCCGGGTCGAACTTCACCCACCGATCGCGGAGGGTCACCGCGCTGCAACACCACCGCAACACTGGCACGGACCCTGCGAAGGAGCCGGGCATGAACGACACTTCCTCGCTCGCCGGTCTCCCCGTTTCGACCAACCCCGCAAACGTGGAGGCCTGGCTGCCCCTGGTGCGTCGTGTTGCACGAACGGTCGCCCGCCGACTCCCCTCCCACATCGATGCCGAAGAGCTCGTAGGGGCCGGCACAGTCGGTCTGATTGAGGCCCTTGGTCGCTACGACGCAGCGCGCTGCGACCGCTTCGCCGGCTACGCCGAAATCCGCATCCGCGGCGCCATGCTCGACCAGCTCCGTGAAATGGACTGGATGCCCCGCGCCGCCCGCCGCGCCTCGCGCCGCCTGGACGAAGCCACCTCGAAGGTCGGCCACCAGCTGGGCGCTGCCCCCGCGGCAGGCGACATCGCCGCGGCCCTTGGCGTGAGCGTTGAAGACTACGAGCGCCTGCGCCGCGAAGTGCACCAGGCCAGCGTCGTGCACGATGTCGACCTCGAGCAGGCCCGCGATCGCCGTGGCAACGCCGAAGCCGCCATCGAGGAGCGCCAGCTGCGCGAGCGCCTCACCGCCGCGATCGCCGGGTTGTCGACGCGCCAGCAGCAGCTGCTCTCGCTCTACTACGTCGACGGCCTGAAGCTGCGCGAGATTGGCGAGATCTTCGGCGTCACCGAGAGCCGTGTGTGCCAGTTGCTGCGTGGCGTCGTCGAAGCGCTGCGCTCGGTGATCACCGACGACTGAACGTGCTGCTCCTGACGACGACACGCGCGTAGATCTCCGTCGACGAACGCTTCAGTGACGCCGTCCTGCACCGATGAAAGGTCAAACCCCTTTTCGCAGAGACATCCATGCTTCGTCCTCGCGATCACCTCCCCGATTTCCAGGCCCGCGTGCTGGTCGTAGGGAGCGATGCATGGCGCGCCGAACTCGCCGCCACCCTGCTTGGTGCCGGCATGGCGGTCACCGACGTCGACGACGTTGCCGTGGCCGATGACTTCCTCGATCTGTTTCAGATTGCCTTCTTCGAGGCTGGTCATGGCGACCCGCTGCAGGCCATTTCGGCGCTGTGGTGGTCGACGCCCAACCTGCCTGTCGTGCTGTGCGGCGACGACATCGACCCGGCCCTCGACGAAGCGGCCACCGACGCCAACATCGTCGTCGTCTCGCCGGCTGTGCCCACCGCTGGCCGCCTGCGTGTGCTCATCGATGTGATCACCGGCCCGATGCAGCGCGATGCAGCCGAAGTCTCCCGCTCGGTCGCGCGCGCCATGGGTGCGTTGTGCGAGCTCACCGTCGACGCCGACGGCAAACGGGGCAGCGCCGTCATTGGCGATGCCGCTGTCCACATCATCGCCGAGCTGTTTCGCGCCGACGTGGTGAGCGTGATGCTCATCGACGAAACGGGTGTCTTGCGCACGGTGGCCAACGTTGGCCTCGACGACGTCGTGGGTCGCGCTGCACCCATCAACGGTCCGGGCTCGCACGTGTTGAACACCGGCGCTGCACGCTTGTTGTTGGGCGATGCCCGCCGAGCGCAGTTGGCGTCGTCGTCGACCGCGCAAGCCGCGATGGTCGCGCCGATCGGCCGCCAGGGCCACCCCGTACGCGGTGTGCTCAGCGTGAGCAAGTCGCGCAAACGCGCCATCTTCACGCCCCGCGATCTCGAGGTGTGCACGGCCGTGTCGACGTTGTTGGGCGAGCTGCTCTCGCGCATCGACGCCGATCGCGAAGCCGCAACATTGCAGCACCAACTCGTGGCGGCCGAACGGTTGACCAGCCTGGGCGAGCTTGCTGCCGGCGTGGTCCACGACGTCGCCAGCCCGCTGGGTGCCGTGCGCGCGAACGTGGAAACGCTCATTGGGCACCTGTCGGATTTGCGGCCACTGCTCGAGGTCGTCGAGGAGCACAACCCGCAGCTCAGCCCCATGCTCGAAGACCTACCGTCGCTGCTGTGCGAAACCTACGAAGGTTTGGTGCGCGCCAACGACGTCATCCGCCAGATGAAGAGCATGCTGCGCATCGGCACCGGTGCAGGCGAAGACATCGACGTCAGCGCCACCGTCGACTCCGCCGTGCGCATGGTGCGCAGCCGCGTGAACACGCCGGTGGTGATCCTCGCCGACGACCACTGCCACATCCGCGGCGTGCCCATCGAACTGCTGCAGGTGCTGACCAACCTGCTCACCAACGCCCACGACGCCTGCGCTGAACGCACGCAGAAGTGCCGGCAAACCGGCGAGCGCTACCGCGCGGAAATCGGCGTGGCCATGCGCAACGACGGCGACGCGGTCGTGATCGGCATCCGCGACAACGGCATCGGCATGTCCGCCGACGTGCTGAACCGCATGTGGGACCAGCTGTACACCACCAAGCCCGTTGGCCTGGGGACGGGTCTGGGCCTGCCCGTGGTGCGCCGCATCGTCGCCGAGCACGGCGGCCACATCGACGTCGCCTCGCAGCCCGGTGTGGGCACCGAATTCCGCGTCATCTTCCCGCGGCTCACCACCTCACTTCAGCCCACGCTCGACCCCCACGAGCTGGCGCACTGACGAGGGACTCGCTAGAAGTGGACTATGGTCCACTTTCGCATGCGCCGACGTGACTGGTTGCAGCTGGCCGCGGCGAGCGTCGCCGTAGGCTCCCTTGGCTGCGACCCACGGGTGCCTGTCCCGGAGCCCGTCATGTCCACCGCTTCTCTGCCTGGTGCTGCGCGCCAACCCGTGGTGTTTACCGGCCACGGCAGCCCGATGAACGCGATCGAAGACAACGTCTACAGCCGCGGCTGGCGCGCCCTCGGCGAAGCCCTGCCCACGCCGAAGGCGATCCTCGCGGTGTCGGCCCACTGGTACGTCGCCGGCACGTTCGTGACGGGTCAGGCGATGCCGCCCACCATCCACGACTTCGGCGGCTTTCCGCGCCAGCTGTTCGAGCTGCAGTACCCCGCCCGCGGCAGCGCCGACCTGGGCAAGCGCGTGCTGCAGCTCATCTCGACGCTGACCGACCCGCCGGCCAGCGCCGACAGCAGCTGGGGCCTCGACCATGGCACGTGGTCCGTTCTGACCCACCTGCGCCCAAAAGCCGACATCCCCGTCATCCAGCTCAGCATCAACGGGCATCTGGCACCGGCCCAGCACCTCGAGCTGGGCAAGGCGCTGCGCCCCCTGCGCGACGAAGGCGTGCTCGTGTTTGCGACCGGCAACGTCACCCACAACCTGCGCGCCGCGATGAACAGCATGCGCAGCGGCGACAGCAGCACCCCCGCGTGGGCCGCCCGCTTCGATGCCGACGTCGTTGGTGCCCTCGATCAGCGCGACCACAAGGCGTTGCTGCGCCTGCTCGACACCGAGCACGGGCGTTTGAGTCACCCCTCGCCCGACCATTGGCTGCCCATGCTCTACGCTGCAGGTGCTGCTGGTGACGACGTCGTCAGCTATCCGATCATGGGGTGGGATGCTGGGTCGCTCTCGATGCGCTCGGTCCGCTTCGGCTGACTTCTTCTTCGTCGATGTCGTCGATGTTGTTGTTGTCGTCGTTGTCGTTGTCGTTGTCGTCGATGTTGTTGTTGTCGTCGTTGTCGTTGTCGTTGTCGTCGATGTCTCGTTGTCGTCGTCGTCGTCGCCGTTGCTGCACGCGATCGCGTCAGATGCGTGCCGTCGATCAGTGCACTCGAGCTTTGAGCTACGCCTTCGGCGCGACCAGAAAACCATAAGGCCATGGTTTTCTGGACTTTCCGGGCCTTTGTCTGGTCTGTGCAGCCCTCCCCGTGCACTTTGAGCGTCGGCGCCGGAGGTTCCTTCGTTGGCGGATGCGCTGGCGCCTCCTGGTTCAAAGTGCATCGGCCAGGCGCCCCTCCGGCCTCGGTTCAACACTCCCGCGCGTCCGGCCGCGTCGCACGTGCCCGTCGTTCATCACCCCGCCCGGCCGCTCGTTGAAGGGCGCTGGTGTGAGCAAGGGTACTCAGGGTCAGTCGCGACTCGCTGCGCAAGTGGCTGAAAAGAAATGTATTTCGGCCGGGAGGACTGTGGAACCGCGGGTGCGTTCGACGCGGCCGGACGCGCTGGTCCGCACACACCGGGCCGGAGGCCTCGTCGCCGATGCACTTTGAACCAGGAGGCGCCAGCCCCTGCGTCAGCGCCAGGCTCTGCGGCGCCGACGCTCAAAGTGCACGGGGAGCGATGCGCGGACCACACCTGGCGCGGGGGGTTGTCAGGGGGCGCCGCGCGAGCGCCCCCTGACTCGCGCCGAAGGCGTCGTCCAAGGCGCGAGTGCACTGATCGACGGCCGTCGCCTGACGCGAGAA
>JBIKRQ010000035.1:0-27952 GCA_044349155.1 Myxococcota bacterium
TCACGCGTTTCGGCTTCGTCGGCTTTTTCTGCATGACCCCGGCTATGCCACTGCAGGCGAGGGCGCCTCGATCGTTCGCCCGATCGACGTCGTCAGCTGCGCATGCTCAGGAGCTGATCTGCACCCGCCCCAAGGTAGTCCATCTCCAATTCATGAAGAGCATCAACGTATTGTGCTTTTATCGTGTCAAACTCCACCTCCAGCTCGCTTGCACATGTTCCCCCGACGCACGTAACGTTCTTCACCATCAGATCCACTCTGAATCTGATGTTCTCCATGATTTCGCGGAAACTCTCCAGTCGGTCGCACACCACAAGGCCCGGAGCACAAACAAACGACGGCGCTGGAGGCGGGCAAACAAAATCGCTGTTCATCTCGTGCACAAGAGTCTGGTCTCCGCCGGAGACCACCAGTCTTTCTGCATGTGCAAGCTGGCTGAACATGTCATCGTAGGCGTACAAACTCTCAATGTAGTCAAGAGGAAGCAATTCATCACCTTCGATGAAGGATGACGATTCGTACGGCAAGACCCTCTTCGCGCGAAGAAGACCGTCCATCCTCATTTCTTTCATTGTCCACTGACGCGCCGTAACGTAGTCCATCTGAACTCGAACAGACGCATTCTCGCCGATCGACCTGGGCCAGTATTCTTCGACCAATGACCCCCTACCGTTGTAAACGCGATCGGTGACGACCCAGCCCTGCTCGGACTGCCTAGCTGTCACCAAGGGAAGCCCCATGAAATTCATCCCGCTCCACGTCAACCGCTGATCTCGATCGACAAAGCGCGTCCAATTACACACCTGAAGAGCAGCCTGATCAATCAATGAACGAACAACATTGAAGTCATTCTCATACTCCGTCACCGGAGTGGATTCCAAGCTGTAGTCAATGATGCCTTTTCCGACCTCTGAACACGGCGCATCTACGGCAAAAATGGAGCGACTATTGCCAATATAATCAGCAAGCAGTTCATTCGGGATCTCAACCGGTGCCTGCCCAGCCTGCTGACCGAAAATCGGCCCATCATAGCGCGCAATAGCGCCTCCATCATGCAGGTACTGTTCCGCTTGTGGCGAGAACCGAATTTCATCGCCCTGTGGAGCATATCTGAAAGACGCTGGATTTCCGCTATAGTCGGAAGCTTCAGCCAATCTTGTCGCGCCTCCATACACCTGCCGAATCACCCGATCAAACGAGCTCGCGCTCAGTACACCACCTGGGCCTGGCGTGAAATTGTAAACCTCATCATACTCAGATAGAACATTCAATCTCGGGCCGCGACCATCGTGCTCATCAATCTTAATCTGAGTTATATTATCAACAACCGCAGACCGGGCATGTTCGATCTCCTGCATCGCAGCAAGAGGAGTATCTCGCATCTCGTAGTACTGCAGTCTATCCATCATTGACGAATAAAACGAAACCACGTGAGGCGTTTGCCCAAGCAACCATCCGTAGGCGTAGTCAGTTGTTCGACGTCCTTCGAGAGCACCCACCGCCGCTCCCGACCGAACAGCGCGCACAAGAAACTGCTCGCCAGTACGAGCCGGCTCGTAGTTTCCGCTCCATGTCTCCGTCTCGCCGATGTGTGCATCAGGCGAGTCGTAGGAAAAGCTCATACTCACGGTTGTTGGGCCGAGACACTGAGCAAGATTCAGGAAGTGCATACATGTATTCGCGCTCCAAGTAGGAGACGGCGAGCGCAAGACCACCGAACTGAGCAAGTGCTTTGGATTGTTGTACTCGAAAATAAGATCATACCCGAGACTATTCATCACCCTCGAAACACGTTTAACTCCGCCGCCATCTGACGCCAACCTGGCGATCTGAAACTTCGAGCTTTTTTTAGAAATAAATTCAGGCGGCTTTCACGCACTACCCTGACAGTAACCGGGCGAATATGCGGGATACATCATCGACTCATCAGCAAGGCGCTCAAACGCAAGCCTCGCCCCGTCGCTAATCGAGCCATCAACGCCGCTGCCGATATCTGTCACTTCTTTATACGTTGGCGACTGAAGCCCAAGTGAAGGACCTACGACATCGCAAAATCGTGAGCTATTCGTTGGAGCATACTGACACAGCGTCTCCCACTCATTCACAAGCGATCGCGCAGTGTAGTCATACATCCTCCAGTTGCCGTGCCTATCAAATACCGACTCAATGTACCCATCTTGATCGAACGACTCTCGCGTCCCGTCACCATGATAAATCACGGCACCGACGTAGCGGCCAAGAGCATCCTTCGATGGAGCGACTTGCTGGCCTGAGTCGACTAGAGACAGGTAAAATGAGGAACCTGGCGGCCTGAAGAAGATCTCGCGGTTACTGCCGCGTCGAACAATAAGACAGCTTTCTTCCGTTGCCCTGCACATTGCAGGCAACGAGGACACATCAGATGATGGGAACACAATTCTGATGTCGTGATTGTGCGACCAGTTGCTGCCAAGAGCAGTCCTGTCGTCGGAGCGCGAGAGATACTTCCGTTCAAACGTCAAACGGGCTGCGCCTGGCGCCTCCACGGTGATATCTTTCTCAACATGGAGCAACTCCCCGGTTGATAGAAGTACCGGATCGCCACCTGTCGGCCCGTCATCGCTCTCAGGATCGACACTCTGACCCGTATCATCAGTCGCCTGACTCCCTATGTTCGCATCGCTTTGAACGAACGCAGCTTCGATGTCGTCGACTGTGGTTTCCTGCTCGTACCCGATTTCACCATCGCCGTCATCTGGGTCTGGAGCTGGTCCTTCTTGAGGATCTTCAGCGAACGCAACGCTCGACAGGACCAATGAAATTGGCAAGAGAATTCTAAGCATGCATGCCCCCAAGCAGTACGAACCTGTAACTGCTGCCTTCCGGTCGGTTTTTGCTCCGTTGCGGAAACAAGGCAAGCGCGAATTTGCCTGCGCCGCCTATGTAAGTGTTGTTGCCGCGATCGTCGTGTCTGCGCCTTACGCGCGCGCTTTCCCGAGCTTGTGGAACCTGCTGTGGAACGTGCAGCGCGGCCGTGATCAGGCGTCCGACACGAGGTCGCGGCGCTCGAACACGAACGCGGCCACGACGAGCGGCACGATGGTCCAGCAGCACACGACCACTGCGCTGCCGAGAAGATCGCTGGCTGTCGCTGTACCTCCACGCAACAGCTGCACCATCAAGCGATCGGCGTGCTCGCCGCAGGTCAGATCGGTGCCGTTGCCCGCGAGCATGGAGAACAGCGCCACCATCGCCAACGACGCCGCCTGGTACGCGAGCTCGACGTCGACAAAGGCTTTGCCCGTCAACGAAAAGTGCGCGGCGTGTTCGCGCAGCGTGAGCTTGAGCAGCGGCAGCGCACAGGTGGCGGCCACCACAAGCAGAACGACCAGGGCTGCGCGCACAGAAGGGGTTGGCTTCTTCATGAGGGCAATGTATCTGTCAGATACATTGAGCGCAAGGTGAGCGGATCCAACGACGCGGCACGTCTGAATCAAGACGCTTCGGGCGCGCCGCCTCGTGAGGTGTCATCGACCGGTGGAGGACGAACATGAAGAAGCAGGCTGTGGTTGCCGACCGGCGCAGCAAAACCGGGTGGGTGGTGTTGGCGATGCTGTTGCAGGGGCCCGCCACTGGCTACGCGATCAAGCGTCGGATCGAGGCCTCGGTGGGCAACTTCTGGCAGGAGAGCTTCGGCCAGCTCTACCCGGCGTTGACGGCGCTGGCGTCGCAGGGGCTGGTCGAGGGGGCCGCGCGCGACGATGCCCGTGGCAGCTGCGAGTGGTCGATCACGCCGGCGGGGCGGCAGGCGTTGACGGCGTGGGTAGCTGCCCCCGTCGAGCCACAACCCGAGCGCAACGAGCTGCTGCTCAAGGTCTTTCTCGCCGAGCTGCATCCAGCGGCGGCGCGCGAGCACATCGACACGGCCGCGGCCCACGCCAAGCGCAACCGACTTCGCCTGCAGCAGCTGCGCGTGTCGTTGAGCGAGAGCCTTGCCGATCATCCCGGCTTGCCTGGGTGGCTGGCCACGATCGACTACGGCCTCGACGGTGAGCAGGCGCTCATCGACTGGGCCGCGCGCACCCGGCGCACGCTCACCAACGATCCGGCGGGCGAGGGCCCGTAGTGCTTTCTGCCGCCAAACGACGCTGCTGCGTGCTGGGTCGCGCCATGCTCAAAAAGATTGCGCTCGTCCTCGGCATCGTCGTCGTTTCGTTTTCGGCGTTGGTGGCAAGTCGCCCCGATGTCACGCGCGTTGAGCGCCACGGCGACGTCGCGGGCACGCCCGAGATCGTGTTCGCTCGCCTGAACAACCTGCACGAGTTCTCGCAGTGGTCGCCGTGGTCGAAGCTCGATCCCGAGATGAAGACCGAGCTGGCGGGTCCTGCGTCTGGCGTGGGCTCGAAGTACCACTGGATCGGCAACGACGACGTGGGCGAAGGCACCATGGAGATCACCGAGGTGCGGCCCAACACCGTCGTCCAGCGCCTTGAGTTCATCCGTCCGTTCGCCTCGAAGGCCGAAGTCACGTTGAGCGTCGTCGCGAAAGACAACGCCACCAGCACCGTCACCTGGGCGATGGACAGCCAGAACAACTTCCCGAGCAAGATGGCCGGCCTGTTCATGAACATGGACGAGATGATCGGCAAAGACTTCGTCGAGGGCATCACCAACATCGGCAAGCTCACCGCCGCCGACGTCAAAGCCGCCGAAGAAGCCGCCGCTGCCAAAGCCGCCGCCGATGCTGCTGCTGCCGCCGCCGCCGCCGCTGCTGCTGTTCCCGCCGACGGTGCTGCGCCGGCCGCGCCCGCTGCTCCCTGATCGCGCTCCGTTCTGCGGTGCTCGGTTGCCCTGGCCGAAGCACTGCGGTGTGATACACACCGACATGTCGCATCAGCCGATCGACGTATTCAGGGCGACGCGCCGCGGGATCCGGGCGATAACATCGGACACACGAGGTTCTTCATGCCGGTCAATTCCACGGTTCGCACGCTCGCCAAGGACGGTCGCCTCAGCCTCGCCGACGCCACCGCGATCAAGCAGGGCGTTGCCGCTGGCACGATCACGAAGGCCGACGCGAAGGATGCCGCCGAGCGCTACACCGAAGCGACCGACAGCGACGCCGCCGAAGTCCTCGCCGACACCTTCAACGGTGCTGCCCGCGCCCGCCTCACCAGCCTGCCCGAAGGCTTCGAGAACACGACCCTGCAAAAGGGCATGCGCTCCGAAGCCGTCTCGACGTTGCAGCGCGCGCTGATGGCCGCCGGCCTGGGCAGCAGCAACCAGTCGATGGCCCTCGCCTCTGGCGCCGACGGCATCTTTGGTGGCGAAACCGAAAAGAGCGTGCGCGCCTTCCAGAAGGCCAATGCGCTGCCCGAAACCGGCAAGGCCGATCGCGCCACGCTCACCGCCTTGAACAAGGCGCTCGCGGGAACGGTGCCCACCAGCCGGCCTGCTCAGGCGCCGCCGGTAGCTGTGCCCACCCCGAGCGTGCGTCCGACCACTGGCCTGCGCCGCCCCGAGGCCACCACGCCACCCGCAGCACCCCCGCCCCCAGCAGCTGCGCATTCGGCCCCAACGGGTGCTTCGTTGGCGACCAATGCGTCAGCACCTGTGGCGACGTCGGCGGCCAAGGGTGCTTCGCCCACCGTCGGCGTCACCTTGCCCGTGGGCGTGAAAGTCGGCACCGCCGACGCCCTCAGTGCTGCCGGCCGCAGCCTGGCCACCGGCGACCGCGCTGCCAACTACGGCACCGTCAACGCGTGGAAGAACATCGACCCGAACCACGCCGCACCCGTCGACGTGCGCTTCGGCGGTCTGGTCAACCGTTGGAAGTGCAACTTGTTTGGCGGCAACGCCATGGCCGCGGCTGGCTTCGAGCCGCCGTACTACGGCAACAAGGGCAAGGGCGAGTACCCGGTCGCCGAGCAGTGGCACCAGTGGTCGACGCCGTCGCCGGAGTTGCGCGCTCGTGCGGCGGCCGACGGCAAAACCGTCGTCGACTACGCCAGGGCCGGCAGGAACGCGTCGCGCTTCAACCTCATGGACGAGGTGAAGCCCACCAGCATCACCGACCCAGCCGTGCGCGAAAAACGCATCGCCGAGTTCTTGAGCCGCGTGCAGCCCGGTGACGTCGTCACTGCTGACCACGCAGGCGCTTCGGGGGCCGACGGTGGCCACGTGCGCGTCTGTGTTGGCCGTGACGAGCAGGGCCGTCCGGTGTTTGCGCACGCGCAGCAAGACCAGGCACGCGTCGAGGCCCAGGGCCTCTACGATGCTCCCTGGGGCGATGAAGATGCGCTCTACATCCTGCGCCCCAACACGCCGCGCACGTCGACCACGAACTGAGCCGTGCGCGCGCGAGCGCAACTGTTCGGAAAGAGGCGCGCCGCTTGGTGCGCCTTTTCATTCGCCGCGCCGAAGGTCTTTGTCGTCGACAGACAGCCTGCTACGAAGCACTCCATGGCTTTGCCGCCCGAACCACTCGCGTCTGTGTTGCCCGCTGCTGGCCGGGTGTTGGTGGGCGTGGTGGTGGCTGTCGACGACGTCGAGGCCTGGCCCGAGCCCACCAACGGTCCGCCCGATTCTGCACTGCCGTGTCCGGCACAAACAGCGACGTTGCGGGTGTTGAACGTGCTGCGCGGTGACACAGCAGCGGCCGATGTCGTCGTCGTCAAACCGCGCGCGCCCTACATGCTGGCGGTCGATGTCGGCGGTGCGTTTCTGCTTGATACCAGCACCACGCCGCCCACCATCCTTGGTCGCTACGGGCCCGACACCTGGGGTGTCGACGACGTCGAAGCGGCCATCAGCCCGGCACTGACGGAGACGCCATGACCATCGATCATCTCTCGGTCAAGCGCAGCAGCAGTGTGCGCACGTCGGTGGTTGTTGAGGGCACGGCCACGCCGGATACGCCTGTTGTCGTCGAGAACCAGAGCAGTGCCACCTTCGCGCCGTTGCGCACGGCCGATGCGTTTGTGCACACCAGAGCCAATGCCGCGGGGCATTTCCGGGTGGCGGTGCCGTCGACCCACGAGGGCGATCACCTGCGGGTGAGCAGTGGGCACAGCGTCGTCAGCATCCGCGTGCAGAACACCGCGCGCGTTGATGGCCGGCCTCCGGTGGTGCACCAGCAGGGCCTGCGTCTTGTGCCTGCCGACGGCGGCGGCTTCGCGTTCACCCACGTGCAAAAGAGCACGGTGGTGGGCGAGCCGAAGCAGGTGGTGCGCTTCACGAACGACCGTAGCGGCGACATCGTCGACTTCGTGCTCGACGAGCGCGGCGGCCTGCCCAAAGGCGCGCGCCTGCCAGGCCGTGCCGGCGATGTGTTTCGCATCGCGACCACCGATGGCGCGCACAACACGGACCTCGCGAACAGTGCTGGCAGTGCGCTGGTCGCCCCGTCGTCGTCGTCGTCGTCGCAGCCGCCGCCCCTCGCCGAGCACGAACACTTCAAGAGCCAGCGTCTTGGGGGGCCGTTGTGCATCGACGTGCCGCAACCTGGCACCGTGAAGCAGGGCAAGATCGGCGACTGCTGGTTGGTGTCGGCCGTCGACGCCATCGCCGTGGCCGACCCCAAGCGTTTGCGCGCGTTGTTTCGCGAGAACGACGACGGCACCGTCACCTTCACCTTCCACCGCTACGATCACAGCGCGCGTCGCCGCGTCACCGAAGACGTCACGGTCACCAACAGCGCGCTCAACGACGGCGGTCCGGTGTACGGCTCGACGTCGACGAACGAGCGCTGGTTTGCGTTGCTCGAAAAAGCGATGGCCGGCTTCAAGGGCGGCTACGAAGGCATCGTCTCGGGCTACCCGTACGAGGCGTTCGAGGCGTTGTTGGGGACGCCGGGCAAACACCACGACTTCGATGTGTCCACGCCCGACGCGGTGTGGGCCGCCCTCAACGGCAAAGACCAGGCGATGGCGACGTGGACACGCGTTGAATCTCCTGCGTTGTCGTTCGCCAAAACCGGCCTCGCCGCCGACCACGCCTATGCGGTCTTTGGCACCAGCGAGCGCGACGGCGAACGCTTCGTCATGGTGCGCAACCCGTGGGGTTCGAACAAGGCGGCATGGGGTGGCGCGCGCGACGGCATCAAGCTGCACGCCAACGGCCTGGTGGAGATGCCGCTGCAGACGTTCATGACGCTGTTTGCGGGCCTGGGCACAGCGTCGGTGTAGGCAGGGGTGTCAGCGTGGTGACAGTTGTCCGCCAACCCCATGGCGTTGGGCGGTGGAGCGCGCTACGCCGTGGGGGCAACAGTCCACCCACCATTCATGACGGATACCCACATGTTGAAGACATTGCAGCCCCTGGCCCTGTTGGCCGCTGCCGTTGTGCTCGCACCCGTGACGACGGCCTGTGACGCCCCCGCCGAAGGCGGCGAAGGCGAAGGCGAAGGTGAAGGCGAAGGCGAAGGTGAAGGCGAAGGCGAAGGCGAAGGCGAAGGTTCCTGCGCCGCCCCCATCGCTCTCGTGGCTGGCACCACGGCCAGCGGCGACACCACCGGCCTCGGCGACGACGTCGTCGGCTCCTGTGTCAGCGACAGCACCTCGGGCGACAACGTCTACTCGTTCACGCTCACCGAGAAGTCGAGCGTCGAGCTGACGTTGACCACGACCGCCGACCTCGCCCTCGTCGTGTTCAGCGCCGATTCCTGCACCGATGCCGACGAAGTTTCCTGCGTTGACGGCTCGCTCGAGACCGAGACCTTCAATGCGGCGTCGCTCGACCCAGGCACCTACATCGTTGCCGTCGACGGCTTCGATGGCACCGAAGGCGCCTACACCCTCGACCTCGTCGTGGGCGAGCCCATCTGTGTGGGCGACCAGTTCGATGGCACCAACGAGACCTTCGAAGGCGCCGTCTTCGCCGGCGGTGAGAACCTCGACAGCGCCACCATCGAAGGGCTCGGCCTGACGATGTGCGCTGGCGACGTCGACTACTACCTCATCAACCACCTCGGCGGCCCGCTCACGGCGAGCCTGACGGTGGCTGCTGGTGTCGCTGGTACCGCGGCGGGCGACCTGCGCCTCGCGACGATCGATGTGGCTGCCACCATCGCCGACGGCCGCAACGTCATCGTCACGGACGAAGGCGAGTCGATCAGCTTTGCCACGGCCTCGTCGGGCGACCTCGCGCCGGGCTACTACCTGCTGCGCACCACCGAGACTGGCGCCACGACGGAAGCGCCCGTGCTCTACAACTTCGCGTTCAGCCACAACTGCGAAGCCGACGGCGGCGACTCGCCCCTGCCAGCCCTCGACGACTCGGTGCGCGCGACCGACCTCGAAGCCTTTGGCATCACCGCCGACATCGCTGAGGCGATCCCTTCGGTGATCTGCGGCGACAACACCGACGCGTTCGCGTTCGATCCAATCGGCGAAGGCAACATCGTCGTCGACTTCACCGGTGCGAACGACCTCGTCATCGCCGTGACCTCGATCGTGAAGGATGCCGAAACGCCGACCGAGGTGGCCGTGGCCGACGTGGGCGACACCGAAGGTGCCACCCGCACCATCACCATCCCCAACGTCGTCGCCACCAACCGCTACATCGTGCGCGTGAGCGAGACGACGCCGTCGACGAACAGCGTCGCCTACTCGATGACCGTCGACATGGCCTACACGCCACCGACCAACGACCTGTGCAACGACGCTGCCGGCATTTCGGCCACCGTCGAAGGTGAAACCACCGCCGGCAGCAACATCGGTGGCACCAGCGACGTCGACGGCCTGTGCAACGGCGACATCGACGCCGTCGAAGCCGACAAGGGTGCCGAAGTCTTCTACGCCCTCAACATCGCCAGCACGACCAACCTCGAACTCGCCCTCACCGGCACGAGCAACGGCTTCACGGGCACCGTGAACCTGTTCGCCGCCCCCGATGGCTGCCCCGCCGACCTCACCACCCTGGTGCCCGTGGGCGTCGACGGCGCTGCGACCACCGCCGAGGACATCGGCGCTGCCTGCGGCGATCGCGTGCGCTTGAGCAACGTGCCCGCGGGCGACTACCTCGCCGTCGTCGAAGGCAGCGCTGGTTTCAACTTCCTCGACATCTTCGTGGGTCCGCCGTCGCTTGGTGGTTTCGACCTGCAGGCCAAGCTGTACCCCGAGGGTTTCCCGCCACCAGAAGCCTGCACGGAGGCGACCGAAATCACGATTCCTGCTGCCGGCTCGGCGACCGAGAACATCGCCTTCGCCGACTTCTCGGCGACGAGCGAGCTCGAAGGCAGCTGTGGCGGTCGCGGTCAGGAGAAGGTGTTTACGTTTACGCCCACGGCCACGGGCGAGGTGACGTTCTCCACACCCGATACCCTCGACACCGTGGTGTACCTGCTCGAAGGCTCGTGCGAGACCGCCAGCGAAGTGGACGGCATCTGCGACGACAACGAAGCAGGCGGCGGCGCGGTTACCGCCTCGGTGGTCGCTGGCACCACCTACTTCCTCGTGGTCGACACCTTCACCGGTGTTTTCGAGGGCGACGAGACGGTGCTCACCATCACCGTGGAGTGAGCCCAGCGACCACGCTGAGCTGAAAAAGGGCCGACATTGTCGGCCCTTTTTCGTGCTCTGTCGTCGAGGCTCGTCGTGTGCGCTGGCGTGGCTGGCGCCGTGATCGTCTCGATGGCAGACCCTGCGCGTATGAGCCCCATTGTTCCTGGCCTGGTCGCGGCGGTGTGCTGGGGCATCTCTGATTGGCTCGCGCGCACGTTGTCGCGTGAGCTCGGTGCCTTTCGCGCGCAGCTGTGGTCGCAGGCGGCGGGCTTTGTGCTGCTCGCTGGTGCCGTGCTGGTCACGGGGGCGGGGGCAGCAGCACTCGACATCGACAACGCGCGTGTGTGGGCGTTTGCGTTCGTCTACGCGGCCATCATTGGCGTGGCGGGCCTCGTGTTCTTCGAGGCGTTTGGGCAGGGGCGACTCGTCGTGGTGGCGCCGATCGTGGGCGGCTATGGCGCAGTCACTCTGGCGTGGTCGGTGGCCTTTGGCGCGCGGCCCTCGATGCTGCAGTGGGCCGGCTTCACGTTCGCGATCGTCGGCGCCATCGCGGCCTCAATGCCCGCCGACACGTCGTCGACGACGACCACCGCCCTTTTGACTGCACACCGCGCGCGCGAACGACGCGGCACCGTGTTCGCCGTGGTGGCCGCCCTCTTGTTTGGCACCGCGTTTTTCGTGTTGAGCCGCGAGGTGGCCCCCACCTTGGGCAGCCTCGTGCCGGCGCTGCTGTCGCGCACGGTGGGGCCGGTGTGCTTCGTCGCCGTGCACCAGCTGTGGCGGCCGCAGACGGGCTTCTTCGCCACGAGCATTGCGCCCCCGCCGCCGGGCTCGCGCATGTCGACGCTGATGGCTGGTGTGCTCGCCAGTACGGCGACGGTGGCCACGGGCCTTGGCGCCTCAGGCGAAGACGGCGTGGTCGTGGCGGTGCTGGGGTCGTTGTCGGTGGTGGTGACCGTGGTGATCGGCCTGGTGCTGCTGCGCGAGCGCCTGGGCCGCCTGCAGTGGGCCGGCGTGGCACTCGCGCTCGCAGGCATTCCGCTGCTGGCGCTGCGCTGACTGTTTCACGCTGAAAAGAGTTGATAGATCAGACGGTTACCGGCCGTGTTGCGTGGAACTATCGGCAGCGATGCGCAGGGTGCCTGCGTGTTTGTCGATGAGCAGCGCGTCGATCGCCGACAGCCCCAGCAGGCCGTCGAGGTCACCGCCCAGGCGCTCGCGCCAGTCTTCGAGGATCGGAAACGTCGGTGCCCGCAAGATCGGCAGCGTGAACGTGTGGCCACCAAGGCCAAGCTCGACGGTGCCTTCGTAGACGGTCAACGGACGCCCCAGGTAGTCCTCGGTGACGTGCTCGATGTCGCCGTCGCGTCGAGCTTCGCCGAGCCACACCGAGTGGGCGGAGCCGGTGTCGAGGATCAAGCGCTTCGGTGCGCCGTCGAAGCTCGCCTGCAGCACCACCACGTCTTGTGCCCACTCGTGTTGCACCTCGACGGCGTCGCGCACGGCGGCTTGTTCGTTGTCGTTCGGGTTTGTGATCAACAGGCCATCCACCACGTTGAGCAGGGTTGGTGCCTCGCTGAACAGATCGATGCCCGCCGAGCCCAACACCGGCAGTCCGTCGACGTCGGGGAGCGCGCCAAACGCGCCGGAGTAGGTCGCCACCCGCCGCTGCTGACACCCGATCTCGATGGTGGCCGCATCGAAGACGAAGCCGTCATCGCCTTCGCTGACCAACACGGTGTACGGGCTCGCGGTGTCGACGTGGAGCACGCCGCGTTGTCCGCCAGACGTCACCTCGAGGTACATCGACGTGGGCCAGCCGTCGTAGCGCTCGACACGCAACGGCAGCACCCTGTGGTCGTCACACACTGGCGGCGGCGCTGGGTCTGGTGCTGGGTCTGCTGCTGGAGCTGGCTCGGGCTGGCCGCACGCGACGATGGCAGCTGTGATGAAGGGCACGAGGATGCTTGCGAGGTGGTTGAGCCTCGTCGACAGTGGTGTTCGATGCATGCTTCCGACGGTAGTGGCCGTGGCCAGCGGCACCAGTGGCTGAAACAGACAGCGCGCCTGCTCGACAACACGTTTGTCCGACGAGCACTCGCGCCGGGCGTGGCCGCGTGGGTCTACCGCTACGGCAATGAAGTGCCGCTGCCGATCCCCACGATCACCACAGGCGCCATCGAGATCGCCGTGCAGCTTGCGGGCGCGTGGCAGGTGTCGCGCTGGCCGCACGAGCCCCACGGCGTCGACGCTGGCGACGTGTTTGTGCTGCCCAAGGGCGTGCGCCACACCTACGCGTTTCAAGCGACGGCACCGGTGCACGGACTGCAGGTTGGCTTCGCCGTCGACCCGCAGCTGTTCAACAGCGATCGCTGGTGCATGTGCAGCACAACGCGCGTGCCCGCGACGACGGCGCAGCGCTTTCGCGAACTGGCGCACGCCGTGCTCGACGAAGACGGCGGTGTCGACGATGCCGGCGTGGCAGGCGCTGTTGTTCAGGCCACGAAGGCGCTGTTCGACGAGGTCGACTCACCGGTGTCGCGTGCGCAGCTGGAGCTGGAGCACACGCTGGATCGCCCGCTGTATCTCGCTCATCTCGCCGACGGCGTGGGCCTTCACCCAAAGACGCTCTCGCGCCGCTTTGTCGACGCGCTGGGCGTCACGCCGGTGCGCTATCGCACCGAGCAGCGGTTGCAGCGCGCGATTCAGCTGTTGTGGCAGCACCCCGAGCTGAGTGTCGCCACGATCGCCGCGATGGTTGGCTTCGACGATCTCCGGTTCTTCTTGCGCCTGACCCGCGCCACGTTTGGCCTGACGCCAAGTCAGTTGGGACGTCGTCACGCCCCGGTGTGACGATGCCTACTTCTTCTTCGCCGTCGTCTTCTTCGCTGCAGGCTTCTTCGCTGCAGACTTCTTCGCTGCAGACTTCTTCGCTGCAGACTTCTTCGCTGCAGGCTTCTTCGCTGCAGGCTTCTTCGCTGCAGGCTTCTTCGCCGTCGTCTTCTTCGCTGCAGGCTTCTTCGCTGCAGACTTCTTCGCTGCAGACTTCTTCGCTGCAGGCTTCTTCGCTGGCTTCTTCGCTGCAGGCTTCTTCGCTGCGGTCTTCTTCGCTGCGGTCTTCTTCGCCGTCGTCTTCTTCGCTGCGGTCTTCTTTGCCGCAGGTTTCTTCACGGCGGCGACGGGTATCAGGAATGCACCGCCTCCAGCCGAAACGAACGCGCCCGTTGGCAGCAGGAGCTCGTCGAGCGCATCCAACGCATCGTCGAACTCTTGTGCCGCGGTCTTCTTCGTCGCGGTCTTCTTCGCCGCCGCGGTCTTCTTCGCCTGCTGCGGTTTATGCGCGGCTTTTGCGGTCTTCATGCCCTTGAGGGCTTCGCGGCGACCCTTCTCGATGAGCGCGTACATCTTGTCGTCGAGGTCTTCTTCGCGGGCCCACACGCACAACGCCTCGCGCGCGATGAAGGCGCCCAACGTGGTGGTCTGGGCCACCAGCTCGGTCTCGTCGTGGGCGAGCTCAAACACGATCTCGCCGTAGCGATCGGGATCAAGGAAGTACCTGCCGCCGTTGTCGGACGAACCGAGCACCACGAGCCGCTCCGTCGACGAAAACGCCGAGCGCTGCAGGCCTTCGATTTCTTCGGTTTCTTCTTCGAGTTCGCGCGCGAACCGTTTGGTCGCCGACGCACGCTGCGACAGCGCTTCGATCGAGTCGTTCGACGTCGTGGGCAACCGTGCGGCGCGCGCGTAAAACGCCTGCAGGGGTGCTGGCAGCGAGGCATCCGCTGCCGACTTCGATGGCTTCGGCAAGGTGATGCCGATGCTTGCGAGCAGCTCGAAGGCGCCATCGACCGTCGACGGCAACGCCCTGGGAAATGCCGGTGCCGGCTGCCCCTTCCCGCGACCAAGCAGGTTGCCGAGGGCAGGATGACCGCGAAGGGCGGCGAGGTCGCCGTCGCGCTTCATCGACGGAAGCTCCGACGGGTCGTGGTGCGCTGCGAGCTTGACGCATTCGGCGGCGGCGTCGAGCTGGCCCATCGCACACAGCAGGCAGGCCTTCTCGTAGTGGCCCTTGGCGTACGTGCTGTCTTTCGCGAGGGCGCGCTCGATGACGACGAGGCCCTGCTTGTATTCGCCGCGCTGCTGGTGCGCGATGGCTGCCACGAGAAGGTCGTTGAAGTTCGGTTGGGTCATGCCGTCGGCTACCGCGACGTCACGGCCCGCTCAAACGTCGGCGTGTGCGCGGACACACGCCGTCGATCGTCTCGGGGTTCAACCGTCGAGGACGTTCAGGCTGATCTTCGCGCGCTTGCCGGCACTCTCGACGATCACGTCGCACTCGCCGATGGCCAACGGATGCACCACGCCGTCGGGAGTGGCCTCAACGCAGTAGTCGCTCGCGCTGAACTTCAGCTTGGGCTTGTCGATGACCTGGCCCTTCTCGTCTTTCACGACGACCTTCAACGTGACCGGCGGGCTGTTGAGCTTGAACTTCGCGGGGAAGTCGCCCGTGGCCTCGACCGTCGACACGATCACGTTGGTGACGTCGACGCTGGCGGTGACGGCGACGTTGTTGGCGCCCGGCACGCTCGCGGTGATTTTGGCCGTGCCCGAGCCCACCGAGGTGACCGCACCGTCGGCGTTGACGTCGGCGACGGCGGGGTTCGAACTCTTCCAGCTCACGACCAGCGGGGCCTTGCTCTCGTCGTAGGGCTTCACGCCCTTGTAGGCCTCGGCCACCAGCTTCGTCGTGACGCCTGCTTCGGTGTTGCGGATCGGCGTGGGCGGCACGAGCTCGAGGCGATCGGGCGGCGGCACACCACAACCAGCAACGGCAGCGAAGACGAAACCAAGGGCGAGCGCGCGGGATGACATCATGTGCGCCTGCATCCCACCCCCGGCGACACGGCGCAAGACCGCATTGTGCTGCGACAAAACGGTGAACAGGCCGCGCAGCGGTGTCGTCCGTTGTGTGTGTTGCAGGTCGCCATGTCTGTGGACGTCGTGTCTTGTGCGCGGCGTCGTGTTCGTCGATGGAGGGTGCATGTCGCGCAGAAGCCTTGCCTTGTTGCCTCGTTTGCGTCGTGCGCTTGTTGCCGCCGCCGCTCCTGCTGTTGTCGCCTGTGGCGTGTTGTCGGCGATGCCGGCTGCTGCCCAATGGAGCACCAGCAGCGTGTTCACCGACGACGGTGTCGAGATTGGTGTTGAGCCCCGCTTGTTCGCGCTCTTCGCGCTGTTGAACGAAGCCGGCTACGACAAAGAAACCGTCCTCGGCGGCGAGCCCATTTTGCGCCCGAAGTTCTCCGAAGTGCGCGAGAAGCTGCGCGGCAACATGGGCCGTTCGGTGAACAAGCCCCTCGTCGAGCTCGTCGACAAAAACCCCGCCACCATCGCCGTCTACGTCGACGCCGTGTTGCAGCTCGGGCCCGCCCCGCGCTTCGACGACAAGGCCGCGACGTCGCCACTGGCCAAGGCCCTCGCCCCGTTCATCCGCGAGTGGTACAACGAAGAAGGCGGCTCATCGCACCTGCGTAACGCCGTCGAGGCCGCGCGCGACACGCAAAAGCGCCTGCTTGGCCCCACCAACACCGCCATCGTCGCTGCCACCAAGCTCGTGCGCCTGGGTGATGCCAGCGAGCAGCTGCTCGAAGACGACGGCGGTGCCCAGGGTCGCGTCGCCCTCGTGCTCAACGACCTCGATGCCCATGGTGCGTTGCTCGTCGTTTCCGCCAAAGACACCGCCGGCATCATCGCGGGCCCGTTTCGCAATGCCGACGACGAGACGAAGGCCCTCGACGCCGTCGTGTTCGCCTACGCCCACACGCTGGTGTCTGCTGAAGTCGCCAAGGTGAACGCTGAAGGCACGTTGCTCGCGACGTTCGACACGGTGTCGGCGACGACGAAGGCCGCCTACGGCGATGCCAAGGCCTGGGGCAAAGCGCTCATGTCGTGTGCGGTGTCGCGCGAAGTGTTGGCGCGTGCTGCGACCTGTGGCGCCCTCGCCGGCGATGCCACGAGCGACGCGGCCCTCGCGTTGATCGCCCCCCGCATGCACGAGTTCGCGCCCACCACGGCGTTGTTTGCCGCGGCCCTGCCTGAGCTGTTGGCCGCACCGCCGCCGCCGCCTCCGCCGCCGCCGGTCGTCGAGGAGCCCAAGGGCAAAGGCAAGAAGAAGTAGGCCTGTGTGTGTGCGCCCTTCGGGGCGCATTTCTTTTGCCGCGATGTTGCCGTCGCTGTCCGCTGTCGCTCGTTTGCGTGTTTGCCTCTCTCACCCGTATGGATTCGCCATGATCATCCAGGATGCCTTGACCTTCGACGACGTCTCGCTCGTGCCCGCCGAGAGCGATGTGCTGCCCGCCGACGTCGACCCGCGCACGCATCTGGGGCGCGGTGTGCATTTGACCGTGCCGTTTTTGTCGGCCGCGATGGACACCGTCACCGAGACGCGCACGGCGATCGCGATGGCCCAAAGTGGTGGCCTTGGTGTGATCCACAAAAACCAGACCCCCGACGCGCAAGCCGAGATGGTCAAGAAGGTGAAGAAGTACGAGGCCGGCATCGTGCGTGAGCCGCACACGTTGCGCCCCGACGACCTCGCCAAAGACGCGTTCGACAAGATGGCGCGCCACGGCGTGTCGGGCTTCCCCGTCGTCGACGGCGACCGCGTGGTGGGCATGGTCACCCGTCGCGATCTGCGCGCCGCCCAACTGCACACACCGGTGCGCGAAGTGATGACCACCGATCTCGTCACCGCCAACGAAGGTGTGGGCCGCGATGCCGCACTCGCGTTGATGGTGAACCGTCGCGTGGAAAAACTCCTGCTCGTCGGCGACGATCGCCACCTACTGGGCCTGATCACGGTCAAAGATTTGATGAAGGTCGAGGCGTATCCGCTGGCCGCACGCGATGGTCGTGGTCGCTTGCTGTGTGCTGCTGCGGTTGGTCCGGGCAAAGATCTCGAAGCGCGCGCGCATGCGCTGGTGGATGCGGGCGTGGACGTGATCGTCGTCGACACGGCCCATGGTCACAGCAAGGGCGTGATGGATGCGTTGCGCCAGTTGCGCCGTTGGTTCGCTGATGTGTGCCTTGTCGGTGGCAACATCGCGACCGCCGAAGCAGCCGCTGCCCTCGTCGACGCTGGTGCGGATTGCGTGAAGGCCGGCATCGGCCCCGGCAGCATTTGCACCACGCGCATTGTGGCGGGCATTGGTGTGCCGCAGGTGACCGCGGTGCTCGAAGTGTCAGCGGCGGCCCGCAAGAAGGGCGCGACCACGATTGCCGACGGTGGCATCAAGTTCTCGGGCGACTGCGTGAAGGCCCTCGCGGCTGGCGCTGATGCGATCATGGTGGGCGGCTTGTTCGCGGGCACGGACGAAGCGCCTGGCGAGGTCGTTTTGTTTCAGGGCCGCACCTTCAAGGTGTACCGCGGCATGGGCTCGCTCTCAGCGATGGAGCAGGGCAGCAAAGACCGCTACGCCCAGGCCGACGTCAAAGACGCCAACAAGCTCGTGCCCGAAGGCATCGAAGGTCGTGTGCCGTACCGCGGCTCCATCGCTGCCAATC
The DNA here is from genome assembly GCA_044349155.1 of Myxococcota bacterium. Lineage (GTDB taxonomy): Bacteria > Myxococcota > UBA727 > UBA727 > VGSZ01 > VGSZ01. Next base: position 18,042 of record JBIKRQ010000035.1, read on the forward strand.
TCTTTCAGCTCACGGGTGGTGTGCGTTCTGGCATGGGCTATCTCGGGGCTCGCACCCTTGCTGATGTTCGCGAACGGGCTCGCTTTGTTCGCGTCAGTGCTGCTGGGCTTCGTGAGGCGCATGTGCATGATGTGATCATCACGCGTGAGGCGCCCAACTATCGGCTCGAGTGACCTCGTCGTTTCTCGTTTCGCGTTTCGCGTTTCGCGTTTCGCGTTTCGCGTTTCGCGTTTCGCGTTTCGCCTCACGTCACCGCGCCAGGCGATGGCCGTCGATCAGTGCGTCCCCACTGTGCGCATTCGCCTTCGGCGCGACGAGGGGGGCTCGCGCGGCCCCCCTCGACCCCCGCGCTCGGGCGGGGTCTGTGCGATTCACCCCGCGCACTTTGAGCGTCGGCGCCGGAGGCTTCTCCGTCGTCGAACGGGCTGGCGCCTCCTGGTTCAAAGTGCGTCGGCCAGGCGCCCCTCCGGCCAACTTCGGGCGCGTTCGCTTCGGCCTGCTGCGTGCGCTTTCGCGCGTCCGGCCGCGTCGTGCGGGCTCGTTGTTCAACGCTCCCGCCGGCCCATCCAGGCGTGCGCATGCGTGTGGGTCTGTCTCCGTTTGCACCTGGTGCTCATGCGATGCGCGTGCGTGCGGGCATTCCCGCTACTCACGCTGCTCGTTCCCGGAGCTCCCCCATGTTTGCTGCTCGATTCGCCATCGCCCTTGCTGCCGTCGTGTGTGCGACGTCGTGTGCTCCTCCCGACGAGGACCCACCTGTTGGCGAAGGAGAAGGTGAGGGAGAAGGTGAAGGTGAAGGCGAGGGCGAGGGCGAAGGCGAGGTGGGCGAAGGCGAGGGTGAAGGCGAAGGTGAAGGCGAGGGCGAAGGCGAACCGTGCTCGCTCGACGTCGATTGCGACGATGACAACGAGTGCACCGTCGATCGGTGCTTGAATGACGTCTGCAGCAACACCGCGTTTCCCGACGGGGCGGTGTGTGGTGCGTCGTGCGACGACGAGGCCTGCCTTCGGGGCGTGTGCACGCCGGGGGCGACGATCAACCCCGACCGCGATGACGATGGCGAATACGATGTGCGGTGCGGTGGCAGCGACTGCAACGACATCAACAACGCCGTCAACCTCGCCGGCAGCGAGAGCTGCAACGACCTCGTCGACAACGACTGCGACGGCGCTGTCGATGCGCGCGACACCGAATGCTCCACCAGCGTCGTGTGCGACGGTGGCGGCTGCTGGGAAAACCCACTGCCCCATGGTCGTGGCATGGGGGCCGTGTGGCCCTTTGCTCCCGAAGACGTCGTGTTGACGTCGGGCGCGTTGGCGACGCGGGTCAATGCCAGCGGCATCACCACGGCTCGCATCGGCACGTCAGAAGGCTTCCGCGCGGCGACCTTGTGGGGCTCAGCCACCAACACGCTGTACGCCGCCAGCGATGGCATCTACCGCAGCGATGATGCACTCACCTTCATGCGCATGCCTGGATCCGAGGCGCTCAACGGCTTCACCTTGTGGGGCTTTGGCGACGACGATCTGGTGGCAGCACCGTTTTTCGGCAGCGACATCTTTCACTACGACGGCACCACGTGGTCGCCGCTGCCATCGGGTTTTGGTGATGCGATCATCCCGAGCATCCACGGCGTGGCCAGCAACGACATCTGGGCCATTGCCGGCAGCAACACCGCGCACCTGGTGAGCCACTTCGATGGCACGTCGTGGACCGCGACCAACCTCGGCAGCTTCGGCTCTGTCCTCAACGCCGTGTTCGCCATCGACACCGACGACGTCTGGGCGGTGGGCGATTTCAACTTCGCCTGGCACTTCGATGGTGCCACGTGGTCGCAGGTGACCTTCGATCAGGGGGCGGTCTTCACCGACATCTGGGGTGCTGCCAGCGACGACGTCTGGGCTGTTGCCAGCGGCCGCTTCCCCCTGATGCATTGGGATGGTGTGCGGTGGTCGGGTGCGGAGTTGCCAACCACCACGTTGATTGGCGTGGAGGGCCGCGCGGCCGACGATGTGTGGGCGGTGGGTGCAGAAGGTGCCTTTCACTTCGACGGCACCAGCTGGCAGTCCGCCTCGACGTACAACAACGACGAGCTGTTGGCGGTCGATGCTGCGTTCGTTGATGGTGCGGTGGTCGCGGTCGCTCTTGGTCGCGACATCACGACAAGTGTTTTGCGCAGAAACGACGCCGACGGCCTGATCAGCTGGGACGTCGACGAGCGCTTTCCCGAGCTGTTTACGGTGCGCGCGGCCGTCGATGTGCACGCGGCCGACGACGTTTGGGTGACGGCGTTTTCTCCCGACGTGGGCGACGTGGCGGTGCACGACGATGGCGTGACGTGGTCGGTGGTGCCGTCAACGCGGCAGCTCAGCGATGTGTGTACGACCGACGATGGCCGCGTGTATGGCGCCAGCGAAGACCGCATCATGACCCTCGTCGATGGCGTGATCGACGTCGACATCGTGGTGCAGCCCACGGATCGTCCGGGCGAGCTGCTGGATCACGTGTTCTGCCTGGGCAACGAGGTGTGGGCCTCGGGTGCTGCGGGCGTGTTGCACAACGTGGATGGTCGCTGGCGCCAGTATGAAATCCAGTCCCTCGTCGACGCCGACCGCTCCTCCGGCAACAACGCCGACAACCTCTGGGTCGTGAACCAGCGGGCGGCGGCGGTGTCGCACTTCGACGGCTTGACGTGGGAACGCATCGCGCTGCCGACACTCAACACCGCGTCCCCCACCGACGTCAGCACGTCGCCACAGGGCAAGGCGTGGATCACGGGGACGGTTGGCTATCTCGCGCTCGCCGACGATACCAGCGTCGAGCGCGTCGACAGCGGGCTCACGGGCAACCTGCGCTGGCCCTTCGCGGTCTCGGACGACGACGTGCTGTTTGTCGAGCTCGCTGGCCCGACCACCACGGTGTGGCGGCGTACCGCTGGCGTGCAGACGGCGGTGGTGGTCGAGACGACGGCGCGGTTGGTCGAGTTGTCGTTTGTGTCGCCAACGTTTGCGGCCGGCGTCGACGTCAACAGCCAGGTGTGGTTCTTTGATGGCGCCACGTTCTCGCCTGCTCCGTCGTCGCCGTTTGTAAACCCCAACACGCTCGTGGCGTTGGCACCAAACGATGTGTGGGTCACAGCGAACAGCAACACCATCTTTCACTTCGATGGCACGGCGTGGACAACGATCCAGCTCGGCGACGACTTCGCCGCAGCGCCTGTCGACAGCTACGGCACCACGAACAACATCTGGGTCGCGATGAACAACGGCGTGGTGTTGCGCGGCGGCGTTGATGGCTTTGTCACCGCGACGTCGACGACAGAGCGCACGATCTCGCGCTTGGCGGGCACGGGGACCGACGATGTCTGGTTGTTTGGCAGCGCTGGTGGCCGGTCGGTCCCTCGCCAGGTCGTCGGCACCGGCAATGTGGAGTTCAAGGCACCCGGTGCGGTGGTGCAGGTGCAAAAGGTCAACGATCGCGTGTTGCTGGTGGGTCGAGATCGTTCGGTGTGGGCGGACACGACCCTTGGCTTCTTGCAGGTCGCCCCGGCGGCAGCACCGTCGGTGGACCTGAGCTACGCGGTCTTCTTCGCCGCCGACGACGCCATCGGCGGATCCGAAAACGGCCCGAACGAGCGCTTCGATGGCACGTCGTGGACGCGGGATCTCGGCACCACCGGCACCATCGGCGGCACGGCGAACGCTGCGTTTGCTGTGGGGCGCTTTGGTCGCATCCAGCGGCTCGAGCGGCGCTGAACGAGCCTCGAAGAGAAAACCGGCTTTGCGGTTTTGTCGCCGAGGCGAGGCTCTTGAGGGGTGGGCGGGGAAACTTCCCCGCCGATGAATTCGACCGCTTGCGGTCGAATTCATATTGATATTCATGGGGTTGGCGGCACGCCAACTCCATGAATTGAAACGACGTTCAGCCTGGCTGTCGACGTTGCAGGTCTTCCAGCACGTCGACAGCGGGCACGCCGGTCATGTGCCGCAGGTGCTCGCGCGGTGCTGCGTTGCGCGCCTGCCAGCGGCCCTCGGTCAGGCCACACAACTGCGTGAGGGCCGGCAGACCACGGGTGCGACCCGCGATGCTGGTGACGAGCTCGCCGCGCAAAATGCCCACCACGCCCACGGCCTTTGGCCCCTGCTTGACGACGACGTCGATGTCGCCGTCTTCGAGGGCCACGCTGTACAGCAAGCGCATCAAGGGCATCTCGCGCAACGTGCCGCGCACAAACGGTGCGTCGTCGGCGACGGCGAGCTCGGTGGCGCCGCGGTTGAGGTTCGTGAGGTGCGCTCGCTTGCGCGGGCAGAACGGGTCGAGCTCGAGGGCTTTGACCAACGCGGCGATCAACGGCCCACGATCGCGGATGCCACGCAGCACACGGCTCGCGTCGCGTACGCGTTCGGGAAACAGGTCGAACCAGATGCCCGACAACGTCCACAAACTCGGACCCGTGCCGTCGTCGGCGTCGTTGAGGCGATCGCCAATGCGCAAGTAGCCCCAGCGCAGGTCGTAGCGCGCGCGCTTGATCGGGTCGCTCCACAACGGGCGCAGCCGCTGCAGCGAACTGAGCACCACCTGCAGGCGCGCTTCTTTGCGGCCCGTGGCGACGTGGGCTTCTGTTGCCACACGCTTCATCATCGCTTCGCACGCGGCCTCGAGGGCGGCGTTGCTGCAGGCGGGATCGAGTTCGAGCAACTCGTAGATGCTCACGTCGTGCAGGCGCAGCTCGTCGACCGCGCCGGTGCTGAGGGTGGGCTCGTCGTCGACAGCGCCGGCGTCGCCGAGCAGCCGCGCAAGACCAGCAGCAGCGTCGGGGCCCACAGCGCTGAAGCGCACCGCCAGCCATTGGGCGCCCTCGCGTTCGAGCACGCGCACGACTTGCGCTGTGACCTGCGCGACGACGTCGCTGCCCGTGCTCAGGCGTGCCTCGAGCAGGTCAGACATGCCCAACGACGCCGTCGACGTGCGCAACTGCGCGCCGCCGATCGACAGATCGTGCAGATGGGCCGACGACCACGCCGCCGCCCCCAGCGGACGAACATGCAACACGACCGACGACACCGGGGTGCGATCGGCTCGACGAACCGGAGCAGCTGCAGACATGCGGCACATCTTGGCGGACTCGCTCGCTGCGCTGCAGCTCCAGCACACACGGCACCGCAAGCAAAACCGAAATATCCTGTAGTTTCAGTGGTTTGGGCGCCGCGACGCGGTCCAAAACGAGACACTGTGGCAGGTGCGCACGCCGATGCCTTCTGCGCTTGCCAACCACACCCTGCTACACGAGCCCCATGATCCCTGCGCTCACCGACGACGTTGAACGCGAAGTCGCACGCCTGCTCAAGGCCGGCGAACACGCCGCTGCTGCAGCCGCGTTGCGGCACCACCAGCAGTTCGCGCGCGCGGCCGCGGTGTACGAGTCGATCTTTGAACGCACGCAAGCCCTCGCCTGCTTCGAGGCTGCTGGCGACGTCGTCGGTGCTGTGCGTGTGGCCATCGCGCTGCAAGACACCGATGCCCTCGAGCGCCTCGTGGGCGATGCGATCGCGCACGGTCTCGGCGACACCCTGCTCACATCGCTCGTGAAGGCGAACCGCCACGCCGAGGTCGGTCGCGTCTACGTCGCGCGCGGTGAGTTGTTGTTGGCGGCCCGTGCCTACGAGTCGGGCGGCTTGTTCGCCGACGCCGCGCGCTGTCACGAAGAGTTGGGCGGTGCGCGCGAAGCGGGCGTGTTGCTCGAACGCTGGCTCGAGCAGCACCCCCACGACGACGTCGCCGCCCTGCGCCTGGGCCGAATTCTCGCGCGCTTTGGTCGTCACGACGACGCCGTGTCGCTGCTGCAGCGGGCGATGCGCACCAGCAGCGACACCGACCTGGTGACCTGTCGCGCCGCACCAACATTGGGCCTCGCGTTTGTCGCCCTCGGCTACGATGAAGCCGCACGGCACACGATCTCGATGTGGCGCGCTGCACATGCCCGCGTGCTGAAACGCGCGTCGCCGCCGACGCTCGAGCCACCGCCTTCTGACCTCGACGAACTGTTGCACTCTGCCCGCGCTGCGGCGTTCGCTGCCGTGCAGGAAACGTCGAGCGGCACACAGCCACCAGCATCGGTCAGCAGCGACGATCCCTTCGACGCGTTGTTGTCGCCTGGTTCGTCGTCGTCGTCGACAACACCTGCAGACGCGCCCGAAGTGGCCGTCGCCGAACAACGCTTGTTGCTCAACGGGCGCTACCTGTTGGGCGAACCACTTGGTGGCGGCGGTGTGGGCCAGGTGTTTCGCGCCTACGACGCGTTCGCCGACCGCGCTGTCGCCGTGAAGATCCTCGCCGAGCAGGTGCTCACCTCCGACGCGGTGGGCGCCTGGGCCCGCGATGTGCGTGCGGCGGCGGGGTTGGCGCATCCAGCGATCGTGCGCCTCGTTGAGCTCAACATGGCGCAGGGCTTTTTGGTGACCGAGCTGCACGGCGAAGGCGATGGCGCGGTCCTGCTCGAGGACAAACTGCAGCAGGGCAGCAGCGACGCTGGCTGGTTGTTGCCAGCGTTGGTGGCGATCCTCGACGCGCTGGCGGCGTGTCATCGCACCGGGCTCGTTCATGGTGGGCTCAAGCCGCGCAACGTGTTTGTGGTGCAGGGAGGCGTGAAGCTCCTCGACAGCGGGGCCCACCGCCTGCTTGCGTTGCGCGCGACCGAGACGGGCGGGCTTGCTTCGGTGTGGCCGTACTTGTCGCCCGAGTTGTTGTTTGGCGCGCCCGCCGACGTCGACGGCGACCTGTATGCCGTCGCTGCCATCGCCTACCGCGCGTTGTGTGGGCGGCCGCCGTTTTCGCAAGCGCAGAGCGATCGCCGACAAGCACCCGTGCGCGCCGACGTCGTCAATCCGCAGGTCCCAGCGGCGTGGGCCGACTTTTTGGCGCACGCGTTGTCGCCGACCAGAAGCGAGCGCTTCGCTGATGCCGACGACATGCGCCACGCGCTCCCGCCGGTCCCACCAGCACAGTTGCCCGCCGCTGTGTCGGTCGAGCAGTCGTCGACAGCCAACACACCGTCGTCGTCAGCAGCATCTTCACCCGCGCCATCGTCGAGCGATCGCTACCGCCGGGGGGCCTTGCGTTTGCGCTTGTCGGGCGTGCGCGTGTGGGAAGGCATCGACGCGTTGGTGGCGCGCCCGGTGTGGCTCGTGGAGCGCGACGGCGACGACGGCGGTGGCCTCGCGCGGTTTGTGCCCGTGGCACGGCAGTGGCGTGGTGTGCAGCCGGTGTACGACGTGATCGTCGACGACCAGCAGGCGGTGTTGCAGGTCGTGCTCGCGCGCGATGCCCACAACGGCAGCGCCGACCTCGCGGCGTTGCGTGCGGTGCCCCAGGGGTTGGCGCGCGACCTGGTGGCGGTGGCCGAAGCACTCACCGCCCTGCACGTCGACGGTGTGGCCCTGGGCGGCTTCGACCTCGAGCGCGCGAGTGGACCTGTTGGGCCGCGGTTGCGTTTCGCGCCCGCACCGTTGCCGGTGGTTGCCAGTGCCGAGGCGACGGCTGCGGACTGGGCGAGCTTTGAGGCGTTGGTCGACGCGGCGTTCGACACCATCGTCGACGACACGTTGGACGCGCGCGGTCGCGTGCTGGCGGCGTTGCATAACGGACGCTTTCTCGAGCGTCACGACCTCGAGGCGTTGGCGCGCGAGCGCGATGCACCATGGCCGCGTTTTTTGCTGGCGGTGGTCGACGTGCTGTCGCGCGGCGCGCAGGGCCGCACGGTGGCGCGCCTTGTGGCGGCCGTTGTGCGCGGCTGAGCTACGAACCAAACGCGGCGCGCCACGCGGGGGCCACACACGCAACGTCGTCGACGTTGGCGCTGCTGCAGAAGTCGGCGAAGGCCGCATCCACCACAGCGCGCAGCTCGGGGCGCACACCCAGCACGAAGCGCGCAGTCGCAAACGCAAGAGCGGCGTGGCGTGCTTCGTCGTCGGCGATCCTCGTGCACATCGCCGCAATCGACGGGTGTGCGGTGCCGCGGGCTTCGACGCGAAAGGCCGCAAGGGTTTCGCCGATGCAGCCACCGACGAGCACGTCGTCGAGCAACGCGCGCGCGACATCGTTCGGAAATGCGGTGGTGGCCTCCGGCAACGCACCAAACACCACCGGCGTTGCACCATGCGCGATCGCTGCAGCGAGCACGTCGTCGGCGTGGCGGATTTCGTCGGCGAGGGCCAGCTGCGTTGCTGCCAACAACGACAGCGGCGCGCCCAACTGCATCAACGACAGGATCGTGCGCGCAAAGGCCGCGATGCTGGCGTGCTCTTCGAACGCGGCGTGCAGCAGGACCGAGGCGAGCGCGTCGTCGCGCACCACAACGGGTGATGCGTCGTCGACGACCACGTGAGCCGCGGTATGTGCTGTGCCGTCGACGAGCAGTGGGCGGCCTTCGTAGATCGGCTGGTGCGATGTGCAGGTGCCCGTGTCTGAGAAGCTCGCGCCATCGAAGCCGAGCTGGCAGTGCAGCGGTGCCGGGCAGGGGGCGTCGTTGCTGCAGACGTCGCCGACCTTCTTTGGCTGCCGGGCGATCGGCGTCGGCTTCGGTGCAGGCGGAGCTGAAGGCGCAGCGGCGGTCGGCAACGGCGCAGGTGCTGAAGGCGTCGGCGTCGGCGTCGGCGTTGTCGTCGTCGTCGTCGTCGTCGGTGCAGGTGCAGGTGCCACGGTTGTGGCGGCGCTGGACGGCGTGGGTGCGGCGTCGGGGGCAGCACAGCCGAGTGCTGCGAGCTGGGCGAAGAGGACGAGGTGCAAACGGTGCGGACGCAGCATCGAAGAACTCCTGGGTGCTTGAACAGTACGCCGTGAACGCACGAGGCGTGCTCGCGGTCTGCAGGCGCAAACGTGCAGGGGCCACATCGACGTCGGCGCGGCTTGCTCGAGTGCGGCCAGGTGAGTGACCTTGCACGCATGCAGTCATGGTTTCGGGTCACCAAAATCACGCCAACCGAAGCGCAGTTCGAGGAACTCACCCAGCAGGGCCCGCACGTGTTCATTCGTCGCGGTCAGACCGGCCAGGAGCCGCGCGACAGCGTGTTGCTCAAAAAGACCGAGGGCACGGCGTCGACGTCGATCCAGTCGCGCATCACGTTGCTGCGCAACAAAGGCTGGCAGCTCGACCGGCCCGTGCTGCGGCCGCTGCCCGCCGACGCGCCCCCGCCGCCCCCACCGAAGCCGACACGCACCGACGCCGACGAGAAGTTCCGTACGCTGCTGCCGAGTTTCGTGCAGGCGTACACGGCCCTCGGTTTTGATCCGCGCGCTTCGTTCGCCGAGGAAGCGAAGCAGTCCACGACGCGCCTGCATCCAAACGAAGCGGCCCAGGCCTGCTTGCGTCTTGTGGCCTCGACCTTCGGCGTCACGTGGACCTTTCGCACGCGAACCTTCGACCACGAGCACGGCGACGCCCTGAAGGTGCGCGACGATCGCGCCTGGGAGTTCTACGTCGACCCCGTCAACGTCCTGGCGTTGGCGCGCGCGAAGATGAACGGCCGCGCCCAGCGGGTCGATGACCACGAGCCACGCGGTGAGTCGATCGTCCGTTTGCTGAGCGAGATCGACGGGAACTAGCGAACAGCGCCGGCCTTCATCGGCAGCCAGGTCTTCGGCAGCTCTCCGCTGGTGCGACGCTTTCGGCTGGGCCCGAAGCAGATCAGTTGCGCGCAATCGATGAAGGCGCTAGATATCAGTTGTGTGCAATCGAATTCGTCAGGTGACGTCGTGAGCGATGGCAAGACTTCGTCAGACATGTTGCGGCTCGACGCCCAGTTCTGCTTTCCGCTGTACGCGGCCACGAATCTGATCACGCGCGCGTATCGGCCGCTGCTCAAGCCTTTGGGGCTCACGTACCCGCAGTACCTCGTGATGTTGGTGTTGTGGGA
>JBIKRQ010000307.1:0-7707 GCA_044349155.1 Myxococcota bacterium
GCGTCGATCTCCTCACCGAGGTATGCAATATCGAGGGCCGGCTTGTTCAGCTTGGTGCGCGTGTCGTCGAGGTGGCGGTCGAGGTCTTCTTCGCGCGTGTGCTCGTCGGGCAGCAGGTTCACGCTCTCTTTGCTGCCAGCAAAAATCGGGTGCAGCAGCAGGTCGGGCGTGATGCCTACGGACTGAATGCTCTCGTCGCCAGGCGTCAAATACTGGCCGATTGTGAGCTTCAGCGACGACGTATCGGGGAAGTCGTACAGCTGCTGCACGCTGCCCTTGCCGAAGGTCTGATCACCCACGATCAAGCCGCGACCGCGGTTCTTCAGCGCGCCAGCCACAATCTCCGACGCCGACGCCGAGCCGCCGTTGACGAGCACGACCACCGGCAGGTCAACGCGGTGGTTGCGCGCGCGCGCGTTCACTTCGTGGCGGCCATCCTTCGACTGCCCCTCCTGCGTGACGACGACGACGCCCTCCTTGATGAACAGGTTCGACACCTCGATCGCCTGATCGAGCAAGCCACCGGGGTTGTTGCGCAGGTCGAGAATCACGCCCTTGAGCGGGGCTTTCCCCTTCGACTTGGCCTTCTCGATGCCCGCCATCACGTCTTCGGCGGTGTGGCCCTGAAACTGCTTGAGCTTCACGTAGGCGAGGTCGCCGAGGCGTTCCGCGTTCACGCTTTCGACCTTGATGATCGCGCGCGTCATCTCGAAGCGCTTCGGCTCTTCCCAGCCCTTGCGCATCACCCAGATGACGACGTTGGTGTTGGGCCGGCCGCGCAAACGTTCAACAGCCTCGTCGAGGCCCATGTTGACCGTCGACTCCTCGCCAATCTTGACGATCTTGTCCTGCGCCTTGATGCCCACTTTGTCAGCGGGCGTGCCGTCGATCGGCGAAATCACGGTCAGGCCGCCGTCGCGAATCGCGATCACAAACCCAAGACCGCCGAATTCGCCCTTCGTCGAGAGCTTCATCTCCTGGCTGTAGCGGGGCTCGAGCAGCACCGAGTGCGGGTCGAGCTTGCCCAACATGCCGTTGACGGCGGCGTACTCCACATCGGCTTTGTCGACGTCGGTGCCGATCAGTGGCTCGAGAAAACGAAAGATGGTGTTCAGGCGAAACGACACCTCCCACAGGTTCGTCACGTCCTTGATGTCAAACAGCCGCTCCTGAATCCCCGCAGGCGTGCCGATGGCCACCTTGAGCGTGTTGTCGTCGACGTCTTCGACGAGCACTTCGGGGACGGCCTTCTCGACGGCATCGAGCGAAGCACGCAGCATTTCCTTCGGATCGATGCGGGCGGCGTCGACGTACTGCTCTTTCACCAGCAGCACGACCTTGTTGAACACGCGCAGCTCAGACAGCTCTCCGGCGGCGCGACTGTCGGCTCCTACGCCGAGCACCAGCACAACGAACAACGAACAGGCGCGCCCCAAGCGGGAAAGCGCGCTGCGGCCCATGACATTCGTGTGGCTCATCGAATTCCTTGCTGCGTCGTCGCCGAGGCCGTGTTGACCTCGACGACCAATCGATTCGTCCCGGCAATGCTTCAGAGGGAACGCAGGGACCTTAGCGAAAGGTCTGGTCCCTCCGCACGCAGCGATCCGTGCGCGCTACTCGCGCGGTGGGTCTTCGGCGTCAGCGGCCGTCGGCGGCACCGTCGACGGTGGTGGCGGCGGCGGCAGCGGCATCGGCGCATGCATCGCGCCTTCGATCTGCAGCGCCGACACTTCTTGGGTCATCGGCGGCGAGTTGAACGCCGGCTGCGCCGACTCGATCTGCGCCATCGAGATTTCCTGCGTCATCGCGGGCGAGGCGAAACCGCGCGCAGCGGCTTCGGCCTGCTCGATCATCGCCAACGACACTTCCTGCGTCATCGCCGGTGGCATGCGGTGAGCGCCCGAGGCGTCCATCGGCAGCGGCGGCAAGCGGGCAGCCGCAGCGGCCTGCTCGATCATCGCCAACGACACTTCCTGCGTCATCGCCGGCGGCGGCGGCGCCACAGCAGACTCAGGCGGCAGCGACGGATTCTGCAGCTCGGGCGGCAGCTGATCGCGCGGCACATCGGCGAGGTTCATCATGCCGGTAAAGGCCGAGCTGCGATGCACGGGCTTCGTCTCGCCAAGTCCCTCAATAAACGCGGGTTTGTCGTTACGACCGCGCTCCAACATGCGCGTGCGGGTCGAGCCGTACCACTGCAGCCAGCGGTCGCGCTGAGCACTGCTGTCGGCTTCAACCTCGACGAGCGTGTCGGTGCCACCGAGTGCTGCTTCAATGCCAGCAGCAGTGAAGTCTTCGCGCGCCATTGCTTCGCCAAGACGGTTGGCGACGACGACAAACCAGTTGATCGCCTGCTGCACGCGGTTGACGTAGTCGGCACCGTCGAAGTGCGTGGCGCGGGCAGCGTGGTCGGTGAGCCCGAGGCTTTGGGGCAAACCGCCGTGCTCGAGCGGTGCTACTTCGGCCACAAGGCCGCGGCCCCAGCGGGCCAAAGCATCGCGGCCGGGCGACGCACTGAAGGCCGCTTTCAACGCAGCGTCGACGTGGTCGAAGGTGCGGCGGTGCTGCTCGATGTCAGCAAGGTCGGCCAACCCACGCCATTCAGCCTCGAGGCTGCGGGTGTTGGGGATGGTGGCCTGCAGCCACAAGCGCGCCTGCGCCCGCTCGATCCCCGCGCGATCGCTGCCCATCGACGCCGTCAACGGCGCCAACTTGGCCTCGAGCACTTCGTGCGACAAAGCACCGAGCGCGAGGGCCAACCGGGCCATCGGCCCGAGATCATTGGCGGGCAGCGCAAACGAGCGCACGAGCCCTGGCCGAGCGGTACCGCCCGCCTGCACCAACAGCTTCTGCCAGCGGGCCGCCTCGCCGCCGCTCGAAAACAGGCGCCGAAAAAACGACATCCCCTTTCGTTCGACGCCGGGAAGCAGCGGCAAGGTGGCCCCGAGCGCGACCAACGATGGTCGTCGTGCGAGAGCTTCACCGATCAACGGATGCAGGCCTTCAGCGAGGCGCAGCCGACGTGCAAAAGGGAGGTGCAGAAAAAGGTCGGCCATGACGTCGGGCGAATCTATGCCCTTGTTGCCCAGAAAACCAAGGATGAACCCTGCACGGGTCAGCGAACGTGCCTCGAATTGATCGGCGGGGAAGTTTCCCCGCCCACCCCTCGGGAAACTCGCCTCGGCGACAAACCCCAAAGCGGGTTTCTCTTCGAGGCTCGAATGCTCAACGGGCAGCTGCAGCACGAACGCCTGCATCGTTGTCAGCGGCGCGCGTGCTGCTACGTTCCACTCGTTCTGTGTCGACGACAAACAAAGGACATTCGATCGTGATGAAGCTCGTTGCTGTGTCTGGCGCCCCTGAAGCGCGTGCTGCCGATCTCCTTGCCTACGCCGTCTTCGTCGACGCCCCGGCCCGCCCGGCGCGCACCGCCGCCGCCCGCAGCGCGAAGAAGAAGACCAGCGATCTCTCCCCTGCCCTGCAAGCCGTCGACACCGCCCTGGGTGGTGTCCTCGCCGACGCCATGGCCGCCGAAGCCTTCACGGGTGCTGCTGGCCAATCGTTGCTGCTGCACACCCACGGCAAGCTCGCCGCGGCGCGCGTGCTGCTGATCGGACTTGGCTCGACGGAAAAGCTCACCCCCGACACCGTGCGCCGCTTCGCGGGCCAGGTCGTCAAGGCCGCCGAGAAGGCCAAGGCGAAAAAGGCCGTGCTCGTGCTGCCCGAGGCCGATGAGGTTCGCCTCGAGGTCGGCGTGCAGGCGGCGGCTGAAGGCGCGCTCCTCGCGGGCTACCGCTTCGACAAGTACCTCACGAAAGACAAAACGGCCCCCACGCTCGCGCAGCTTGAGTTGGCCCTGCCTGGCCGCCACAAGGTCGACGGCGCGCTCGACCGCGCCCAGGCCATCGCCGAAGGCGTCTGCCTCGCCCGCGACCTCGTCAACGAGCCGCCCGCCAGCCTCACCCCCGTCGAGTTCGCCAAGCGCGCCCAGCTCGCCGGCAAAGAAGCGGGCCTCAAGGTCACCGTCCTCGACGAGAAGGGCATCCTCCGCGAGAAAATGGGCCTGATGTACGCCGTGGCGAAGGCTTCGCTGCCGTACACGCCGCCGCGTGTGGTGCGTCTCGAGTACCGCCCCAAGGGCAAGGCCAAAAAGCACATCTGCCTCGTCGGCAAGGGCCTCACGTTCGACAGCGGCGGCCTCGACATCAAGCCGGCCGACGGCATGCTCGACATGAAGATCGACATGTCCGGAGCTGCAGCGGTGCTCGGCGCGATGCTGGCAATCGGCCGCATCAAGCCCGACGTCGCCGTCACGGGCTACCTCGGTTGCGTCGAAAACGGCATCGGCGGCAACGCGTTTCACCCCGGCGACATCCTCACGTCGCGCAAGGGCCTCACGGTCGAGATCAACAACACCGACGCCGAAGGCCGCCTGGTGCTCGCCGACTGCATCGACCTGGCGATCACCGAGCAGAAGCCCGACCTGCTCATCGATCTGGCCACGCTCACGGGCGCCTGCATGATTGCGCTTGGGCCAACGACGGCCGGCGTCTTCACCGACGACGACACCCTCGCTGCCGACATCAAAAACATCGGCAAGCGCTGCGGCGAAGACTTCTGGCGGCTGCCGCTGAACGACGACCTGATGGGCCAGCTCAAGAGCCCCATCGCCGACATGAAGAACACCGGCCTGCGCTACGGCGGTGCCATCACCGCAGCGATGTTCCTGAAAACCTTCGTCGCCGGCCGCACCAACTGGGCGCACATTGACCTCGCTGGCCCGGCCCACACCGAGAAAGACAGCGACTACCAGCCCCGTGGCGGCACCGGCTTCGCGGTCCGCACGCTGGTGGGCCTCATCGACCCGCGCTGAGCACCGCACGCAAAAGACGAAAAAGCCGGAGCAACCGCTCCGGCTTTTTTGTTCCCAGCGTCGTCGACGCCACGAAACGGACGAGGCGGCGCTCAGGGCTTGATGCGCTTGAGTTGGCTTTGCAGCTTCGAGACAAACTGCGGGTCGCTCTCGACCATGTCGCCCACGGCCTCCTGAAGGTTCTCGGCTCCCTTGCCGTTTTGCTTGCCGAAGCGCTCTTCGATGACCAGGCCGACAAAGCGGCGCGACGCCTCTTCCTTCGTCGTCTTGCCCGCCTCGATGTCGGCGGCGAGTTCGGCGAGGGCGGCCATCATGGCGCCTTTGCCCTGGCTCTCGGCGTCACCGCGGTCGGTGGCCGAGCCGGCACTGCCGATCATGCCGGCGAACTTGGCAGCACCTGCCTTCGACGTCGTCGCCGTCTTTTGGGCCTGCTGTGTTTGCTGCGTTTGTGTCGGGCCGTTGCTCTTGATGCGCATCGTGCTCCCGAGGACGGTGAAGGAAGAAACCGACGACCGCCTCAGCGGCCGATGGCGCCCTGTTCGTGGGCTTCAAGGAGTGCTGTGGCGAACGCCGCAGGGGCGCCGGCCGGATCGATCTCGATGGCCTTCTTGAGCGCCTTGACGCCGTCGTCGGTCTTTTTCAGCCACAGCAGCGCTTCACCGATGTGCGCCTGCACCAGGGCGCTGTCGGGCGCCACCTTGAGGGCTTCTTGATGGTGCTTGAGCGCGCGCTGAAAATGCCCCTGAGCGAATTCCAGGTTGCCCAGCGCCACGTGCGGCACCTCGGAGTGGGGGAGCAGCGCAGCAACGCCAGCGAAGACCTCTTCGGCCTCCTTCGGCTTGCCCATCTCCATGTAGAGGTACCCCGTCTCGAGCAGCAGCACTGCCTCGGGCTGGGGAATCTCAATCAAACCCTTGAGCATCTCGACGTCGGCCATGTTCATCGCTCCAAGCTCGAGCACGCTAGCACAGACACCGTCGTCGTCGGCAACTGCAACGCGGCTGAGAAGTCGGGAAAGAAAAAGGGTCCCGCGCGGGACCCTCTTTCGAACATCACCCGTCAGCGCTCAGCGGACGTTGGAGATGGAGCTCTTGGCGGTGTCGTGCTTGGTCTTCATCACGTTCGACACCGTCGAGAAGGAGCGGTTTTCCGCCTGCATCTTCTCTTGCAGCTGGAGGTACTGCAGGTTGAAGCTCTGCGCCATCTCCTGCATGCCCTTGGTCTGGTTCAACAAGTCCTGCTGGCTGCTGCCGCCCGACGCTGCCGAACCCGTGGCACCACCGCTGCTGTTCAGCGCAGAGCCGCCGATCGGGATGCCATCAGCACCAACACTCTGGGCACCAGCGAGACCGCCGCTGCCACCGCTGGCGAAGCCGCCCGAGCCGCCGCCACCGACGCTGCCGGCCGCGCCCGAGACCGCCGCCGACACCACGGCCGCGCCGGGGACGAACGGAGCTGCAACACCGATGGCCTGGCTGGCTGCGCCACCGCCCGCGGCGATGCCGTTGCGCATCTGGGCGCCGAAGTCGGTACGGGCGGACGTACGCGGCGTCGTGGTCGACTGGTTGAGCGAGAGGCTACCGCGAGAACCGGGACCGTTGACCTGCATGGCTGCTCTCCTGTTGCTGGGGCACCGCTGCGGGTGGCCCAAGTTGCTGAAATCTTTCAAGGCCTGGTGGTGCGACCCGCCGTGGCCTCTTTACATGGAGGTTATCGTCTCTGCTGCGTCGGCGTTGCGCGTTGACCGGATCGAATCCGCAGATCGGCTCAACCGCCCGCCAACCGCGCCTTCGTCTCGAGCAGGTACCCCAACAGTGCTGCGGCGCGCTCGTAGGCGGCGGCGGCCTTCTTGGCGGCGAGCTTGTCTTTGTTCGAGCCCGAGCGCGCCATCTCTTGCAGCGCCGCCATGCGGTCGCTCAGGCCGCCCAGATCGCCGCTTTCCACCACGGCCTCGATGCGCGGGAAGCCCACCGACGGCGGCGGCGCAGCGTCGGCCTTGGCTGCGGCCTTCGACCGAGGCCGGTCGACGGGCTGCTTGGTCTGGTCGGAGATCTTGAAGCTCTTGAGGTCTGGGTTGGTCATGTTCACCTTTGCGTCGTCGTCGTCGTCAACGACGGCCTTCTTTGTTGGCGCGCCAGAAGAAGGCGAAGCCACTGTACGACAGCCCAAGTCCTGCTGCCAACGCGACGTACAAGCCGGCGCCGACCTCGAGGCTTGGCACCTCGAAGCGACGCACCGCGCCGTACACCAACAGAAACCAGGTGCCTGCCACCGTCGACAGCAGCGACAGCAGCAGCTGCCACAGGGCCGTGCGCCGCGCGAGCTGCCGTTGCCGCGAGGGCGTGGGTCGTAGGCCGCGCTCGTCGAGAGCAGGCCGATCGCGCCGCACCAACAACGCCACCGAGGTGCAGGCGATCAGCGCGTGCACGACACCGCCACAGCCAAGGCCGATGACCACTTCTTCGTGCGGGCGCCACAGCCAGGGCAAAAACGTGCCGAACAACGTCGTGAACGCGGCGACCACGGTGATCTTGTCGGCGACGCTGAACCGACGCCACAGGCCGCTCACGTCGCGCAGGAATTCTTCGGCCTCGACGGCGACTTCGTCGATCACGCCATTTGGCTGCAGCGGTTGGGGCTCTTCGCGCGGGGCGCGGGGGCGTTCGCGGCGCTCTTCGCGTGGTGGGCGCGACTCGTTGTGCTCCTGGCGCGCGGGACGCTCGAGACGGGCCGCGCGCGCAGCGTCGTCGGCGCGCTCAGATCGCTGGCGCTCGTCGCGGGGCTCGGCACGTTCGGCGCGGGGCTCGGCACGTTCGGCGCGGGGCTCGGGACGC
>JBIKRQ010000308.1:0-7697 GCA_044349155.1 Myxococcota bacterium
GTCGCTTGGTGGCGATGGCAGTGCGATGAACACGCTGCTGTACACCGGCGGTCGCACGGCGATCTTGCCGTACACGACGAGCCCGAAGATGGACCTCTACTTCGGTCGCTAGCGACGAAGCCTCACGCCCGCGCACCTGTTGCTTGTGCAGCAGGTCGCGGGCGTCGTCGTTTCTGGATGCTGTGTTGTCGTCGTCGTTTGCTTGCCCGGGACTCGTACATGCTTGCTTCACTTGCTGATGCCGAACGCCACTTCGCCGAGCTCACCGAGCGTTTGATGGCGCCCGATTTGACGCCGAAGACGATGTTGGAGCTCACCAAGGAGCGCGCGCGCCTTGAGCCGTTGGTGACGTTGTGGCGCACCCTCGGAGAGCAGCAGCAGGAACTTGCCGACAACCGCGACCTCTTGCACGACGACGACCTCGAGATGCGCGCGCTGGCCCGCGACGAGATCGCACGTCTGGAGCCGTCGATTGCAGCCCTTGATGCGAAGCTGCGTGAGTTGCTGTTGCCGCGCGATCCGCTCGACGAACGAGACGTGATCCTCGAAATCCGCGCGGGCACAGGCGGCGACGAAGCGGCCATCTTTGCTGGCGACTTGTTCGGGATGTACTCGCGACACGCGGCGCTGATGGGGTGGAAGGTCGAGCTGTTGTCGGCGTCGGAAGGCACCCACGGCGGCTTCAAGGAAGTGACCGCGTCGGTGAGTGGTGATCAGGTCTACAGCAAGCTGCGCTTCGAAGCGGGTGTCCATCGCGTGCAGCGCGTGCCGGCGACCGAGACGCAGGGGCGCATCCACACCAGCGCGTGCACCGTCGCGGTGTTGCCCGAGATGGACGACGTCGACGTCGACATCCGCCCTGACGATTGCGAGTGGCAGACGATGCGCGCGGGTGGTGCTGGCGGCCAGCACGTCAACAAAACCGAAAGCGCTGTGCGCCTCACGCACAAACCATCGGGCATTGTCGTGGTGTGCATGCAGGAGCGCAGTCAGCAGAAGAACCGGCAGATCGCGCTGAAGCTCGTCGCCAGCAAGTTGTACGACCTGAAACTGCAGCAGCAAAACGACGCTGTCGCCGCCGATCGCAAAGCCCAGGTGAAAAGCGGCGACCGCAGCGACAAAATTCGCACGTACAACTTTCCGCAAGACCGCGTGACCGACCACCGCGTCAGCCACACCGTCCACAACATCAACAAGCTGATGACGGGCGACATCGAGGATTTTCTGGGCGCTGTCCGCTCGGCGATCAAGGCAGCAGACCTTGTCGACGCGAACAACAGCTGAAGCCCAGGTGCCACCTGCGATGTACAGGTAGCAGCGTGCCCTGTTCCACGACGCCGTCGGCGCGGCGCAAACCGGCTGTACGGGCGGCATTGCCTTTGCATATCCACACGCATGCACCGAATTCTGCTGCCTGCACTTCTCATCTCCGTGTTGTGTTCCACAGCCTGCCCCGGTCGCGCACCTGGTGGTGAGGGAGAAGGCGAGGGAGAAGGCGAGGGAGAAGGCGAAGGAGAAGGCGAAGGCGAAGGAGAAGGTGAAGGAGAAGGTGAAGGCGAAGGAGAAGGTGAATGCCGCAGCGGTGACTTCACCTGGCCCGTCGCTGTTGAGCCCGTCGAGGTGACGGCATCGGATGCCTGGAAGAACCGCATCGCGACCGACGACGACCCGTTTGTCCACGTCGACGACAGCGACGTCACCAGCCAGCCGCGCTACGCCAAGGGCGTGGTGATCGTGAAGGATCCGTCGAAGGTCTACTTTCAAAACACCAACCGCGAACCCTTTCACGGGCCGTTCGCTGTCGCCCACCTCGACCCGTTCACTGGCCTCGACGTCAATGCGTTCAACGACGTCGCGCTGCGCGAGGCCGGTCAACAAGCGATCCTCGTGACGGTGCTGCTGCCCGCCGATGAGAGCATCCACGAAGTCGGTATTCAGCTCGTGCGCAACGACCCCTGGCACCCCACGCAAGCCGTCCAGATGCTCGAGCTCGTGAAGGACAGCATCGACGCTCCCGAGGGCACGCGCTTTTTCTACGTGCCCACGTTTGAGCAGAACTCGTGCGCGAACGTCGACGCCGACGCCTTCAGCGCCGCTGGTTTTCCGCTCGCCGACCCCGCACGCTTCGGCGACGGCGATGGCGCTTGTTACGCCCTGGGCTGGGCCGCGGGGCGCCTCGTGTTTGTCCCGGGTGATGAGATCACGGCCGCTTTCAACGCTGGCACGCTCACCGCCGATGACGTGTTGCTGACCGATGGTGTGCCCGCCGAGATCCCCTTTGTCGCTGGCGTGTTGTCGCTGACAGCGTCGACGCCGGCGTCACATGTCGCGATTCTCGCGGCGCAGTACTCGATCCCGTTTGCAGCCATTCTCGATCCCGAACAGCAAGCAGCAGCCCAGGCGCTCGTGGGTCGACAGGTGTTGGTGCAGACGCGCTCACGCTTCTTCTCGGGGTGTGTCGCTGAAGTGTTCGACGGCGACGTGTTGGCTGAGGCCGAGCGTGAGCGCCTGTTGGCTACACGAGCGGTGGCGCCACTCGAGATCACCCTGCCGATCGAGGCGGGCGAACTCGTCGTCGATGTGGACACGTTGCAACCCGCCGACCGCAACATCGTTGGTGGCAAGGCCGCGAACTACAGCGTGTTGCGCGCAGCGATCCCGAACAACGCGCAAGAAGCAGCAGCGCTGACCTTTGATGTCTACAACGCCTTCAGCGCTCAGCCTGCGGTGGCAACGGCGATCACAACGGCGTTCACGGGTTTGGGAACCCCGATGAACGTCGGCCTCGTGGCGGCGCAGATGGCCACCCTGCGCACGAGCATCAAGGCGCAACGTTTGCCGCAGCAGACGTCGTCCGCGGTGCTCTCGGCGTTGGCCGAGCGCTTCACGCCCACCCAGAAGTTGCGCTTCCGCAGTTCGACGAACGCCGAAGATGGCGAATCGTTTACGGGAGCTGGCCTGTACGACTCGTACTCGGGCTGTCTTGCTGACGATCTCGACGACGACGACGTCGGGCCTTCCGCCTGCAACCCCGCCGAACCCGACGAGAAGGGGGCACTGCGTGCGGTAAGCCGCGTGTATGCGAGCTTCTTCAACGACAACGCCGTGCTCGAACGCAGCCGTCGCGGTATCGACGAAGCCGATGTCCGCATGGGGGTGTTGGTGCACCCGTCCTTCGACGACGACATCGAGGCCGCCAACGGTGTCGCGGTTGTGCGCTACTCCTTGTTCGGTTCCACGGTTGAGCTGGTGACGCAGCTTGGTGCTGTGTCGGTCACGAACCCTGAAGGCGGGGCAACGCCTGAGCTGGTGCGCGTGGAGGTCTCGTCCTCCTTTACGTCGGTGAGTCTGCAGTCGTCGTCGTCGCTCGTGCCCCAGGGGGCGTTTGTGATGGAGCACGACGAGACGACTGGCGAAGGCGACTATGCGCGACTCGGTGCGCACCTCGCCGAAGTGGCTGAGGTCTGGGCCGAGCGCCAGGGCATCGCCAACAACGCGACGTTCGTGCTCGATGTGGAGTTCAAGAAGGTCGATGGCGGCGTCTTCGTTCCCGCCGATGGCCTCGTCGTCAAACAGGTGCGCAACTTCCCGCAGCCGAGCACGAACGCGATCGTGCCGGTGGTCGCATTGCCGCAGTCGTCGACGAGCTTGTGCCCGCTTGAAGGAGAAGGCAGCGATGTGTTCGCTCTTCACCGTGCGAAGTCGCGCCTGCGGTTTGGCGTGTCGGGCCGGGTGCTTGATGAGATTGGCCTGGACGATCCGTTGTTCGAGGCGCTCGACGCACAGTTTGCCGAAGACGGCGTTGTCGTCGATGTCGACAGTGCGTTCTCCGCCCTCGATGGTAGCCGCTACGCCGTCGCCCAGGAGGAGATGGTGCATGCGTTCCGTCGCGGCGATCGCGTGCTCAGTGTGTCACTGCAGAACTTCGCACCACAGGCGATCACCCAGGCACCATTCCGTACCGTCGAAGAACTCTTGCCGACGCTGACGACGACGTTTGACGCATCGGTGCCATTTTATGGCTTCGACGATTCTGGGGCGTATGGCGTGGGCCAGCGCCGTGAAGAGCTTGTGAGTCTGGCGCTGTGCACGCTCGACGGTGATGCGCCGGTTACCGACGTGCCCGCGTCGTGGCAGGTCACCAGTGGCGATGGCGAGATCAGTGTCGACGCGAACTTCTTCCGAGCGCCGCCGCCTTCGGGGTTCAGCGCAGGGTTCACCGCGTCGACCACGCGTTGGGGGACCACGACGATCAGCGGCTTGATCGCGCAAGACATCGTGTTGACGTCGGCATGGTCGCAAACGTCGCGCCCCGAACACCACAACTTCGGCTACCAGTTCGCCTTCGAGCCGCGCCTTGAACCAGGCATCGCCACCGACGTGCTCGACGCTCTTGAGGAAGCCGACATCGCCGTGCTGTTCGTGCACAACGAGGTGTTCTTCGCGCTCGGCTTCGACGGCGCGCTGCGCCCGATCGGTCAGCGCTGAGATCGTGTGTCGGGCGACACCCAAACGGTGTTGCCCGACGTCGTCATTCCGGCACAGACACCGCAAACAGGCGACGCTCAAACTCCGCGACGGTCATGCTTTGCACGTTGCCTTGCTCGACCCGGCGTGGCGGTGACGTCAACGATTCGCCGACGGTGCGGCGAGCGTTGCCGTGCGGATTCTGGAAGTAGACCCGTCCGTTTTCGATGCGCGTGAAGAGCACCGCGTGATTGGAGTCGGCTGCCGTGCCCCAGCGCATGGCGATCGTCGTGGGTGTCCCGCTTCGCTCGCGCAGCAGCTCCATCGGCCGGTTGCTGTTGTGCTGGAAGGTCACAAAGTCCCAGGCGTTCCGCAGCCCACTCCACGCCTGCTCGACGACATTGGCATCTCGTGGAACGACATTGCGGCCGACGTTGGTGACGGAGCGGTGCGGTTGGTTGAACACCGCCGACTCCAGCCGGCTCGTTTCGGGTGACGTGAGGCCGTTGTTGGTGGCGATCGTGTAGCGCAGCGAACCATTGGCGACGTCCATGAAGGCGTCTTGCAACAGTCGCTCGCTGATGGACCGCCCCGTCTTCATGTCGGTGATCGACTCGTCGATCCGACGAAGTGTGGTGCCGTTGGCGAGAGGCGTGCTGCCCGCTTCGCTCGCCACGCCAGCGATGAGCCGCACGTACTCCGCGGGGCTCTTGCCGACGAGCCGCAACGTCACCGACGTACCAGCACACGTCCCCTGCCGCTGCTGCTCTATCGTTGATGGCGTGCGCACCTCCGACATCGTCGAACGCAACAGCTCGTCGCGGTTGATGCCCCGTCCGAGCGGGGCCGTCGCCAAGGTCGCGAGGTGGGTGAGCATCGTGCCGCCGCGCAGGTCGCGCCCCGAAAGGGCGTTGGGGCCGCCTTGTTGTCCTGCCAGTGCCAGCAGCGACGCACGACCCGTTGCCGACGCACTGTAGATGTCGACGAGGCGGCCTCGATCGGCGCTGCTGACGCTCATCTCGTCGAAGCTGCGGTTGGGGGCGCCGCCGCGCTCGTACACCTGTGTGCCCACGGCACCGTCGAAGACGAGCGGGCCGTCGTTGAGCGCATCGAGCAGGCGCGATGACGGTTGACTCGTTGGGTGGCCAGCGCTGCGATCCGCACACCGCAGGTGCTGCCGGCGGCCCACCACAGACGGCACGCACACATCGACGCACGCGCGTCACAACACCGCTCGATCGGCGATCGTCGTTGGCACAACGTGTGCTCGAGCGGCTGCCGACCCCTGGCACTGAAGAACCCTGGAGCATCACATGCATCGCCCGATCGTTCGCCGCCTCGCCCTGCTGCTTGCCGTCTGCACGACGTTGTCGAGCACCCTTGCCTGTGATCAAGCGGCGGAAGGCGAAGGCGAGGGCGAGGGCGAAGGCGAAGGCGAGGGCGAAGGCGAAGGCGAAGGCGAAGGCGAAGGCGAAGCCGAGCTGCCCGGCGAAAGCGCGCGCTCGCTCGTGCCCTTCAACACGAGCCCCGCCGTCGACGCCGACGACCTCGCCACCGCTGGCGACAACGCCCTGCTGCTCGGCCTCGATCTGTTGGCCGCGACGCCGACGACGGCCCAGGCGCCCAACACCGTGTTGTCACCGGTGAGCGTGCTCGAGGCCTTCGGGATGTTGTCGGCGGGCGCGCGTGGCGAGACCCTCGCCGAGCTCGAAGCCGCGTTGCGCTTCGCCGATCAAGACACCCAGCACGCGATCCTCAACGCCTGGAACCTCGGCTTCGCCGATCGCAACCTGCCCGGTCAGGCCGCCGACCCCGACAACGGCATCGCCGAAGCCGACCCGGTCACCCTGCACCTCGTCAACCAGCTGTTCGCCGAGCAGACCTTCGACATCGAGCCGGCCTTCCTCGACATCACGAGCGCCAGCTACGACGCCGGCGTGCAGCGCGTCGACTTCAAGGGCGACTTCGAGACGATCCGTCAGGCGATCAACGACTGGGTCCTCGAGCAGACTCGCACCCGGATCAGCAACCTGCTGCCGCCGAACTCGCTGTCGAGCGACACGCGCCTCGTGCTCGTCAACGCCCTGTACCTGAAGGCGCCGTGGCGAACGCCCTTTGATGAAGGCACCACCGACGACATCTTTCGCGCCGCCACCGGCGACGTGACCGTGCCCTACCTCACCGGCCTGCAGGAGGGCAGCTTCGTGAGCGTCGGCGACCTCGACGTCGTCGAGATCCCCCTGCGCGGCGACGCGCTGTCGCTGACGCTCTTCGTCGATCGCGGCGCCGATCCAGCCGACGAGGCCGAGCTGTTGACGGCGTGGCAGGCCGTGCCGTCGGCGGCGCCGGCGACCCTCGATCTGACGCTGCCCGCCTTCACGATCGACAGCACGACGCCGTTGCTCGACGCCCTCGCTGGCCTCGGCGTCAACGCGCTCTTCGACCCCGAGATCTGCGACCTCGACGGCATCAACGCGGTCGAACCCCTCTTCGTCAGCGGTGCGTTTCACAAGGCCTTCGTCGCCGTCGACGAAAACGGCGTCGAAGCCGCCGCGGCGACGGCGATCGTCGTCGACACCGAGGCATCGGCGCCCGAGCTCGTCGAAGTCACCGTCGACCAGCCCTTCACCTTCGTGATCCGCGACCGCGCGCTCAACGTCCCGCTCTTCGTCGGCCGCGTCGAGCAGCCCTGACCGACGCGGTGGCATGCTGCGGACCGATGCACGATCCGCAGCACGCCCTGACGACAGCACCGACGACAACGACAACGACGGCGACGGCGAAGAAGAAGCCCCTGTACCGGGTGCTCTACGTGCAGGTGCTCGGCGCCGTCGACTGGTGCAGGTCGTCGCGTGCATCGAGGAGCCCGCTGTCGTCGCCCGCATCTGCGGACTGGTGTCTGCGGCACCTGCCTGCGCGGAAAGCTGCCCGGGTCGGTGAGCGGCAAGTCCACCGCGTCGACGACGTCGTTCGTGTCGGGCACGAGGTCGGGCGCGAAGCACGCCGGCAGGCTCTTCATCGTGGCGTCGACGACGGCGAAGTGCAGGTGCGGCCCCAGGGTGTAGCCCGAATTGCCCGACGTCCCGAGCAGCTCGCTGCTATCGACGGTGTCGCCCACGTCGACGACGATCGAGTGCTGAGCGACAACTACATCGCCCCGTCAGCGACAACTACATCGCCCCATCCGTGAAGCGCGACGCGGCCGGCAGGCCACCCTTCCAGCAATGGAA
>JBIKRQ010000309.1:0-7687 GCA_044349155.1 Myxococcota bacterium
ATGCCGATCACCTCAACGACAAGAAGGCCGCTGCGGCCACGGTCGATCGCGCGTTGGCGCTGTCGCCCGACGACGTCGACACGCTGGTGCTCAAGGCGAGCTTGATGGTGAAAGCCGGTCAGCTCGACGGGCTGTCGGCGGTGATGGACAAGATCGAGAAGAAGGGCCGCACGCACCTTCCCGGTCTGCTGCACCTGGTGCGTGGTGATGCGCTCGTCGTCGCTGGCGACCGCACTGCCGGTCAGGCGGCCTTCCGCCTCGCCACCGACGATCCAGAGACGTCGGCGCGCGCGTGGGACCGCCTCATCGACATGGACGACGGCACGCGTGAGGCGTTGCCGCTGCTTGATGAAGCGCGCAAGGCGACCCTCGAAAGTCGTCGTCGGTTGCAGCTGTGGCGCAAGGAACAGCGCCTGCGCACGAAGCTCGGTGACGACGACGGTGCCGTCGCTGCGGCCGAGCAGGTGCTGCTGCTGGAGTCGGGCGACAGCGATGCGTTGGCTGTGGTCAGCGACGCATTTCGGCGTCGTCGCAAGCTGCGCGAACTTGTGCCCTACTTGATCAGCCACGCCCGTGCCGTCGAGGTCGGACCCGAGTCGCCCGAGCGCGCCCGCCGTCTTGCGGCCCTTGGCGTGTTCTGTCTCGACGAGCTTGGTCAAGAAGGCAGCGCGCGCCAGTTCTTCGAAGAGGCCCTCTCCGTCGACGCCGACCAGCCCGCAGCGTTGTTGCGCATGGCCGACATCGCCTGGGCCTCGCGCGACGACGAGCGCGCGTTGGTGTTGCTCGATCGCATCACGCCCGAGCTGTGGGCGACGGCCCCCGACGACGGCAGCACGCCACGGACCGCCGCTGAGCTGTACCTCCGTCGTGCGCGGTGTGCCTGGGCACTTGGTGCAGCCGACGTGCGCGACCGTTTGCGGCAGGTGTTGCGCGTCGACGCGAGCCACGTCGCAGCACTCGACATGTTGGCCAAGGTCGCGCAGGAGCAAAACGACGACGACAGCACCGAGATGGCGCTCGAGTCGTTGGCCAAAGCGCTCGAGCAAAACGACGACCCGGTGCGCCTCGCGGCCGTGTTGGTTGACCTCGCCACGTTGCGTCTGCGCCGCGGCAAGCACAGCGATGCCCTCGCTGCTGCTGAGCGCGCCTTCGAACTCAACGCGACGAACCTGGCGGTGCTGCAGGCCGTTGCCGAGGCGCGTGAAGTTGGCGGTCGCCCCGCCGAGGCTGCGGAAGCGTGGCGTCGTCTCGCTGCGGTTCGCTCGGGCAGCGAGCGCGTCGTCGCCCTCGATCGCCGTGTGCAGGCCCTCGTGAAGGCCAACCGCGCCAAGGACGCCGTCGACGCGTGGATCGATCTCTTCACCGAGACCGGCGATCCCCGCCACAAAGAAGCCGCCGTCACGCTCGCCACGACGTCGGGGCTGCCGCAGCTGCTCACGCGTTTGGGCGTTGTTGAAGCGGTCGCCGACAAGGTCGACGACGAGGCTGTCGATCACACGCAGACGCAATCGATGATCGCTGCCCCCGGCGAAAGCGGCGCGCTCGCGATACAGCTGCGCGCCAATCTCGACGACGGCGACGCCGAAAACGCCCTCGCGATTGCTCTTGAAGCGCAGGTCGATGGCCCGCTCGATCAAGAGTCGGCGCGGTTGGCGATCGAAGCCGCACTGCGCACGCAGAAGTTCGACATCGCCGTCGATCTTGCCGAAGGCCGCCTGCACGCCAGCAGCGACGCGAACGAAGTGTTGGCGTTGGCCCTCGCCGCCGGCCGTGTGGCGCGCGACAAGCTCCACGACGACGATCGTGCTGCTGCCCTGCTCTACCAGGCGCACCAGGCCGATGCCGAAGACGTCGAGGTGCGGCTCGAACTCACCGAGCTGTACGCGCGCATTCCACGTCTCGCGAGCCACGCGGTCACGGGCATTCTGCAGTTGCTGCGTCGCACGCCTGCTGATGCGCGCGTCTTCGCGCTGGCGGCAAGCCTCGCTGTTGCCCAGGGCCAACTCGAGCGGGCCAACAGCCTGCGCTCGATCGAAACCCTGCTGCGCGGCAAGGGCGTGCCACAGGAGCTGCTGGGTGGCCGCAGCGTCGACGAACGGCCCACGGCCGCGGTCTTGCCACTCGACAAAGAAGCGCTCGCAACACGGCTGGCGCCAACGGGGTGGGGCGGTCCGCTGCAGCAGTTGCTGCAGATGCTGGGCGTGCACCTCGAGGTGGCCGTGGGCAGCGCGCCGGTGCCCACTGATGCGAAGCCGTTGTTGGCTGCGTCTCCACGCGCAGCAGCCAGCATCGATCGCATCGAGCGGTTGCTGCCGGGTCGCCCGGTGCAGTTCGTGATCGCCGACGTCGACAAACCCACGTTCGCTGCGGGTGGTGTCGCCACCGTTGCGTTGCCGCGTGAGCTGTTGGCCAACGAGGTCGCGCTGTTTGCAGCCATCGCCCGCGGCATCGCCGTCGTGCGTTTCGGCGGCATGCTCAGCGAGCTGGTGCGCCCGGGCACCGAAGGCGAAGTGGTGCGCCTGCTGCGTGCCGGGCTCCTCGGCGACGGCGGCAAAGACGCGCGCTCCGAGCTGCTCACCGCACGCCTCAAAGACGACGAGAAGGCCACTGCGGTCTCGCTCGGTCGGCAGTGCCTCGCGGGCAACGTCGACCTCGCGGGGGTCCTGCAGGTCATCTCGCGCGCCTGCGATCGCTTCGTGCTCGTGGCCACCGGTTCGCCGGTGGCGGCACTGCAGTCGTCCACGCTGCCCACGTTGCTCAAGGAACCGCCGCAGCGGGCGATGGTGCTGATCCAGGGCAGCGTGCGTGCACTTGAGCTGTGCGCATTTGTGGCGCGCGACAACGCGTGGCTGCTGCGCCGTCAGCACCTGCTGCAATAGCCAGCGAGCGGGCGCCTGTCGCGTTTCTCTTGAATTTTCGGCCACCTACAGCAGGTGGCGCACGAGGCGAGCAGTGGAATTTCGTCGACTTGGCAACTCCGGACTCAAGGTCCCCGTGCTCTCGTTTGGCACCGGCACCTTTGGCGGCAGCAACGACTTCTGGAAGGGCTTTGGCAGCACCGACGTCGCCGAGGCCACGCGCATGGTCGACCGCTGCCTCGACGCGGGCGTCAACCTCTTCGACTCCGCCGACGTCTACAGCCGCGGCCAAAGCGAAGAGATCCTCGGCAAGGCCATCGCTGGTCGACGTGATCAGGTGCTGCTGTCGACGAAGGCCACGTTCCGCATGGGCCCCGGTCCCAACGACACCGGGTCGTCGCGCTTTCACCTGGTCTCGGCCCTCGACGCCAGCTTGAAGCGTCTGGGCACCGACCACATCGACCTCTACCACCTGCACGGCTTCGACGCGCTCACCCCCGTCGACGAGGTGATGTCCACGCTCAACGACTTCGTGCGTGCCGGCAAGGTCCGCTACATCAGCTGCTCGAACTTCTCGGGCTGGCACCTCATGAAGTCCCTCGCCATCGCCGACCGCTACGGCTGGGCCCGCTACGTCTGCCATCAGGCCTACTACTCCCTCGTCGGCCGCGAGCTCGAATGGGAGCTCATGCCGCTGCACGTCGACCAGGGCGTGGGCACGATGGTGTGGAGCCCGCTCGGTTGGGGGCGCCTCACGGGCAAGATCCGCCGTGGCCAGCCCATGCCCGAGGGCCGCCTGCAGAGTGCGGCCGCCGACGGTGGCCCGCAGGTCGACACCGAGTACCTCTACACCGTCGTCGACGCCCTCGACGCCGTCGCTGCCGAAGTCGGCAAGACCGTGCCGCAGGTGGCGATCAACTGGCTGCTGCGTCGGCCCACGGTGGCGTCGGTGGTGATCGGTGCGCGCAACGAGCAGCAGCTCATCGACAACCTGGGTGCTGTGGGCTGGGAGCTTTCGGCGGAGCACATCCAACGCCTCGAGGCCGCCAGCGCGCGCCCGCGCACGTACCCCACCTGGCACCAGCAGGGCTTCCTCGAACGCAACCCCAACCCCGTCTGAGTTCGCCACAGGGGCCATCAGGGGCAAACGCAAAAGCGGGGCCCACCGGGCCCCGCTTTCGTTCCTCAACAGCAGCGTTCAGCGGCTGAAGAGTTCCTTGCCAGCGAAGAACCAGGCGATTTCGGTCGCGGCGGTCTCGGGGGCATCCGAACCGTGCACGGTGTTCTCGCCGATCGACGACGCGAACAGCTTGCGGATGGTGCCTTCAGCGGCGTTCGCCGGGTTGGTGGCGCCCATGATTTCGCGGTTCTTGGCGATGGCGCCTTCGCCTTCGAGCACCATCAGCTGCACGGGGCCCGAGATCATGAACTGCACGAGCTCGCCGAAGAACGGGCGATCCTTGTGCACGGCGTAGAAGCCTTCGGCCTCGGCCTTGGTGAGCTGGACGAGCTTGCTGCCAACGATGGTCAGGTCAGCGGCTTCGAACATGGCGACAATCTTGCCGATCACGTTCTTCTTGACGCCGTCGGGCTTGATGATCGAGAGGGTACGTTCCTTGGCCATGGTCATCTCCTTCAAGTCTGCGGATTTGCAGAGGGTTTCGGTTCAGCGGACGGTTTGGCTTCAGCCTTGGGTGCAGGTGCAGGTGCTGGCTCGGGCAGCTTCTTCAAGCCTTCAAGGCCAGCGCGGATGCGCGTGCGCGTGCGCTCGCGACCAAGCACCGTGATCGACTCTGGCAGCGGCGGGGTCGCCTTCTTGCCCGAGATCATCCAGCGCAGCGGCATGAACGCTTCCTTCGCCGTCAGGCCGCTCGACTCCATCCACGACTTCAGCATCGTGTCGACGGTTTCGAGGCGCCAGTCGAAGCACACGTCGACCTTCTCGACGAGGGCCTCCCACAGCTCCACCGATTCCTTCGGTGTCTTGCCCTTGACGACGAGCTCGGTCGCGGGTGCATCAACGCTGCCGGTGAAGAACCACGGCGCATACGCGATGAGGTCTTCGCTCTTCTCGAAGCGCTCCTTGCACACCTGCACCACCTGCAAGAGGTAGTCGTCGGTGAACAGTTGGCGCTGCAGATACTTCACGACCTCGACGTCGCTGCGCTGCTCGCGCAGGTAGCGGCCGTTGAGCCACAGCAGCTTCTTCAGGTCGAACACCGGGCCGCCCAGCGACACGCGGTCGAGGGTGAAGTGCTTCACAAAGTCTTCGAGCGAGAAGATCTCGCGGCCGTCTTCGAACGTGAAGGCCATCATGCCGAGGAAGTTCACCATCGCGTCGGGCAGGTAGCCGCTCTCGCGGAACCAGTTCACGCTGACGGGGTTCTTGCGCTTGGACACCTTGGTCTTGTTCTTGTCGTCGTTGCGCAGCAGCGGCAGGTGGGCGAACTGCGGCGGCGTCCAGCCAAACGCCTGGTACAGCAGCACGTGCTTCGGGGTCGACGACAACCACTCTTCGCCGCGCAACACGTGCGTCACGCCCATGAGGTGATCGTCGACGACGTTGGCCAGGTGGTAGGTGGGGAAGCCGTCCGACTTCATCAACACCTGGTCGTCGACCTGCATGGTGTTGAACTTCACATCGCCGCGCAGCAGGTCGGCCACCACCATGTCGATGGGGGCATCAGCAGCGTCGGCTCCGGCCTTCGGATCGCCCGCACCGCGCGGAATCTTCAAGCGCACCACACCGGGCGTGCCCGCTGCGATCTCGGCCTTGACTTCGTCGACGTTGCGGAACCGGCAATGGCCGTCGTAGCCCGAGTTCTCTTTGCGGGCCATCTGCTCTTTGCGAACCGCGTCGAGGCGCTCAGCGGTGCAGGTGCACCAGTAGGCCTTACCGCTGTCGACGAGCTGGTCGACGTACTGCTTGTAGATGTGCAGGCGCTCGCTCTGGCGGTACGGGCCGTTGGGGCCGCCGCAGTCGGGGCCTTCGTCCCACTGAATCCCGAGCCACTTGAGGGCCGCGAGGATCGACTCCTCCGACTGCAGCGTCGAGCGCGCCTGATCGGTGTCTTCGATGCGCAGCAGGAACTTGCCGCCGCGCTGCTTCGTAAACGCGTAGTTGAACAGCGCGATGTACGCGGTGCCGACGTGCGGGTCGCCGGTGGGGGACGGAGCAATGCGGACGACAGGAGGCGTCTCGGTCATGCCGGGGCAGCTACCGAGCCTCGTGTCCGTCGTCAACGACGCCGCCGTGACGTGTGCGGCGAGATCGGCTGGAAGTTCGTGCTGTGCTCGTTCGTCAAGTGACGTAGATGACGCAGGTCAAGCACACAGCAGTGCTACGACCCGTTCCGAGACACCATCGGCCGCAGCTCGACAAGGAACGCCACATGGATGCAGCGACCATCGCCCCCACCAGCGGCCGCCTCGATCTCCTGGCTCCTCCGCCCCTCGTCGTTCTCGCGCTGGGGGCGGCCATCGCCAACAAGCTGCAGCCCGGTGTGTTCACGCCCGATCTCGTCAGCCTCGACGACCAGGGCAACGTCAACGTGCCTCCGGGCATGGCCGGGCCGCGCTGGTGGGCCCCGGAGCTGCGCAGAAGTGCTGACGACGTCGACGAGAAGGCCCCGTCGGCGGCGCTGTGGTCGTTGGGCCGCTTCATGCTTGAGCTCGCGTTGGGCCGGCGCCTCGATGACCATGTCGCCGTCACGCTCGATCTGCCGGCCATTGCCGCCCTCGTTGATGTTGAGGGGCGCCCCCTGCCACCGCGTCTCGTCGAGGTGTTGGCTGCGTTGCTGGCCGCCGATCCCGCCCAGCGCCTGCAAAGCACGCGCGCCGCCGCCCGCGTCTGCACCGACGCGGCCGCCCGCTTTGGCGACGTCGACACCGCCCTGCGAAGTGCCGCCCGCAAGCGCCTGCAGAAGGTCACCGCCGACCTGCCCGCACGCGACATCCTCTCGCCGGGCGAGCTCGCCTCGCTGCGCTGCCAGGCCGCGGCCGCAGGCCTCGACATTCGCTCGGACCACTCGTTGAGCGCGACGCTGCCGATGCTGGCAGCGTTCCCCTCGGGTGCCCTGCCCGAACACCGCCAGTTCAACGACGACGACGGCGACGCCCTCACGCCTGTGCCTGGCACCCTCGCGCCCACGCTCCTGCTGCCGGCCGTCGATGTCGCGCCGGGGCTCGCCAATACCGACGACGAGAGCGACGACGACAGCGCCCGGGGCGACCTGGTTCGCTTCGCCAACGAGCAGCGTCGTGAGCGCCGCATGGCCGCAGCGATTGGTGTTGCGGTGGTGATCGTCGTCGTCGCCGGCTTCTTCGCGTCGAAATAGGCGCAGGAAAACAGGACCGATCAGTTCGCCATCGTGTTGGGCACAGCCACTGCGGGTGCAGCAGGAAGTGGCGGAAGCGGTGCGTCTTCGTTGAGTGGCGTGAGTTCAATGCTGACGACGTCAGGCAGGCGTTCAACACCCCATGCGGCCACGGCACCGCTGCCAAGTGCAGCCCCCACAAGGCCGCCGGCGATGCTCCAGCCCACCACTTGCGAGGCGACGTCGTTGCGGTCTGACGTGAGCGCCACCAGGCCAAACACCGGCGCGCCACATCCCGCGGCGCAACACGAACACGCCGCCAACGACACCGCCGGAATGCCCACCCACGCGTCGATGATGTTCGGCTTCACCTGGCGGCGCGCGGTTTTGTAGCCGTCAGCACTCACCTCGACGTCGTAGGTGACGCTGAGCCCGCCGTGCTCTTGAAAGACCGCGCCATCTTTGACGGCCCCGAGGCGCTCGCCGTCGACGCGGACCTGGGCTTCGGGCACG
>JBIKRQ010000036.1:0-27702 GCA_044349155.1 Myxococcota bacterium
CGGTTCTTCAGCGCTGTATGGCACCGAGAATATCTGTCGCCGGCTCGCCGAAATCGCGGGTCGCGGCGACGACGCGACCCTCGTGTGGCCCTGCCAACTCCGAAGCAACCTCGCGCACAACGCCCAGGAACTCACCTGGCTGGCGATGTCAGCACAGGTCCAGCTCATCATCGGCAGCGTCGACACTCCTGCGGCCGACAACCTCGCGTTTCAGAAGGCGAGCACCGGCCTGTGGGGGGCCCTCACCTGGCTCGACCACCACATCGACGACGTGGTCGCGCTCCTGCCTGCCGGTCGCCACCTCAGCCTGTTGGAGGTCTCGCTGTTGTGCCTGGTGGAGCATCTCGCGTTTCGCCCAACGGTGCCGCTGCCGCCGCTGCCTCGACTGCAGCAGTGGGCTGCTGTGTTTGGCCAGCGACCGGCGGCCTTGCACACCGCCTACCGCCTCGATCCTCGCCGCCCGTGACGACGTCAACGTGCCGCGCGGCTTCGGTCGCGCGTTGTGCGATTTCGCAAAGCCGCGTAGTGCGCGGCGCATGTCTGTCATGAACGACAAGTGGATCCGCGAGCAGGCCCTCAACCACGGCATGATCAGCCCGTTTGTCGAGCGGCAACACCGCACCAAAGACGACGGCGCCGGCATCATCAGCTACGGCCTGTCGAGCTACGGCTACGACGCCCGCGTCAGCCGCGAGTTCATGATCTTCACCAACGTCGACAGCGCCATCGTCGACCCCAAGCAGTTCGACGAAAAAGCGTTCGTGCGTCGCGAAGCCGATGTGTGCGTGATTCCGCCCAACAGCTTCGCCCTCGCGCGCACCGTCGAGTACTTCCGCATTCCGCGCGACGTCATGGTCATCTGCCTTGGCAAGAGCACCTACGCGCGCTGCGGCATCATCGTGAACGTCACGCCTCTTGAGCCCGGGTGGGAGGGCCACGTCACCCTCGAGTTCTCCAACACCACGCCGCTGCCCGCGAAGATCTACGCCGACGAAGGTGCCTGCCAGTTCCTGTTTTTGCAGGGCAACGAACCGTGCGAGGTCAGCTACGCCGACCGCTCCGGCAAGTACCAGGGCCAAACGGGCGTGGTGCCACCGCGGCTGTAGGCGGCTCGACTGCGCGGGAAGACGGCAGCACGCGTGACGGCGAGGAACGTGTCATCTGGGGCCGTTGACGTTGATCGCTGACGCTTGAAAACGTCGGCTGTGATCGCACAGCCCAAAGCACCAGCTCCCGCACAACACGGCCCGCGTGAGTTCGTGCTGTTCGTGCTGATGGTGGTGGCGACCGTGCTGGCGTTTCGCGCGGCAGCACTCGGTGACGACGTCGTCACGGTGAGTGTGGGCGTGCTTGGCCTCTCGCTGTTGTCTGTGCAGCTCGTGCTCGTGTTTCACGACTGCATGCACCAGTCGCTGTTCGCGCACCGGTGGGTGAACACGTGGGTGGCGCGCGCGATTGGTGCGCTCGCGTGGGCGCCGTTTCATGTGCTCAAGGCCAACCACCTGCAGCACCACAAACGCGCGGGCCTCGTTCAGGGCGACACCGAGGTGCTGCATCCATCGCGCGAGTCCGCGCAGCGTCGACGCTTCGGCCGCCAGCTCGTGAAGTTGGCGCACACACCGCTCGCGCCGTTTCTCTATGCGCCGCTGTTGCAGCTGTCGCACATCATCGATCGCGTCGTCGTGAGTGCGCATGACGTCGCCGAGCGCCGCAAGAACCTGCCGTTGCTCGTCGACAGCGTCGTGGATGTGCTGTGCATGATCGCGCTGTGGAGTGGCGTGCTCGCGTTCCTCGTTCAGCACGAGCGCGTGGTGCAAGGGCTCGCCCTCGGCTTTGTCGCGCCATGGGCTTCACGTACCTGGCGGCGTGGCCGCTGCATGTCGCGATGCGCGCCGACGTGCTCGACGACGACACGGTGGGCCGCGCGCTCTGGGTGAGCCGCACCATCGAGAGCAACGCGCTTGGCCGCGTGCTCACCGCAAACCTCGGCTTTCACATCGAGCACCACATCGCACCGCACGTGGGGCGGCTCGAGCTGCCGGACTATGCGCGGGCGCTGCGGCCGTTTCTCGTCGAGCAAGCACAGGCGCGCGGCGTGCCCATGCAGATCCATCGCGGCTTCGTGCAGTGGTACGCGCAGTACTGGCGCGCGTGGACCGCGACCAATGAGGCGCACGATCTGCAGAGCTTCGCGCAACAGAACGCGCGCTTTGACGTCGTCACCGAGGCGAGCGCGCACACGAACTGAAGCTCGCGCGTGGAGGCTGTCGGTCGACATTTCGACACGATAACCACCTGAAAACAAACGCTATTTCTTGCGATCAAAGTAGAATGTGCGCAGCTGCGCCGGCACAGCGACTGATCACCGTGCACCGCATGTGAACTCTTCGTGGCAGCCAACACACGTGGTTGTCGTTTGCGACGCGCGCCAACACCTTCGCGACATGCGCCTGCACTCCTTCGCCTCTGCCCTTGCTGCGGTCCTGCTGCTGTCGGCGTGCCCGACCACACCGCCGATCGTTGTTGATGACCCTCGCGGCACCGAAGGCGAAGGCGAAGGCGAAGGCGAAGGCGAAGCCGCTGGTGAACGCGCCTGCGACGACCTGCTCGACGACGACAGCGACGGACGCACCGACTGCGACGATGTCGACTGCAGCGCTGACGTGGTGTGCACCGCGGGCACGGGTGCGACGGGCAGCGCGTGCACGACGACGGCCCAGTGCGTTGGCGACGAACACCCCGCGGTGTGCCGCACCGAAGCAGCCCTTGGCGTGCCTGGTGGCGCGTGCAGCACGTGGTGCGACGCCGCCAGCAACGACTGCCCCGCCGACAGCTACTGCCTCGAGAACAACAACGCGCGCAGCTTCTGCGTGCCCCGCTGCGACCCCACGGTCCTCGACGACGCTGCTGCCGGCTGTCGCGACGGCTTTGTGTGCGCACCGTTTGCGCTGACCGCCGACAACACGATCGGCGTGTGTGTGCCGGGCTGCAGCAGCGATGCGCAATGCCCCGTGCGCGGCGCCTGCTACGACAACGTGGGGCAAGCCATCAGCGGCACGTGTGTGACCCCCGAAGTGTGCACCGGCGGCAACGACGACGACAGCGACGGCCGCGTTGACTGCGAAGACGAAGACTGCAGCTGCGACGCCGCCATTGCGGCCACGTGTGCTGACACCGATGTGCTGGCCCTCGATGTCGACGTGACGGGCACGACCACGGGTGGCACGCAGGTGTTGTCGTCGTCGTGTACGGGGAACTTTCTGGGCCACGAGCGCGTGTTGCGCGTGCGCGCTGGTGAAGCGGGAACCACGGGCGTGTTGCAGGTGCAGTTCACTGGCGAAGCCGACCTCGGCCTCGCCCTGCGCGAGGTGTGTGACGACGCCACCAGCGAGGTCGCCTGTGCCGACAACGCTGGGCCGGAAGAAGGCGAGTTCCTGCTCGCGGCGATCGAAGGTGGCGTGGACTATGCCTTGATCGTCGATGCCATCACGGCACAAGACGTCGGCGACTACACGCTGCGCGCCACCTTCACCGCCGATGTGTGCGGCGACGGTGTGATCACCGGTGCCGAAAACTGCGACGACGGCCCTGGCCCCGCCGTCGACGGCGACGGATGCTCGGCGCGCTGTCTGGTTGAACTCGATGTCGTGTGCGCCGCGGCCGAGGCGCTGACGACGTCGCTGCGCGGCGATACCCGCCTTGGCCGCAGCGCTGTGTTTCAGGGCAGCTGCACCCTGCCGCAAAACACCGCCAACGAGCAGCTGTACGTCTTCACCGCCGCGCGCTCGGGCATCGCCCAGCTGCAGATCGCCAGCATCGAGCAGGGCCGCGACCTCGCCATCTACGTCCGCACCACGTGTGGCGACGCCGACAGCGAAGTCGCCTGCGCCGATAACGCCCGCGAAGGCGGCAGCGAATTCCTCGCCTTCCCCGTCGTCGCTGGCACCAGCTACACCGTGGTGGTCGACGGCACGCTCAGCTCGCCGTTTGACGACAGCACGTACTTCGTGCGGCTCACGCAACCCTGACGAACGCCACCGGCACTCTTGAGACGCGGGGCGGGAAACCGCTCCGCCGATCGCATAGTGCTGTCCGCTCACCATCAACGACCAACGTCGCGTGTCGCCACGTGCTCGCCGACGTGCGGGCAGGTCATGGACACCCGACCGCTGCGTCGCAGCGTGTGCCGTCGGCGCAAAACGCTTCGGGGCTGAGGGTTGCCGAGCACGGGCTGACGACCACCGCATCCTCGAAGCAATACGTCCCAGTGTTGATTTGAAAGGCACACGTAAACCCGACGTCACAAACGGGCGCGGCAGGATCACACGGGACAAAACAAGACGAGTGTGGATAGTCGCCGGACGTGAAATTCCAATCAACGACACACTCGCTGCCGACGGCGCAGTCAACGCCGTATCCGTCACAGGGATCGCCGACTTGCACACAGCTGCCGCCTGGTCCAGGCGCGACAACGCACTCGACAACGTCCGCGCATGTGTCGGCGAATGGGTTGCTGACGAGGCACGTGAGCCCTTGTTCCCTACACGCGTTGCAGGCCTCGGTCACACTTTCACCCTCACCCTCACCTTCGCCTTCGCCTTCGCCTTCACCTTCACCTTCACCTTCGCCTTCACCGGCGACCGGGGCGCAAGCTGGGCCTGGGAAAAAGG
The DNA here is from genome assembly GCA_044349155.1 of Myxococcota bacterium. GTDB lineage: Bacteria > Myxococcota > UBA727 > UBA727 > VGSZ01 > VGSZ01. Next base: position 4,671 of record JBIKRQ010000036.1, read on the forward strand.
TTGCAACGACGACGAGGGCTGAAAAGAGAGCCGAAGCACGCATGGCGCAGCGATGGGACCGCGGAGCACAGATGTCAACGGAGTCGTGACAACGCCGGCGGAGGAGGTTCTGAGGCCCTTTGGCATCCAAAATCAATCGGCATTTTTGGATATCCAACTCGAGTGCACACCTGTCACACATCGCCGTCTGACAGCAGCACCCTGTCGTGCGTCACTGTCGAATTCAAATTCACATTCATGGCATTTGCGGCGCACCAGCACCCTAAATTCGACCGCAGTCGAATTCACATTTGCATACATGGCGTTGGCGGAACGCCAGGTCGATACATTGATCGGCGGGAGGCATCCCAGCAGCTCACATCGCCTTCGATCCGAACTCTTGAGGGCGACTTCCCCGCCAATCGGGCTGCGAGCACCACCAGCGCAGCGCCCAACGGTCGGCCTGCGAGACCGCTTCTTGGTGAATCGATTGGCAAAGCGTTCACCTCGAGGACGACACTCATCGAGACCACGTGACCGTCGTCGCTGGCCGAGAGCGACTTCAGCGTGGGCAAGGCGATGTCATCGCGGTACGACCGGCGTCGTGCTGTTGCCACTTCTGCTCGCTCTCGCCTGTGCGTCGCCTGAAAAGGTGCTCGTGCTCGACCTCGAAGCCGTTGGCATTACTGCCAACGATGCCGCTGCCGCCACGCGTGTGGTGGCCGCCGCCGCCGACGAGGTCGAGGGTGTTGAAATCGTCAGCACCGCGGAACTGCGCCGCCTCGCCGAGCTCGAAGGCACGCGCGCGATGGCGGGGTGCACCGACACCTCGTGCATCGCCGACATCGCCGGCGCGCTTGGTGCCCAACGCGTCATCTTCGGCTCGCTGAGCAAGCTGGGCGACACGACAACGGTGGTGCTCTCGCTGTACGACGCAGCCACACAGCACGCGACGCGGCGTTCGTTTGACGTCGCCAACCACGACGGTCTCGCGGCGTTGTTGCGTGCAAATACCGCAGCACTGCTGGGCGCTGCAGCATCAGCCACAGCGGCGACAGCGGCGACGACGGCGACGGCGGCACCGTCGTCTGGCGGCGGCGCGGGGCTCGTCGTCACCGTCACTGGCGTTGGCCTGGCGGTGCTCGGTACGGCTGCGGCCGTGGTGAGCGATGTGATGGTGCAAGACGCGAAGGTCGCGGGCGACACGAAGGAAACGATGCGGGTGGTTGGGCTCACCGGCGTCGTCGTGGGCGTCGTTGGTGTGGCCGTTGGTGTTGTCGGTGGCGTGATGCTGATGGGAGCCGAGTGATGTCGCAGCGTGTTGGTTGTGTGGTCGCGCTCGTGGTGCTCCTGCTGACGTCGACGGGGTGCGGCCTGCTTGGCATTTCCGTCGCCTGCGTCGACTCCACCAACTGCCCCGATGACCTCGTCTGCGTCAGCGACACGTGCGTCGTTGACGACGACACGGGCCGTCGTCCGGCCGGTGAAGGCGAAGGAGAGGGCGAAGGCGAAGGAGAAGGCGAAGGCGAAGGAGAGGGCGAAGGAGAGGGCGAAGGAGAGGGCGAAGGCGAAGGAGAAGGAGAGGGTGAAGGCGAAGGAGAGGGTGAAGGCGAAGGAGAGGGCGAAGGTGAGGGCGAAGGCGTGTGCAGCATCGCCAACGGTGACGACTGCGACGACGACAACCGCCTTGGCGGCGACGGCTGCTCGGCGAACTGCGAGCTTGAGACGCAGCGCTGCGGAATCTCCGTGCCGCCCTTGCCGGAAGTGTCGGTTGTTGTTGTGCCAGGCGGCGTGGCCAACAGCCCCGAGGGGTGTGTGACCTCGTTGAACGCCGCGCTGATCGACTCACGGGGCACGACCATTTACGTCGCCCCCGGCACCTACAACAGCACGGGCGGTGCCGGCACGGGCTTCCCGATGAACGTCGGGGGCCGCACCATCATCGGCGCCAGTGCCGAGCAGGTCACGATCGGTTCGCCAACCATCACGAACAGCCACATCATCACGATGGACAACGTGTCCACGCTGTCGAACCTGACGGTGGTCGGCGCAAAAAGCGGCGGCGGTGCTGGCGTCATCAATGTCACGGGCTTCGACGGTACCGCTCGCGCGCTCAACGATGTCGTCGTGCAGGGCGCTGGCAACGCGATTTTCGTCGAAGGGTTCTCGACGCTGTCCTTGCGCGTTGAGCGCTCCACCATCAAGCGCTTCTCGCGCCAGCAGGTCACCGTCGGGGCATTTGTCGCTGCCGGCGTCGAGGGTGAGATTGCGTTTGTCGACAGCACGTTCGAGCAGGTGGGACTGAGCGTGTTCGCGGGGCTCACACTCACGCTGCGCCGCAACAGCTTCGACTTCGTCGACTCGGTCTACCTCGACCTCAGCCCCAGCTCGGGCGCGATGGCGGCAACCATCACCAACAACCGGTTCTTCTCGTCGGAGGCGCGGTGTCGCGATGGTCTGATCGCCCGATCGGGCACCTACGAACTGCGCGGCAACGTGTTTGAAGACATGGCAGACGGGTGCAAGCCGCTGCGCGTCGGCGACCCCGACGACACCGTGGCGGCAACGGTATCGCTCGCAGGCTCAGGCTTGCAGGCCAACGTGTTTCGCCGCAACAGCTTCGACGTCGACGTTGTGGCGCCAGTTGTTGTGCAGGCCGCAGGAGTTCGGTGGTCCAACACCAACCCGTGCACCGGCATCCTGCTCGTCACCGGCGCGAGCGTGGTGCACGACAACGGCACGTGTACGCAGCCCTGACGCGATTGTCGGCGGGGAGGTTTGCCCATCCGCCCCTCAACAGACTCGCCTCGACCGACCAACGAACTACCAACGCAACGTCGTCAGCAGTGGTGCTGACGACGACATCGACGCCGACAGTGCTTCGGGGTCGAGGTCGGTGCGCAGTTGACGCAGCCATGACAGTCCCTCGGTGGGGCTGCTGCAGGCGCGCTCGTTGAATGGTGGCTTCACCACCCAGTTCACCGCGGTGAGCAAGCCACGCGAGACCGCCGAGTTCGTGACGAAGGCGTGGCCACGCACGCGCTCGACCTCCTTGGTCTGCCCAAACCACGTCGTGAACTGCTGCCGCTGGGGCGGGGAGGGGCGCCCGGTGTCGTGCCAAATGTCGAGGAGCAAATCGCCCAGCTCGAGGTGGGCCACCATCGCGCACAGGCTGGAGAAATAGCGCTCCCAGTCGTCGTGGTGCGCCGCACCCACCAACACGTGCCAATGACACCGTTGCTGCATGCCGTAGACGATTTGCACGGGCCACCTCCGCGGGCGTCATGGCACAGACCTCGACGACGACGCCAGCGGTACACGTCACCACAGGCTGAGCTGTGCCTTCTGCGGCGGCGGACGGCGAAACGGAGAGCTGCCAGGCGTGGGCACGGTCGGGCTCCGCGCCGTGAGGCCGAGACGCTGCGTCGTCGTCGTGAACAGGCGATCCAGCATCTGCGCATAGGTGCCCTGCCCGCGCTGGCGATGGCCGAAGCGACTGTCGTAGAGGCGGTCGCCGTCGACGTCACCGCGGGTTTCGGCAATGCGCCGCATGATCTTGTCGGCCCGCGCCGGAAACGCCGCGCGCACGCGGTGCTCGAACACGCCAGCGACGCTGCCCGGCAAGCGCACCAGGATCCAGCCCGCCGACGACGCGCCTGCTGCGGCCGCGGCCTCGAGCACCTTCGGCATGTCTTCGTCGTTGAGCCCGGGGATGATCGGTGCCGTCATCACGCCGACCTTCAGCCCCGCCTTCGCCAACGTTTCGATGGTGCGCAGCCGACGTGCAGGTGTGGCCACGCCGGGCTCGATCGCGCGGGCGTTGTCGACGTCGAAAAACGGGATCGACACGCACACCGACACCTGCGCGCGCGCCTGCAATTCGAGCAGCACGTCGACGTCGCGCTCGATGAGCGGGCTCTTGGTGATCACGGCGACCGGGTTCTGGTAGCGCGCGCACACCTGCAGGCACGCACGCGTGAGGCCGTAGCTGGCTTCGAGGGGCTGGTAGCAGTCGGTGACGCCCGAAAACATCACGAGCTCGCCGCGCCACGACGGCTTGAGAAACGCGGCTTCGAGCAACGCGGGGGCGTCGGGTTTGACGACGATCTGCGTGTCGAAATCGGTGCCCGCGCCCATCGACAGGTACTCGTGACCAGGACGCGCGTAGCAGTAGGCGCAGGCGTGTTGGCAGCCGCGATAGGGGTTGATGCTCCACGAGAAGAACAGGTCGGGACTGGTGTTCTTCGACAACACGCTGCGGCTGTGATCGTGCATCACTGTCACGCGCGCGGCGGTCTCCATGCCGTCGAGCAGCTCGGCCGAGGTGGACGCAAACGGGTTGGGCGGATTGTCGACGAGCCGCAGGGGCCGCTGGGGTTCGTCGTCGTCGAGCACCACGGACAAAGCACGCGTCACCATGCACTGAACATAGGTTCACACAGTGCGTGCGACAACCACCTGCTCGCCTTTTCAGTCCTGGTGGTCGTTCAGCCGTTCCAGCTCACGCCAGGAAACAGCGGTCCGTTGTCGATCAGGCGCACGCCACCGATCGTGGCCGCCAGCAGCAGGCGCGCGGTGGTCTCGACGCGGGCCACGGGCAGCAGGTGCCGGGCATCGCGCACCTCGATGTAGTTGATGGTCGCATCAGGTGCGTGTGAGACGAGGGCGGCGCGGGCGGCGGCCTGGATGACGCGGGCCTCACGTTCGCCGCGCTGCAGGGCATCCTGGCCCGCCACAAGGGCCTTCGACAGCGCGCGGGCGGCGACGCGATCGGCGGCGTTGAGGCGCACGTTGCGCGACGACATCGCAAGCCCATCCACTTCGCGGATCACGGGCATCGGCACGATCTCGACGGGCAGGCGCAGGTCCTGCGTCATGCGGCGCACCACCTGCAGCTGCTGGTAGTCCTTCTCGCCAAACACCGCGAAGTGCGGCTGCACGATCTGAAACAGCAGGTTCACGACGGTGAGCACGCCGTCGAAGTGGCCCGCGCGGTCGGCACCTTCGAGCTCTTTGGCCAACTGGCCGGCCACCAACTTCGAGTCGAACCCCGGCGGGTACATGTCGTCAGCCGAGGGCGCGAACACGATGTCGACGCCACAGCGACGCGCGATCTCGACGTCGGCCTCGAGGGTGCGCGGATACTTCGCGAGGTCTTCGGCCTGCCCGAACTGCGTGGGGTTCACGAACACCGACAGCACGACGACGTCGGCACGACGGCGCGCCTCGTCGAGCAGGGCCGCGTGTCCGGCGTGCAACGCCCCCATCGTGGGCACAAAGCCGATGGTCTGCCCCGCCGCGCGGGCCGCCAACATCAGCGCCTGCATCGACGCCGGCGCGTGCACGAGCGTGGTGGTGCGCGGGGCCATCGACGTCGTGGCGGTCTTGTTCGGCGTCTTCTTCGGCGCAGCCTTCTTCGGCGTGGTCTTCTTCGGCGTGGTCTTCTTCGGCGTGGCCTTCTTCGACGCAGCCTTCGTCGCCTTCTTCGACGTGGCCTTCTTCGGCGCAGCCTTCTTCGCCGTCGTCTTCGATGTCGGTGCTGTCTTCGTCGACGCAGACTTTGTTGCCGCCGCTTTCGACGCCGTCGGCCGAGCCGACACCGCGCGGGCCGCGCGTGAACGTTTGCCAACAGATCCAACGGAGGACGAGCGGGTGTGAGCAGACATCCCCACACGTTTGCGGAAACGTTGGTGAGCTAGCAAGTTGCGACTCATGTCTGACCTTTTTGCCTTGTCGGTGGTGTCGGTGGTCGAGGTCGCAGAGCGGCAGGCGCTGCTCGTCCTCGACGCGTCTGGCAGCGCCGTGCACGCCTCGCATACCGCCGCTGGCCAACACCTGCTGCTGCGCTTGTTCGACGACGACGTGGCGCGCCCGTTTGCGATCGCCAACGCTCCCGATACCTCGGGCCGCCTTGAGTTTTTGATCAAGCTGCCACCCGAGCGCATGCCACGCGTGACGTCGTTGGCCACGGGCGATCGCATCGATGCTTCCACCTGCGTCGGTCGCGGGTTCGCCCTGCATGAGTTGCATGGCGCAGACCTGCTGCTGTGCGGCGTGGGCAGTGGCATTGCGCCGTTGCGCGCCGCCCTCGACGCCGTCGTCGCCGACCGTCACAGCTTCGGTACCGTCGCGCTGCTGTATGGGGTGCGCACTCCCGGCGAGCTGTGTTTCCGCGACCGCTTTGGCACCTGGACTGGCCTCGACGTCAAGGTCGTGCCGGTGGTGTCGCGCCCCGCTGCCGCTGACTCAGGCGACGCGGGGTGGGCAGGCGCGGTCGGCTACATCCAGGATCACTTGCCCCCCATCGCGCGCCCCGCCGACACCCACGTCCTCGTGTGTGGTTTGCCCGACATGGAGAAGGCGCTGGCGTCCACTTTGGCGGCGCGCGGCGTTGGACCGCAGCAGTTGCACCGAAACTGGTAGCGTCGCCGTCGGTACGTCGGCGCGTTGAGTCACCGACACCGAGGGGGTCGCTTCTTGGCCAGCACACAGCTCCTCATCGCCGACGACGATCCGACCGTGCGCGACCTGCTCTCGCGCGCGTTTCGGCAAGACTTCACGGTGCTCACCGCCACCGACGGCAACGAAGCGATGGCGGCGCTGCAGACCACGCGCCCCGATGCCATCCTCGTCGACGAGATGATGCCGGGTGCCACCGGCAGCGAAGTGCTCCGCGTCGCCAAAGAGCTCATGCCGGATGTGCCGCGGTTGCTCATGACGGCGTCGTCTGACCCGTCGGCCGCGATGCGTGCGGTGAACCACGGCGAGATCCACCGCTTCTACACCAAGCCGTTGCGCGTCATGGAAGTGCGCCGCGCGATTGTCGATCTCGTCGGCCGTGCGCGCGCCGAAGTCGCGTTGCGGGCCGAGCTGCAGGCGTTGCGGGCGATGCAATCGACGACGTCAGAACTGCCCACCAAGGTGGCTGTGCTGTGTGGCGGCGACTTCGGCGAAACCATTGTGAAGGCCGCACAGCGTCGCGGCTTCGCGGTGGTGCGCGCGTCGAGCGTCGATTCATTCTCGGCGGTGATCGGTGCAGGCGGTATCGACGTGGTCGTCGTCGACGCCGCGATTGGTTCAACCAACCTGCTCGAACTCGCACACCTGGCACGGGGCGTCGACGAAGCAACGGCACTCGTGTTTGTCGACGACGAAGGCGGCAACCACATCAGCACGCTCACGCAGGCCTTTCAGTTGGGCGCGGTGGATTGTCTGGTGCAGCCGTTCCCCGACGAAGTGATGGTGTCGGTGCGTTTGGAGCGCGCCGCCGCCCGCCCGCGCGAACGTCGCGACCTGCGCCGCCTCAGCTACGACCTCGTCGTCGCCAACCGCGATCTGGCCCTCGCCAACCGGCGCGTCGAAGAAGGTCAGGTGAAGTTGTTGGGCGGTCTGGTGCGGGCCCTCGAAGCACGCGACCCGTACACCGCTGGGCACACCGATCGGGTCGCGAACATCTCGGTGCGCTGCAGCGAAGCGTTGGCCTTGAGCACCGCACGCATCGAAGTGGTGCGCGTGGGAGCACTGCTGCACGACATCGGCAAGATCGGCATCCGTGACGAGGTGCTTTTCAAGCCGGGGCGGCTGTCGCCCGACGAGTTCGAGATCATCAAAACGCACACGGTCATTGGCGCGCGCATTCTCGAAGACATCGAGTCTCTCGCCTGTGTGGTGCCGATCGTGCGGGGCCACCACGAGCGTCCCGACGGCAAGGGCTACCCCGATGGCATCGCCCTCGCCGAGCTGCCGCTTGAGGTGCGAATCGTGTCGGGGGCTGATGTGCTCGATGCGATTACCTCAACGCGGCCGTACCGCGCCGCCAGCCGTGCCGACGAAGCCTTCGAGATCCTCGAGACGCTCAAGGGGCACCAGCTCGATGCCGAGGTCGTCACCGCGCTGCGCGATCTGCACAACGCAGGGCGTCTCGACGACCTGTTGCTGCAGCGGTGACCCGAAAGCGGGGAAGTCCGCCATGCCGCTGGACATGGGTGTAGACTTCACGACGTGAACGCTCCAGCGCCCGACGACACCTGGTGGCTCGACACCTTCCTTGCGGATGCAACCCGCGCCGACAGCGACGAGCTTCGACGTGGTCGCTTGTTCGTGGTCGCGAGCCTGGTGTTGGCCGCCGCAGCACTCTTCTTCGCGTTTGCCACCGCGCAGAGTAGTGGCCGCTTCGGCGCGGTCTCGGTGACGCTGCTTGCTGGTGCCTCGATCGCCATCATCAACCTGCCGCTCAGCAAGGTGCTGCAACGCCAACGCGTCATGTCGGCGATGGTGTGTGCGGAGCACGTGTTCTTCGTGTCTGCGTGCGGTGCGTTGGGCGCCGGCGCCACCGATCCGGCGTTGTGGTGGCTCGCCCCGGCACCCCTCGTCGCCACCATTTTGCTCGGGCCTGTTGCTGGCATCATGTCGGCCATCGCGTGCTCGTTGAGCATGACGGGGCTGTACGCCGCCCACGGCCTGGCCGGTGTGCGTTTCCGCGCTGCCGACGCCGACAACGACCTGTTTGTCACCCTGGGTGCCGTCACCGTGTTTTGCGCCCTGGCTGCGCTCGCGGTGGCCTACGAACGCACGCGCCGCAACAGCATGCTCCTCGTCGACGAAGCCGTCGCTCGCTTGCAGCACGCAAACGAAGAGCTGTCGCGCGTGGCCACAGCGCTCACCAGTGCGCGCGATCAAGCCGTCGCCGACGGACAACGCAAAAACGAATTCCTCGACGACATGCGTCGCTTCAGTGGCACGCAAACCACCGCGCTGTCGCAGGCCAGCAGCAGCACGCAGCGGCTCACGCAAACGATCCGCGCCATCACCAAGTCCGTCGACACCCTCGCTGATGTCGCCCGTGGCAGCAGCCGCGGCATCGACGGCGTCACCGACGCGAGCACGGTGGTGCAAGAAACCAGCGCCACGCTCGTGAGTGCCGTTGGTGAGGTCGCCTCGGCGTTGGGCGCGCTACGTGGTGCGGCGTCGTCGGTGCAAAATGGCATTGGCGCGTTGCGTTCGCAGGCGCATGAAACAGCGCGCTCGATGAGCCTGATGGAGGGCTCGGCCAAAACCGTTCGCGAAGCTGCCACGCGCACCGCCAGCCTTGCCTCGGCGGTGAGCACCGACGCCGAACGCGGCGCCACGGCGGTCACGCGCTCAGCCGATGGCGTCGACCAGATTCGCGAAACCGCCGTGCACCTGCGCGGCGCGATGCACGACCTGGTGCAGCGGGTCGAAGCGGTCGACCGCATTCTCGCCGTCATCGACGAAGTGACTGTTGAGACCAACGTGCTGGCCCTCAACGCATCGATCATCGCGGCGCAGGCCGGCGAGCATGGCCGCGGCTTCGGCATCGTCGCTGAGCAAATCAAGGGGCTCGCCGCACGCGTCGCCAAGAGCACGCGCGAGTCGGCGTCGGTGATCGACGACGTCAAGCTGCGCGCACGCAGCGCCGGTCAAGCACTCATCGACGCTGTTGAAGCCGTCAACGTCGGCGACACCCTCACGCACCATGCGGGGTTGGCACTGGGGCAAATTCTGCGCTCAGCCACCGAAGCCACCGAGATGGCCCGCGGTATTGAAGAGCGCACCGTCGAGCAAGCAGAGCAAGCCGCTGCTGTTCGAGCCGCGATGACCCGCGTGCTCACCGAGGTCGAGACGGCGGCGCGGGCCACCACCGAGCAGGCGCGCGCTGCCGATCGCATCGCCGAAACCGTCGAGCGCTTGAAGGCCCTGGCCCCCGATTTGTCGATGCGCAGCCTCGAGCAAAGCGCAGGCGCCAAAGAAGTGCGCCAGGCCATCGCCCGCGTCAGCGCCATGGCCGAGGAGTTACGCAACGTGCAGGCCGAGCAAACCCGGGCGAGCGAGATCGTGTTCGCCTCTGTCGACGAGCTGCACCGCGCCCAGCAAGGCATCGACCGCGCGCTCACCGCCCTGCGCCGCTGAGCTGTGGCGACTGCTCCACGCAGCCCAGCTGCTGCGCCGTCTCACGCAACTGCGTCAACGTCGCGCCAAGACGCGCCTCGTCCACGCGCAAGGTGTAGCGCAACAACGTCTGCAGGCGCGGCACACGGCCCAGCGGCACCAGCGGCGCCACCAACAGCATTTTGTCGTCGATGAAGGCCTGCACTTCGCGTCGCGGCGTGACCCAGTTGGTCTCGAGCTGTGCTGACGCGGCTGCAACTTCGGCGCACGTCGTTGGTGGCGCGTGCGTTGATGGTTCACCGTGCGTGAAGCGCATCACCACTGGAGAACGCCTGGCATCGTCGTCGTCGATGGGCGTGATCAGCACGGTGTTGTCGTGCTGCGCCACCGCCAGCGCGAAGGTGTTGTGGTGGTACGGGCGCAGTGCTGTCATCACACGCCGGACTTCGACGCGCTGGTCCATCAGCGTGGCGTCGTCGAACACGAGGGTGCCCAGCAGGATCAGCGACGTGCCGTCGTGTCCCGGCTGGTGCCGCCGCGCGGGTGTCCAAGCATCGACAGTGTGCAGCGTGGCGCGCACCGTTTCGACGTCGTCACCAAACGGAACGTCGAGCGCGAGCGTGGCTGGCGAACACGTCGGATGAAAATCAAGCTGCGCTGACAACGCGGGCAGCAACGCGCCGTCGGCGTCGACGGCAACGTTCAGCTGCCCATGCCACTGCTGCCGACGCGACGGTCCTTTGGGCAAGGTGCTGCGTGCCAGATCGCCGTGGCTGGCCGTGAAGTCGGCGATGCCGTGGCGGACGTCGTCGTCATCGAGCCACGCCTGCTCATCCACCAGAACCTGCGCGTCAGACACGAAGGACCACGTGTTCGTGGCAAACGACAATGCGTAGTAGCCGCGCGCGCCGTCGACGTAGGTGCCCACAACGCGAACTTCGCGCGCGGTGTTGCCTTCGCCGGTTTGCAAGATCGAGATGGCCTTCGGCAGCCGCGCTCCCGGCAACAGCGGCACCGGCGGCAACCACCGCCACGGCAGCAGCGGCAAGAAATACGGGCGCAGACTGGTGCCCATCGACGTCGGGTCTTCGTCGACGCGGATCTCCGAGCGGTACGTGTACTCAAAGTTCGGCGTGCCACCATTGAGGTCGTAGTCGTCGAACCTCGTCACGACTCGACCATAGGCGTCGATCAGCACCACGGCACTGGCACTCGCAGCAATGCCAGCGGCGATGAAGCGGCCGTCATCGGGTGCGCACAGCTCGCGTGAGAAATCGTTGGGCAAGCCGTTGTCGGTGAACACGATCTTCGTGCCCGTTTCGTCGAGGACGTACATCGTGCTCGTGCCCATCGGACCCATGTGTTGGCGATTGCCGATCGCGTCTTCGAACCACAGCGCATGCTCGGCGCGCCGACCAAACGCGACGCCGCGCAGCCGCTCCGCAGCACCCTCCAAACGAAGTGGTCGTTTGGAAGGAAAGCCCCACCCATCGGTCCAACCACTGCTGCTGCCCCAACTGCGGCTGCGCGCGGTGCACGTGTAGACAAAGCCGGTCTCGTCGACAGCGATGAGTTCGTCACCGTCAGCACGCAACATCGACAACCGCGCTGGCGAACGAAACGTGCCATCGACGATCGTGGGCTCGGGTGTGCCCGTGAGAAACAAGCGCCACGGCTCAGCGAGCGTGCCCGCACCCTGGGGATGCCGCTTGAACCAGATGCGTCCTTCGACCAGCGCATACAAGTGGTCGCGGTGAAACGTGGCGGTATCGGTCTTTGTCGACAGCGTGGGCGGCAACGCAACCAACGGCTGCGCAGGCAACACCGCAGCCCGCCGATGCAGCACGACCACCATGCGCGCCTCGGGCGCCACCAGCGTATCGCTGCGGCGTGTCGTCGACAGCGGCATGCCCCACAGCTGCTGCGTCGAGAGCGCTCGCGCCACCGGCAACGTGGCGGTCGGGGCGAAGAAGAGCACCGTTGCTTCAACGCGCCACGGACTGCGCTTCAGCAGCCAACCGACCCGCGTCACCGCCCCGTCGCCGTCGATCGCGGTCTCGATGTAGGGCGCGGCACCGCTGAGGTCGAACGAACCATCGCGCTGGTCAGCGTGTGCGGCGTACCAGGCACGCAGGTGCGCCTCGTCGATGAGCGCCGTGTTCAGCTCAAGCAACGCCCCCGGCTCGCTGACGGTTGACGCCAGGATGTCGCCTGGTCTCGAAAAGACCGTCGACACCAGCGATGAACTGCTTCGCGCAAAATCTTGCAGCGTTGCACACGAGCAGGCCAACAGCGCCGCCGCCATCAACAGCACCCGAACCACCACGCGCATCGTCACCCTCAAGCGAGTCAAAAAGCCGAGCCCACGCCGAGAAAGAAGTTCACCGGCTGATCGAAGCTGCGCTTCGTGATCGGGATGCTCCACTCGAGACGAAACGGCAGCACCGGCGTGTCGAGCAACAGGCCAAACCCTGTCGACATCATCAGGTTCGCCACGAGAAAGTCGGTGTTGCGATCGATGCGGCCACCGACGATGTCGTCGAGTTCGTCGTCGCCAAAAGCGTTGCCGAAGTCGGCGAAGCCAAACGCGCGCACGGGAATGCCCGGCCACACCGGCACTTCAAGCTCGAAGTTCTGCACCACCTTCACCACACCACCCACGTCGGCGGTGATGCTGCTGCCGTCGGTGAGCGCCACTTTCTGCGATGCACCAATGCTGCGCGGAAAGAAGCCGCGCACACTGCCGATACCGCCAAGGAAGTAGCGATCCGTGACGGGCGCAAACTGCCCAAGCGGATTGAACACACCACCAAGCTGCGTGTTGCTCTTCAACGTGATGTCGAACAGCGGCGACCAAAAGCCGCGCACGTTGGCGTGCACGTCGACAAACGTGAGCCCCGACGCGGTCCATGGTCCTGCGGTGATCGCTTCACCGCTCACGAACACACCATTGCGTGGCGAGAGTCCGCCTTCGCGCGTGTCGAGGCCGCCGCGCAACTCCAACGTGTTGCGAAACGTTTGCGCGGGCAGCAGCGACGACGCCTGCAGTGGTTTGTCGTCGTACGAGCGCACGCCGCTGTATTCGACACCAGCACCGCCACCCACAAACCAGCGCGCTGGCCCACCCAAACGAAAGCCGAGGTCGCGGCCGTAGTTGGCCTTCACCGAACCGCCGAACACCGAGGCGACGATGAAGTCGGTGTAGCGCAGCTCGCGGCGGTGGGCCTCGATCGTCGCCGACGATCGTGTGGAAAACAGCCGTGGCTCGGTAAGCGACGCATCAAACAGAAACCGCAACGCCGACCACTGCACCGACGTGTACGCCTGCAAGCCCGTGCCCAGCAGATTGCGATCGCCCGCCACGCCAATGAGGATCAAGCCTTCGTTGGCATCGCCCAAAAACGCCGGCGACAACATCCATGTCTGCGTCTCGACCACGGCGAATTCGACGTCGACGAGGGCTGTGCCATCGGCCTGCAGCGGCCCGCCCACTGGCACGGCGCGACCCGCGGCCGACTGCAAGAGCCCCGTCTGCATCAGGTTCTTCTCGCTCTGCTTCACGCTCTTGTGGTCGTAGTGGCCGTTGACCGTGACCTCGAGTTCGCGGCGAAACACGTGCTCGGCGGTGCCCTTGTTGCCCACGATGTGCACCTCGCGCACGGTAGCGAGCGGGCCCTTCACCACCTTGAGCACCAGGCCAATGCCGCGCTGCTCGGGCTTCTTCGACGGCGGCAACGCACCGTTCACGAGCTGCTCAAAGCGCGCAAACGGATAGCCCTGCTCGCGCCACGCATCGAGGAGCGGATCGGTCTGCTGTTGCAACGTGACGAGATCGGCGACTGCACCGTCGGCCATCGGCACCCGCGCACGCCACGCCGACGACGTTTCGCCCTCGGGCAGGTCGCCTTCGAACGTCAGGCTCGCGAGTTCGTACTGCGGACCTTCGAGCACCTGCATGGTGAGTTGCAGGCCGCTGAGGTCTGACGCCGCCGTCACGCGGGTCTCGACGACGCGGGCCTCGAGATAGCCGCGTTTATAGTAGTTGTAGACAACGCGCTGCTGGTCCTGGTCGACGTAGGGGCGGTGGTACAGGCCCGCCCGCGTGAGCGCGCCGAGCGGTTCGGGCGGCCGCGAGAACAACCCCTCTTTCAAGTCGGCTTCGGCGACGTGGTCGTTGCCAACGATGTGCACGGCTTTGAGTTCGGCGCGCTCGCCGGCCTCGACGACGAACCTGGCGCGCACGCCACCGAGGGCCGGCACCAGCTTCGCCGTCACGTGGGCGGTGAGGTAGCCGCGGGCGAGGTACTCGTCTTGCGCGGCAATGGCAGCGGCCGCCACGTCGTCGTCGGTGACCGCTTCACCCACCTTGATGGGCAAAAACGACACGAAGGTTTCTTCGCGAAAGTACACACGATTGACGACGTCGATGGCCACCAGCGTCGCCCCGGCCTCGGCGTCGGTGGCAGCAACAGCGGACGCCGCCGGCACCTCGGGCACAGCGGCAGCGGCGAGAGCGAACAACGCAACGAAAGCGACGGCGAAAAGGCGCACGCCGCCGACGTACAACGACGTCGACGCCAACGATAGGGGCAACCGCCGCTACAGCAGGGCCTTTGCCTCCAGCGCCTTCACGCGATCGCGCAGGGCCGCAGCCTTCTCGAACTCGAGGTCCATCGCCGCTGCACGCATCTCTTTGCGCAACTGATCGAGCATGGCCGGGATCTCGGCTGGCGTGAGGTCGTCAGTGTCGATGTCGACGACAACAGCACCCTTTTTGCCCTTGCCGGCCTTCTGCTTGCCGCGGGTCTTGCTGGCCCCCGGATGGGTCTCGCCGCTGCGCGAGAGCTTGTTGACGTCGAGGTAGTCGCCATCGGCGTAGGCGTGTTCGGGATCGAGTTCGCGCAGCGCCTTCACGATCGTGGTGGGCGTGATGCCGTGCGCAAGGTTGTGCGCTTCCTGAATCGCGCGTCGACGCTGCGTTTCGCCCACCGCCGCCTTGATCGAGTCGGTCATGCGGTCGGCGTACAAAATCACGCGGCCTTCGGCGTTTCGTGCCGCACGGCCCATGGTCTGAATCAAGCCCGTGGTGGCGCGCAGGAAGCCTTCTTTGTCGGCGTCGAGGATGCACACGAGTGCGACTTCAGGCAGGTCCAAACCTTCACGCAACAGGTTGATGCCCACGAGCACGTCGTATTCGCCACGACGAAGGGCCGCGAGAATTTCGATGCGCTCCAGCGTGTCGATGTCGGAGTGCAGGTAGCGCGCGCGCACGCCGATTTCGGCGAGGTACTCGGTGAGGTCTTCTGACATCCGCTTCGTCAACGTCGTCACGAGCACGCGCCAGCCTTTGGCCACGGTCGCTTTGATTTCATTGATCGTGTCGTCGACCTGGCTGCCGACCGGGCGAATCTCAACAATCGGATCGAGCAAGCCCGTGGGGCGGATGAGCTGCTCGACAATCACGCCTTCGCTCTTGTCGATCTCGTAGTCCGACGGTGTCGCCGACACGTTGATGCACTGGTGCACGTGGCTTTCGAACTCGTCGAACTTGAGCGGCCGGTTGTCCATCGCCGACAGCATGCGAAAGCCGTAGCGCACCAGCGTTTCTTTGCGCGCGCGGTCGCCGAAGTACATGCCGCGTACCTGCGGGATGGTCTGGTGGCTCTCGTCGATGACCATCAAGAAGTCGCGCGGAAAGTAGTCGAGCAGTGTTGGTGCTGCTTCGCCGGCCTCGCGTCCCGAGAAGTGGCGCGAGTAGTTCTCAATGCCCTTGCAGCTGCCCGTGGCCTCGAGCATCTCGAGGTCGTAGGCGGTGCGTTGCTCGAGCCGTTGTGCTTCGAGCAGCAGGTTGTTGCCGCGCAATTCCTGCAAACGTTGCAGCAGCTCGGTGCGAATCGAATCGAGGGCGCGTTTGCGGCGATCGCTGTTGGTCGCGTAGTGCGACGCCGGCCAGATGGTGACCGAGGGAATCTCGCCGTTCACCTTGCCGCGCAGTGGGTCGACGAGTTGGATGCGTTCGACCTCGTCACCGAAGAACGAAATGCGCAGCGCTTCTTCTTCTTCGTGGGCGGGAAACACTTCAACGATGTCGCCACGCACGCGAAAGGTGCCGCGCTGAAACGACACGTCGTTGCGTTCGAACTGACTCTCGACGAGCTGGCGCAAAAACACATCGCGCCCGAGCCGTTTGCCCACTTCGACGTAGGCGGTCATCTCTTTGTAGCTCTCACGCGAGCCGATGCCGTAGATGCAGCTCACCGAGGCGACGATGATGACGTCGTTGCGCTCGAGCAACGCCTTGGTTGCCGAGTGCCGCATGCGGTCGATGGTCTCGTTGATGAGGCTGTCTTTCTCGATGTACGTGTCGGACGACGGCACGTACGCCTCGGGCTGGAAGTAGTCGTAGTAGCTGACGAAGTACTCGACGGCGTTGTTCGGAAAGAAGCCCTTGAGCTCCTGGTACAACTGCGCTGCCAGCGTCTTGTTGTGGGCGAGCAGCAACGTGGGGCGGCCGACGTTTTTGATCACGTTGGCGATGGTGAAGGTCTTGCCCGACCCCGTCACGCCGAGCAGCACCTGTTGCGGCAGGCCACGCAGCACACCTTCGGTGAGCTTCTCGATGGCGGCGGGCTGGTCGCCCTGAGGCGTGTAGTCAGCGACGATCTCGAAGGGCCGGTCGGGCTGGCGCACACCCAAACGCCGATCCTGCTCGACAGCGAACTGCGCGCGCTCGGTCTGGTTGTGTTCGCCCTTCGTGGTCGGATCGGTGTGCGTCGTCATGGTGCGCACAGTACAGCGACCGATCGCCTTCTCTGCAGGTCGTTGCGCGCGGTTTGTAGGCAAACATCCGCCAGTAGCAACAGATGTGACAACACGTCGTCATGTTCTGCCGCCGCCCCCACCTCGTCGCACCGCGTTGCAACCGTTTCGGGGCAAACGAACGAGTCAGGTCGGCGACGGCTGTTGCAAGGTGACATGCTCGCCATCCGCCACGAGCGACCACGAGAGAGATCAGAGATCACCGCATGAGCGACGCAGGCCAAAAAGGCGCAGACGGGAGGGTCCACGTGCGGGCCCCGATCGAGTTGAAGGTCGAGTACAAAAAACTCAACACGTTCTTCTCCGACTACACAAAGAACATCAGCAAGGGCGGCACGTTCATCAAGACCGAGCGCCCGTTGAAGATCGGCACCGAGTTCGTCTTCAAGCTGTTCGTGCCGTCGCGCCCCGAGCCCTTCACGTTGCGTGGCAGCGTCGCCTGGATCCACAGCGCCGAGCAGCCGCCACCGCCGACGATCCAACCGCCGCCCGATCGCGGCATGGGCATTCGCTTCCTCTATGCCGATGAAGCGCAAAAGCGCGGCTTCGAAAGCCTCGTCGAGGACCTCATCCGCGACAACCTCGGCGACCTCGTGTTTCGCAAGCTGATGGAACGCACACGCTGACGTCGTCGTCGACGGTGCGTCTTCGACGACGCCCGCCGCTACAGCGACGCGCGCACCGTCGGCAGTCGCATCTTCCACAGGAAGCCGTCGAAGTAGAAGTGCGCGAAGCTGTGCCAGATGGCCCACGCGTAGATGATCGTGCCCAGCGTGACACCGCCGATGCGCACGGGCTCGTCGTACCAGCCGAAGCGACGACCAAACTCGCTGTATACGTAGAACGCCGAGATGCCGCCGACGAAGCAGCCGTAGAACAAGCCGCTGTGCCGCAGCACCTTCTGCAACGTCGGCATCGGCGACAACGGCACCGCGTACCGCTTGCGCTGAAACGCCCACACAAACACCACGTACTCGACGGCGTGCGAGAAACCGTAGGCCACGTAGACCTTCAACGGTGAGGCAAACAAGAAGCTCGCCGACAACAACGTGAGCCCCGCGGCCATCGACAAGCGCGGCACGTTTCGGCAGCGGCTGCTCTTCCACTCCCACCACACGAAGTTCGCCACCGACGCCAGACCCGTGATGACGCCGATGGGCAGCAGCACCGGGGCAGCGGCCGACACGCCGTCGACGATCGGCTCCAGCCACATCTTGACCACCCTGCCCTGGGTCAAGATCACGTCGCGTTCACGCGCGACGAGGAACGCCGCGAGAAACGGAAACCAACCCAACACCAACCAGCGGTCGACCCACAACGGCACCTTCTGCGCGACGGGGGCATCGCTCTTGGCGTTGTAGACGCGCAAGATGCCCACCTTCTGGGCGGGCGTGTGCCAGATGTTCCATAGCGCCGCGACGATCGCCGCCACGCCCACGACGGCATTCATCGCCACGGGCTTGTCGTGCAACGCGCCCACACCAAAGTGGCCCGCGAGCCCAACGACGACGACGGCACCGACAAACGCTGCCGTTCGCTTTCCAAACAGCAACGACGTTGACAACGCCAGCGCGAGCACCACGGCAACGACGACCGTGTGGTGTTTCACGCCTGCCACCATGCCCAACACCACAGCCACACACACGGGCACCACCGAGGCCACGAGCTGCTTCGTCGTCAACGCGAGCGCGTGTCGGTCGCGCCACCACACGATTGTGGGGAGAGCAAACACGGCGAGAAGGGCGGCGATGTCGAGGGTGGTGAAGAACGACGCTGGCGACGTCGTTTTCTGCAGGGCCGCTGATGCGACAAAGCCGCAGAACAAAAACACGGGCACCACGGTGAAGCGCGGCAGGTGCGTGTGCAGCACGGCCTCGTCGAGGTAGACGTAGGGCATGGTGACGTGCCGGTGCACGAAGCTGGTGGTGATGCCGATGGCCCACAACGCCAGGTAGTCGGCAGGGTGCTTGTCACCCGACAACAGCAGCGGCACCAAAATGAGCAGCCAGCTGAAGTGGTAGGCGATGACGTCGACCAGCGGCCCCACGTGCCAATGGCGCACGGGCTGCTGTGGATCGGCCACGCGCCACCACGATGGTGCCGCCAACGACGACGGAGAGGCAGGAGAGGGCGAAGTTGCTGCGGCAGTCACCGCGTTGGGCTAGCACACGGCAGCCATGACCGACACCACCAGCATCCCCCAAAGCCACCACGCCTTTTACGACGACGCCCGCGCCTACGACGTGGCGTTTGGCTACCGCGACGTCGGCTTCGAACTCGACTTCATCGTCGGTGCGGCCACGCGCTGTTTGGACCGTGCGCCCACGTCGGCCATCGAGCTCGCCAGCGGCCCGGGAGCCCACGCCACAGCACTCGCACAACGCGGCCTGCGCATGGTGGCCCTCGACCTGTCAGCCCCAATGATTGGGCGCGTGCACGACAACGCGAAGCGCCTCGGCGTCGAGGTCGAAGGCATCGTCGGCGACATGGCGCGCTTTTCGTTGACTGCACCGGTCGACCTCGCCTTCAACCTGCTCACCAGCATTTCGTACCTGCTCACCACCGAGCAGCTGCACGGGCATTTCAAGAGTGTGAGCGACGCCCTGGTCGTCGGCGGCTGCTACGTCGTCGAGAACAACCACCCCAACGACTTTTGGACCCGCGAGCATTTCCAACCGTCGCGTTGGACCGAAAAGGCCAGCGACGCCGACGGCGAGATCGAAGTGTCCACCTCGTGGGTCGACGAGCCGCCCACCATCGACGTCGTCGCGCAGACCTACACGGTGAAGGCGAAGACCACGGTCACCGAACGTCGTCGTGGTGAAACGTACACGCGCGAGCTTGTCGATCACGCCACGCTGCGCATGCTGTGGCCGCAGGAGCTGAAGGCGTTCGGCGAAGCCCACGGTCTCGAGGTCGTCGCCTTCTACGGCGCGCTTGATGAACGCTTGTCGATCGACGCGAACGGCGCGTGGCGCACCGTCGTTGTCTTTCGAAAGCGTGGCTGACACCGACGTCGGTTCGTACAAGTGCGGCACACAGCAAGGACAGCACCATGGGTCGACGAGAAGACGCAGAGAAACTGGGCACGAAGAAGGTCTCGGTGCTGCTGCGCCTGCTGCCCATGCTGCGGCCACACAAGGGGCGCTTCGCGCTCGCGGTCGTCACGCTGCTGATTGGTTCGGGGCTCAACCTCGTCTACCCGCAAGCCGCCAAAGCCGCCGTCGACATCGGCTTCACCAACGCAAGCACCAACAGTCTCGACCTCATGGTGGCAGGCATCGTCGGCGTGTTCTTCGTCAGCGCGTTGCTCACGTGGTGGCGCCACTACTTGATGAGTTGGTTGGGCGAGCGCGTCGTCGCCGATCTGCGTGCGCAGGTGTTCAACAAGCTCATCACGCAACCGCAGACCTGGTTTCACGAGCGCCCCTCGGGCGAGCTCACGGGCCGCCTCGCCGCCGACACGTCGACGATCCAGAACATCGTGGGCAGCGAGCTGTCGATGGCCATGCGCGAACTCGTCATGCTCATCGGCGGTCTTGTAATGTTGTTTCTGCAGAGCTGGCGCATGACGCTGCTCATGCTGTGCATCGTGCCGCCGGTCCTCGTCATCGGCATGGTGTTTGGCAAGCGCATCCGCGCGATGTCGTCGCAGGTGCAAGACCGCCTGGCCGAGGCGAGTGCGCAGGTGCAGGAAACCGTTGGTGCCATCGCCACGGTGCAGGCGTTTCGGCGCGAGCCCGAAGAGGGCCGCCGCTACGGCGTGAAGGTCGCTGAGTTCTTCGACGCGGCGGTCACGTTGTCGTCGTGGCGCGGGCTGTTCATCGCTACCATGAGCTTTGCGGGCTGGTTGGCCACAGCACTCATGTTGTGGATTGGCGGGCGGCAAATCATCGCGGGCACGTTGAGTGCGGGCGACCTCACGGCGTTTCTGCTCTACACCACGATGGTGGCGTTTGCCCTCGGTGGCCTCGCCAACATCTGGGGATCGTTGCAGTCGGGTGCCGGTGCCACGTTGCGCTTGTTCGACATCCTCGACCGCGTCCCCGACATCAAAGACCCCGAGCAGCCAACGCCCCTGCCCGCTTCGGGCCCTGCGGTGGGCAGCATCGCCTTTCAGCACGTGTCGTTTCGCTATCCGTCGCGCCCCGACGTGCCCGTGCTCAACGACGTCGACCTCACGGTGTCGCCTGGTGAAACCGTGGCCCTCGTCGGTCGCAGCGGTGCGGGCAAGAGCACCATCGCTGGGCTGGTGTACCGCTTCTTCGACGTCGACGAAGGTGCGGTCTGCATCGATGGTGTCGACGTGCGCGAGCTCAAGCTGCACGACCTGCGCGGTCGTTTGGCGATCGTGTCGCAAGAGCCATCGCTGTTTTCGGGCACCATCGCCGACAACATCGCCTGGGCCCGCCCCACGGCGTCGCGTGACGACATCGAGAAGGCCGCGCGCCTGGCCCACGCCCACGATTTCACCAGCGCGTTTCCGCAGGGCTACGACACCGTCGTCGGCGAGCGCGGCGTGAAGTTGTCGGGTGGTCAGCGGCAGCGGTTGGCGATTGCGCGCGCGTTGTTGGCCGACCCGGGCATCCTCATCCTCGACGAGGCCACGTCGTCCCTCGATGGCGAGAGCGAACACCTCGTGCACGACGCACTGCAAACGCTGATGAAGGGCCGCACCACGTTGGTCATCGCCCACCGCCTCAGCACGGTGAAAGACGCCAACCGCATCGTGGTGCTCGACAAGGGCCAGATCGTCGACGTGGGTCGCCACAGCGAGTTGCTGTTGCGCGGCGGCATCTACAAAAATCTCGTCGAGCACCAGCTGATTGCCGCTGCATAGCGCGCGTCCGTGCTTCGTCGCGCTGTGCAACAACGGTCGCCGTGGTAACGGGCGCCCATGCTGTTCGCCCTGCTCGCCCTCGCGCTCGCCGCGGCACCGCCGACACCGGCTGATCAGCCCCCGCGCGTGCTTGTCCTTGGACTCCAAACGGTGAGCGTTGAGCCGGCGACAACCGCGTCGCTGGGTGGTGTCCTCGCCGCCGCCCTCGCCGCCGACGAACGACTCGCGGTCATCGCCGCCGCCGACGTCGCCGACCTCGCCGCCCTCGAGGCCGAAAAGCAGAGCTCCGGCTGCGACTCCAACGGCTGCTTCGCCGAGATCGCCGACGCCCTTGGCGCCCGCTACGTCGTGATTGGCGACGTCAACAAGCTTGGCGATGCCTTCGTGCTCAACCTGCGTCTGCTCGACACAGCGACCGGCAACGCACCGTGGCGGTTGTCGCTACAGGAAGGCTCCCTCGAAAGGTTGAGCGAGCGTGTTCGTCCACAGCTGCGCGGTGCGGGCGATGCAATCGTCGTCGACAAGGCTGGCATCGCCGCTGGCCCACCGTCGGTCACCGGACTTGCGCTGGTCGGTGGCGGCGTCGCGATCGGCCTCGGCGCGCTGCTTGGAGATGTGTTCTCGCCGACCTCGACCAACCGCCGCATCGATGCTGTCGATTGGGTCCTGCCGGCCGGCTACGTCGTCGTCGCCCCGGCCCTCATCATCGTCGGCGGCGTCCTCGCCATCGCCAACGCTGGAGCGTCGCCGTGAGCCGTGTGTCGTCGATCTGTGTCCTCATCGTTGCCCTCACGATCAGCGCCTGCGGGCTCATCGATGGTGGACTCTTCGATCCGCCCCCCGAGGTCAAACAGGCGGCGTGGTTGAAGTGCGACATCGCGCTGTCGATGCCGTCGTGCGTCGATCCCGCCAGCGTGGCGTCGTTGCCAGCGTGGGACCGGTTGTCGATGTCGCAGGCGGCAGTGGACTGCGTCGACACCCTCGGCTGCACCGAGAACGAAGACGATGACGCAGGCCTTGCGGTCGTGCAGTGCATCAACGACAACCGCGCCGGCGAGACCAGGGAGTTCACCGACGAAGAATTCCAATGCCGGCTGGACTGCGATACCCCGTACGAGACGGCGGTCTGCACCAACGGCGACGAGCTCGGCGCCGCCACCGACGACTACGAGGCCTGCAGGGACGCCTGCTGACCCGTCGCTCGAGGAGCGTCCGCACCATCCAACCAGTGGTAAGATGAAGGCAGCCTGTATCTTGCCACCGGTTGGATCCACTAGTCATCGTCGCGTTCTGCGCCAGACGCCACGGGCGCTGCGTTCGTATTCGTCGCCGTCGAGAACGCAGCAGCAGCACCATGCTTGTAGACGAGGGCACCACCAGCCTCGCCAACACGCACGCCAAGCCCCAGCACAACACACGTCGTCGCCACGCCGGCCAGAGCCAACGGCAACCCGGCACGGCCACGCGAGGCGAGCAAGCCCGCCA
>JBIKRQ010000310.1:0-7678 GCA_044349155.1 Myxococcota bacterium
CGAACCCGGAGAAGGCGAGGGTGAAGGCGAGGGCGAAGGCGAGGGCGAAGGCGAACCCGGTGAAGGCGAGGGCGAGGGCGAAGGTGAAGGCGAAGGCGAGGGCGAGTTGCCCCCAGGTCCGCCGCTCACGGCGCGCTTGTCGTGGACGGGGACATCTGCCACGTCGCGCGCCGACCTCGACGTCCGCGCCATCAAGAAGAACGCTGCAGGCCGCTTCTGCGTGCCGACGGAATTCTTCGTGACGGGCGCCATCCCCGTCGGGACGCGTGCTGAAGTGTGCGCGCCCGCGCTTGATTGTCGCTTCGGCAACTGTCGCTCGACGAACAGCACGCTGCCCGACTGGAACGGCAATGGCGTGACCGATGCGGCTGACCCGCGCCTCGATCGCGACGACACGAGCGGACCGGGGCCCGAAACGATCACGGTGCCGGGTGGCCTCGTCGACGGCGAATACCTGCTGGGCGCCTTGTACTTCTCTGGCTCGCGCGGCGATCGCGCCACGCTGCAGGTCACGGTGGGCAATACGGTGCGCACGACGACGGCTGGCGTCGCCCCAAGGAGCTGGACCGAGATGTTCGTGGTTCGCGTCGTCAACGGCGTGGGCACGATTCAGGCCATTCAGCAGACGTTTGCCTGCGCGACGAACAGCGACTGCCCCCTGCGTCAGCAATGTACGGCCCAGCAGTGCGTGGCTGGCTGCGACACCGCGAGCGATTGTCTCGACGACGAATCGTGCCTCGACGGCGTGTGCGGTGTGCCGCCGCCTCCGACGAACCTCAGCGGGACCGAAGTGCGCATGGAACTCACGTGGCTGGGCGCCATCGACCTCGACATCCGCGGCGTGAAGGCTGACGCGTCGGGCCGCTTCTGCGTCGACAGCGGCTTCGTGCGCGACGCCATCCTGCCCGGGCAGCTGGTGCAGGTGTGTGCTCCCGAGCAGGACTGCTCGTTTTCCAACTGCCGCGACGGACGGCAGCTGCCCGATTGGGACGAAAATGGCGGCAGCAGCGTTGGCGACCCACGCATCGATATCGACGACACCAACGGCTTTGGTCCTGAGAAGCTCACCATCCCCGGCGGTCTGCTCGACGGTGACTACCTCTTTGGCGCCCTCGTGTTTTCCAGTGCGCGCGGCGACCGGCCGACGCTGCAGGGCTTCGAGAACGGCACGCTGCGCACGACACAAACCGCCAATGCCCTGCCGTCATCGTGGACGGAGATGCTGCTGGTGCACGTCGACAACGGCCTCGTCACGTTCGAGGAACTCGCGCCACCGCCGTTTGCCTGCGCCGTCAATGATGATTGCCCACAACAGGAGTCGTGCACGGTGGCGACGGGGCAGTGCCTGGCTGGCTGCAGCTCCGACGCGGGCTGCGACGCCGACCAGACGTGCAACATCGACGGGATCTGCGAGGCTGCACCGCCGCCGGCACCTTTTGGCGAGAGCTGCGTCGACACGAGCGACTGCGCTGCCGGTCTGTTGTGCGAGGACAACATCTTCGGCAGCAGCTGCGAGGAGGCGTGCACCACCGCCACTGACTGCGAGCAGTGCACGGCGGTCAGCGGCGTGGCCTGTACGTGCAGCCCTGCGGGCCGGTGCCAGTAGCGGACTCCTGGCGGACACTGTCGTCGACGGCGTGATCTGTGCCGTCGGGTTGACGAGCGGGCTTGCGGCTCCTACCCGAAGCCGCATGACTGCTCCGATCACAGCCCCCGCCGACGACGTTTCGTTGCTTGCTCGCTTCGGTGAAACGCCCGAACTGCGCGTCGAGCGCGCGCTGCGCGAGCTGGCGGCTGGCAAGGCGATCATCCTCGTCGACGATGAAGACCGCGAAAACGAGGGCGACCTGGTTGTTGCGGCCGATCGCTGCACGGCGGCGCACATCAACTTCATGGCCAAGGAAGCGCGCGGGCTCATCTGCCTCACGCTCACCGACGAGCGCCTGAAGGAACTCGATATCCCGCTGATGGTCGACAAGAACACCTCGAGCTTCTCGACGGCGTTCACGGTGTCGATCGAAGCACGCACGGGTGTCACCACCGGCATCTCTGCTGCCGACCGCGCCCGCACCATTCAGGTGGCCATCGACGACGCCAGCAAGCCTGTCGACCTCGTGCGCCCCGGCCACATCTTCCCGCTGCGTGCACAGCCCGGTGGTGTGTTGGTGCGCACCGGCCAAACCGAAGGCAGCGTCGACCTGGCGCGCCTCGCCGGCTGCAAACCCGCGGGCGTCATCTGCGAAATCCTCAACGACGACGGCACGATGGCGCGTTTGCCCGAGCTGATCGTGTTCGCCGAGAAGCACGACCTGATTGTGCTGTCGATCGCCGACATGATCACGTGGCGCCTGCGTCACGAGAGCCTCATCGAGCGCACCGCCGAGGTGCAGGTCGACACGCCGTACGGCTCCTTCCGCGCGATCGCGTTTCGCTCGTTGGTGAAAAACCCCGGGCAAGACACGCACGAAGAAGCGCTCGCGCTCGTCAAGGGCTCCGACGACGACCTCGCCCGCTTGTCGGACGACGACACCGGCGCTGCCCCAGCGGTTCGCGTGCACAGCGGCGACCCGCTGACCGACGTGTTCGGCGGCATCCTCGATCGCGGTGGTCTCATGCTGCACGGCGCGATGAAGGCCGTCGCTGCTGAGCCCGCCGGCGTCATTTTGTACCTGCCGAAAACGCCCGAGCCGATCGGCTTCGTCGACGCGCTCAAGGCTCTCGCCGACGCCCGCGCTGAAGGCAAAGGCCTGCCCGAGCGTGATCGCGCGCCCCGCGGGCAGTCTCCCGTCGTCAAGCACTACGGCACCGGCGCGCAAATCCTGCGGTCGTTGGGCGTGCGCCGTATGCGTCTGCTCACGAACAACCCTGTGCGTCTGGGGTCGCTGCGCGGCTTCGGCATCGAAATCACCGAGAGAATGGGCTTCGACACATGAACAACGCCATCCCCACGCCTGTTGAGGGCAACCTCGTCGCCACCGGTCTTGAAACCACGATCATCGCCAGCCGCTTCAACAGCTTCATTGTTGAAAAGCTCGTCGACGGCGCGATCGACGCCCTCGTGCGCCACGGTGCCGACCGCAGCAAGCAGCAGGTCATCTGGGTGCCGGGTGCCTGGGAAATTCCGCTGATCGCCCAGCGCGCCATCCAACTGCGCGGCAAAAACACCAGCAATTACGGCGTTGTAGCCGTTGGTTGCGTGATCCGTGGCGGTACTGACCACTACGCGCACGTCTCAGCCGAGGTGCAAAAGGGCATCGCCCAGGTGGCGTGGCAGACCGGTGTGGCCGTCGGCAACGGTGTGCTCACCGTCGAAAGCCTCGAGCAGGCCATCGAGCGCGCGGGCAGCAAGATGGGCAACAAGGGTGGCGAAGCAGCGATGGCGGTCGTCGAGACCATCAACGTGTTGCGCGCGTTGTCGGGCACTTCGTCGTCTGGTTCTTCGTCTGGGCAGGTGGGCTGAGATGGGTATTCGTCGTCAGGCGCGCGAGTGCGCGTTGCAGATCGTGTTTCAGCTCGACGGTGTGCCGGCCCCCACGGCCGCTGACATCGGCGATGCCATCGAGCAGTTCTTCGAGAACTTCGATGCGCCCGACGAGAAGGCGCGCGCGATGGCCGAAAGCATCGCCCGTGGTGTGAGCGAACAGCGGGCCGACCTCGACGAGGTGGTGCAGCGTCACTCGCCGCGTTGGAAAGTGCCGCGCATGGCGATGGTCGACCGCAACATCCTGCGCGTGGGCGCCTGGGAGTTGAAGAACGACACCGAGACCCCCGCGCGCGTCGTCATCGACGAGGCTGTTGAAATCGCCAAGCGCTACGGCGCTGAGCAGTCTGGCGCGTTCGTCAACGGCGTGCTCGACGGTGTGGCCCGCGAGCTTGGCCAGCTGCCCGGCAAGGTCTAAGCGATGGCGCGCAGCTCCACGAAGGCCGACGAAGGCGTGGTGCGCAGCGAGGCGCGCGTGAACGAGCGCGTGCAGGATCCTTCGTTGTCGGCCCTCGATGCTCTCGACGTTGACGCCCTGCTCGTCGGCCTGTGCAGCGATGTGCGGCCCCTGGGCGGCGTGCTCGGCATGGTGGACTGGCGCTTGTGCGGACGCGTGAGCACCATGATTGGCAACGGCGCCATCACCGGTGTCGACGGCGAGAAGGTGCTGTTTCCCACCCAGGGCCGCGTGCGCGTGCCGCGCTTGTTCTTGTATGGCTGGGGGCCGTGGCAGCAGGCGTCAGCCAAAGGCAGTGAGCGCGTCGCAGCGATGATCGAGATGGTCAAAAAGGCCGGCGGCCAGCGCGTTGCCTTTGCCTTCCCCGAGCCCGCGTCGTCGCTGCTGCACCTGCTGCCCGAAGTGGAACGCGGGTTGGGCAAGCACCTTGTGGCCGTGTTTGGTGCTGACCCGCTGCCGCCGGTGTAGGCAGTGTCGAACCTCGTCGACGACGAAGACGCTTTCTTCGCCCTGTGCGCGCCGCACGTCGAACGTTTCAATGCCGCTGGCAGCTGGAACACGCTCGGTTCGACGACGCAGGAGCTGGTGGGCCTGTTTCGCGCCCGCCTTGATGTGCCCAATGGCGGCTACCTCCAGTTCTTTTGCAACCACGGGCCTGTCGCGCATCGGTGCGCTGTGCGCGCGTTGCTGCGCTTGAAGGCCCACGACGCGGCCAACGCGCTCGAGCGGGGGGCAGCGGCGCTTCTGCCGTTTGAAGACGACGAGCGCGTCACGACGTTGTGGGAGCTGGCACGCATCATCGACGACGCCACTGCGCGCATCCTTGATGAGGCGAGCGATGCGTTTTGTGCTGCACCCGACTGGTGTGCCGATGCGGTCGCTCACTACGGCGCTGAAAGCGTCTCATGACCGTTGTGTTGCCCCCCGTCACAACGGTATCGCGAGCCCATGTCTGACTTTGTCCTTCCCGACACGAGTGGCAGCGAAGACGTCGCCGAGGTGGCTGCGCGCTGCCCGCCCGAGGCAATGACGCGGGGCATGTTCCTCGTCGACATCGTCGATGCCTTGCGCCGAAAGAAGCTCCCCCTGCCGGAGCGCGCGTACCAGACCTTCGGCAACTATCCGCAGCGCGAGTTCATCACCGTGGCCGCGGCCGCTGCTGTGCAGTTGTTTCCCGACGTGAGTCAGCGCGAGGCGCTCCGCCTGGTGGGGCAGTCGGCGTATCCGGTGTTTGCGCAGACGTTGATCGGCAAGGTCATGTTTGGCGTGCTCGGCAACGACATCGGTGCGGTGATGCGCGTGGCGCCGCGCGGCTATGCCTCGATCCTGTCGCACGGTCACGCCGACCTCCTCGAGGCGGGCCCGAGATTCGTGCGCGTCAGGCTGGTGAACGTGCACACGTTTTTGAGCAGCTACCAGGTGGGCGTGTTCGAAGGCGCGCTGCTCGCGTGCGACGTGAAGGGCACCGTCAAAGTCCGCTACGACAACGCCACCAACGGCGAGTTTCTCGTCGAGTGGTAAGCGACTACGGCCGCGCGTAGATCGTCCACAGTGGCACGCCGTCGATGCGTTTCTCGTCGACAACGCGCCAGTGCCGCAGACGTTCACGCAACGCGGGGTACGTGCTCCAGCGGCGCTCGTGGGTGAGCACGACGATGTCGGCGCGCTCGAAGCTGCTCTCGATGACGAAGCCGTAGCGGGCCATGACGCCGTCTTTCCGCAACCACTGCCACGTGCGGACGTACTCCTTGTGGTTGGGCTCGACGTGCACGCGCTGGCCGTGCGCGACGTCGTCGAGGCGGCGGGCGAGGGCTTTGTCGGCGAGGTCGTAGTAGGTGCGCTCGTGCCCGCGGGCCACTGCACCGCGCAGACCACCCAGGAACTCGCCGTAGTACGACAGCCCGTAGCCGCCCCAGGTGCGCGCAATGCCGGCAACCCCGGGTGCGAGCAGCCCCACGCCCACAACGCCCGCCAGAATCGATCGTGGCGCGCGAGGGAGCAGGGCTGCGGCGGCGTTCACCACGGTGGCAGCGCCCACGGCCGCCAACACCGCCACAAACGGGAACAGCGGCATGAACAGCTTTTCGCCGCCGTAACGGGGCACATCGCTCAGGGCGACGAGGCCGAGCGAGACCACCGCTTGCAGCAGCACCAGCGTGAGCACGCGGTCGCGCTCGCCCACATCGCCGCTGTCGTCGGTGGGTGTGGGCGAATCGGGGGGGATGTCGGTGCCGCGCAGGTACCGCCACGACGCCTGCAGCGCGCCCGCAGCGCCGATGGCCGCAGCGACGACGATGGGGGCGGGCAGGCTGCCCACGGCTTGCACGAGGCTGGCGGTGCCGGGCGCAAACGGTCGTGACCAGATTTCGCCGTCGTAGAACAGGAAGATCGGGTAGTGCTGCAGGTGAAACGCGACGTAGGCGCCCACGCGCTCGACGACGTTGGGCCACAACCATGGCCACGACGCAAAGAACACCAGCGGCCCCACCACTGCCAT
Organism: Myxococcota bacterium; assembly: GCA_044349155.1. GTDB lineage: Bacteria > Myxococcota > UBA727 > UBA727 > VGSZ01 > VGSZ01. The sequence goes on from JBIKRQ010000310.1 coordinate 6,436, forward strand.
CGCCCACAGCGACGGGGGCACGCGCGGCAGCTGCACGGCGGGCAGGGCGGCAGCACCGTCGAGGTCGACGAGCTTCCACTGTCGCCGACGACGCACCAGCGTGATGAGCACCAACGGCACCACGGCAAACGGCGCGTTCAACTTGGTTGCTGTGGCCAAGCCGAACACCACGCCGACCAGCACGCCGGCAAACACACGGTCGCGGGCGCGATCGAAGCACGCCGTGACGACGACGATCATGACCGCGACCGGCACGTCGAGGGTGGGTACTTCGCTGTGCAAAAAGAAGCGCGGCATCGTCAACAGCGCGAGCACCGACAGCAGTGCGGTGACGACGCCAAGGCTGCGCGCCAGCCACCACAGAAGTGTAGCGGCCAACACGCCGACGAAGGCCGCCGTCCCCAGGCGCGCGGCATCAAGGCTGCCGAAGCCAAGGTGCACGCCGACGTGGTGGGCGAGGCCGAAGACGTACTTGGCGAACGGCGGATGCTCGTGGTTGAGGCCGAAGCCGGCGTCGATGCCCACGGTGCTCAGCGCGGTTGACGGCGAGGTGAACAGCTCGACGAGCCAGTCGGCGTAGCGGATCCCGGCTGGAGCGTAGAAGTCGTCGTCGTCGGTGAGGGCTTGCTGTGGCAGACACAACGCGTGCAACGCGAACACCAGCACGCCCACGACGACGGCGACGACGGTGGTTCGCTGCTGCAGGCGGGCGAGCAGCGCGTTCATGGCGGGCCCAGCCGAAAGCAGGTGTGGCGTTGGCCATCGTTGGGCGTGGTGACGACGACCGACACGCGCGTGTCGGCGGCGCCAGGCGGGATGTCGATGCCGACGAAGCCCGGCTTCTTCTGCACGGTGACGTCGTGCACGTCGCGCTTGCCGTTGTGCTCGAACTCAACGCTGACCGTGACCGGTGCGCCCTGCTGGTTGCGCGCGGCGGTGTCGGTGAGTGCGGCGTCGAGGCGCAACCCGCGCGACACGTCGACGATGCCGTAGTCGATGACCACGCGGCCGTTGCTGATGGGGTGGGCCCAGGTGCAGCGCTGACGACGACCACCGATGGGCAGGTCTTCTTCGCCGACGTGCATCCACGCCGGCAGGCCCAAGCACTGGTGGGACTTCTGCGCCGCCTGCCACGAGCACGCCGTGGTGGTGCCTGCAGCGTCGACGACAGACACCTTCGCCTGCGCCACCTGCAACACGCTGACGACGTCGTGTGCCGCGAGACGGAAGAAGCGCACACCGC
>JBIKRQ010000037.1:0-27489 GCA_044349155.1 Myxococcota bacterium
GAGCAGGCCAGGAAGGAGAAGGCAGCAACGACAACTACCCAGACGACAACTACGAAGCAGAAGAAGTAGGCAGTTCAAGGGGAGATGTAGTTGTCGTTGGCGGGAGCTTGTAGTTGACGTCGCCCAACCACGCCCAAAGCGGTGCACGCGCACATCAGCAGCGACGCCTGCGCGGAGCCTCTCGACTGGCCGCGCCCCTTTGCGCGCGCCGCTGATGGCACCATCGCCACGACGGATTGCCTCGGTGTCGTCGTCGTCAATCCACGAGGTGCGGTGGTACGACGTCAGGCCTTTCCCCTCGATGCCGTCGCAGCACTCGCCTTCGCCGACGACCGCACCCTGTGGATCGCGACCCATGGTGGTGCCATCGCGAGCCTCACGCGTCGTTGAGAGACGAGCTGCTCGAGGTCACTTGCTTCGGCGAACACCCAGCACGTTTGGCACACGCCACTGCCGGTGGTTGTCGTCGCTCTCGACGAAGCCGGTTTCGTAGCTGCCGGCGAGATCGAGATCGATTCCCCCAGCGTGGATCGACAGGCTTGCCTCGGGCCCTCCTTCCACATGCATGGCGCGCACGACGTCGAGACCCGTGGCAAGCAGCCTGGTGTTGAACGCCCGCATCGACAGGGGCGAGCGCGAAAAGACGAACAGGATCTCGCCGGTCGAGGTCATGGCAACAGCGGCCTCGCTCCACGCCCGCTGGTTCTCGGCCCACACGTTGACGCCGGGTGCTCTGATCAAGCGGAGGTTCTGCACGACGACGCCGTCGTCGGCGAAGTCAGACTTCGCAGTGGCATCCAGGTCGACGATCTGCGTCCCGGCCGGTGCCCCACGCGGCACGACGAGAACGCTCTTGTAGGCGCTGACCCATGTGTCGCTGTTCGTGTGTCCCTCGACGCGGAAGTAGCCGGTGTGCGTGCGGTGGTCCTCGGCGTACATGCCCGCGTTGATCACAACGGCCAGGTCCTGCTGTGTGGCCCAGTCAGCAGCAGTCTGCGATCCAACATGCTCGATGCTCGAGCCAAACGCCGCGATGGGTGCGTGGCTCGGGTCGATTTTGACGACGTGGAGCACCCCATCGCCGTACGTCGGCCGGTCGACGAAGGTGAGTGCTGTATAGGCCACGCCGTCTTGCAGTGGCCGCCACGTGATGTGCGATCGAGCGCCGGGGTTCGACGCCGTCTGCGCAGGTGGCGCGGCCAATGCGGTGGTGCTGAGTACAGCGACGACGACGACCGCACAGACACAAGATGTTTTCATCGAGGCTTCGACACCGGCGCGCACGCTTTGTTCCGCAGGTCGCCGTCATCGTCTCCGCACGACGATGATCGAGGCGTAGCGCTGCGCTGCATTCTCGGACGGCTCAACCTTGCCGTCGTGCAGGACCGACGAGATCACGCCGTCGAGATAGAGCGCGTCGGTGCAGCCCATGTCGATGGCCGCGCGCGCCACGTCGTCAAACGAGCCCGGTCCGCGCGTCATGAGCAGATGCAGGTGGCCCCTGGCATCGACGCACGCGGCGTTGCGCAACAGCCGGTTTGGCGACGACGGCCGGATCGCTGGATGGATGCTGCCCTGGCGCACCAGCAGCGGGCCCGATTGGGTGGCATCGGTGACGGTGTGTTTCGAGCGGATGCCCTTGAACTCCCCGGACTCGACGATGCGCCAGCGTCCGTCGTCGGTGCGCAACAAGACGCCGTTGGGTTTCAGGAAGAAGTTGCCCACGCCGTCTTCGAGGTTGATCCGATGAAGCTCTTTGCCGCCGCTGATGAGCAGGCCCGTTGCCGCTGCTGGCGTTTCGAAAATGCCGCCGTTGGTCGCGAACACGACGTGAGGGTCAGCGACGAGATCGGCCATGCGTGCGCCGTCGGGGCCCGCTTCAATGCGAACGTCGTCCCCGGGCTGAACATGAAAGACGACAGGAGGCTGGGCGTTGGCGCTGCAGGCCTGCAGAAGAAGTGACCACAGCCCGACGACGAGGAGCCACCTGCGAACCACACCTGTGCGAGCACCACGCTGCATGAACATCCTTCGGCGTTGAAGCAAGGCTCAAGCGGGTACGCGCCCGTCGTCATTCCCGTCAGCATTCATGCTCGACCATGCATGCTTCCGCATTTGCCGTCTGTCGCTCAGTGCGGCAACTTTTGGCCCATGACCCGTGCGTTGTCGTCCTCGTCGAGCGTGCACACCATCGTCGTCGCCCGGGGTGACACCCTCAGCAAGATTGCGCAGCAAGCGGGTGTGAGTGTTGCCGCACTCAAGGCGCACAACCACCTCGACGACGAGAACAAGATTCTCGCGGGGCAATCGCTCGCGGTGCCCAACGCCGACGAGCTCGCGCACATCACGCAGGTGCAGCGGGCCACGCAGCGACCCGAGTGGAAGAAGGCCACCGACGCGCCGGTCGTCGTCGACGTTGCCGGCCGCGCCATCACGGTCCGCACCGACCCAGCAGCAACGCTCGCCGCCCCTGGCCCCGATCAACTGGCGCTGCGCGACCGCGAGCGCGCCCGCGGCAACGACGTCGCCTGGCTGCACACCAGCGGCACGCTCAACGACGGTGCGGTGAGCACGCGCTATCGCCAGGAGCGCGCGTTCATCCACCGCAGCGGTCAAGATGCCCCTCAGGCGCTCGCGGCGTCGTTGGCCAAAGACACCAGCACTGGCCTGCCCCTTTCGTCGACAGTGGCCAAAGACCTCGTCGCTGGCACCCGCTTCGAGCTCAAGCGCGACGACGCGCAGCACCACGTGTTGCAGTGGCGCGGCGACGGCAAGGTCGACGTCACGGCGCGTGCAGAACCAACAGCGGCGAGCACGTCGTCGGCGTCGGTTGCGGCTCGACGAGAAGTGCGCGCCTCGAGCCACAAGAAGGACCACACCTTCCAACTCGACCTGCGCACCGACGACGGACGCCGCGCCTACGATGCCCTCGTTCGCGGCCAGACCGAGCCGTCGACGACGCAGGCTTCGCCCACCGACGACGTCAGTGGTGCCGTGCCTGCTGCGAGCGCCGATCGTGCCGACACCAGCACGCGTGCCCAACGCCGCGATCAAGATGGCGTGCGCGCCGAGCAGTTGCGTGCGCAGGTCGCATCGCCGTCTGCGGATGCTCCTGCTGTGCCGTCGACGTCAGAGGCGCCCACCAGCACCGCGGTTTCACCGCCCGCCTCGCGTGCGCAGACGGTGGCGTCGCGGGCAACAAACGCGGTGCTTGGCGCGGCCTGGGACGCCTTCACGGGCAGCACCCACGTCGTCGAAACCCCCGACACCGGCACGCAGCGGTTGCAGGCCAAAGTCAGCGCCGAAGCGCTCACGCCCGCCCAACGTTCGACGTTGCAGGACGAGGTCGCTGCCGAAGCCAAAGCCAACGGCCAGGAGCTGCACGTGCTGCGCACCAGCGGGCTGCTGCGGGCCATGCCCCTCACGTCGCGTGGCAGCGAACGCACGTCGAGCCCAACGGCCGACACCACCACCACCCGCACCGCGCGCGATGCCGCCACAGGCGAACTGCGTTTCGAGCTGTCGCGGCCCTACGTGCGTGACGCCACAGATTCGCCGCTGTCGGTCACCGACGACGTCGTCAAAGGCAACACCAGCCAGCTGCCCGTCACGAGCGCCAACGCGCGCTTGATGCCGCGGGGCACCGAGTTCACCCTTGCGGGTCGCGCCGATGTGCGACTCGAACGCACCAACACCGACACCACCACCGGTGGTGGTGCGACCACGGCGCGCGCCAGCGGCAACACGCTGCACGAAGCCCGCGCGGTGTTCAAACAACGCGACCAGGCCGAGGTCACCGTGACGTCGACCACGCAGGGGCTGCTCGAGGCCAATGCCTCGCGCGCACGCAACACCAGCAGCAGCACCGGCACCGCCCGGCTGGGGCGCGACCAGAGCGTCGTGCGCACCTTCACCCTCGACCTCACCACGCCTGCTGGTCGTGAAGCGTGGGACGCCATCTACACCATGCGTCCGGGTGCGGCCGAAGCGCTCGCGAGCCGCAACAGCAGCGGTGTCACGATGAGCGAGAAGCGCAGCGATGCACGCACCGAAGGCGCTGCACGACTCACGCGCACCGATACGGCAACGGGCGTGTCTGCTGCGGCGGGGCTCGCCGTCGACGTGCGCACCACCGGCAACGAGCGCAGCAGCCGTGTGGCCGGCGATGGCACCGTGCGCGTGGCACCTCCCGACAGCAACACCAGCACCGAGCTGGTGGGCAAGTTCGAGCGCACGCGCACCGTCGGCGCTGATGGTGCGGTGGTGCGAACAGGTGAGCTGGGCGGTCGCCTCTCCGTTCGACGTGATGCGCCGGCTGCGACCGATGCCGCAGATAGAGGCACGACGGGCAGCGTTGGCTTTTCGCCCGAAGCGAACCGCACGTACTCGCTCACCCTGCCGGCGGGCAGCAACGCCGACGCGGCCCTCCCCGTCGACGCGGCGCAGGCTTTGGCCCTGCCGCAGGGTGCGCGCTTCCGCCTCACCGGCACACGCGGGCTCGAGGCTACCGCCGATGCCGCCCGCGGACAGGGCACCTCGTCGACCAGCGATGCGCGCGTGCAAGCCAGCGTGCAACAACGCGTGAACGTCGAGGTCGAACGCGGCGCCGACAACGCCGTCACCGTCGACATCGCGGTGACCACCACCGGGCGCGAGAACCACCGCGCCACGGCCGCCAGAACAGCACCGTCGTCGTCGACTGGGCCAGCACCGCGCCTCGGTCTTGCGGTCGAAGGCAATCGTCGTCGAGAAACCACCGAGTCTGCACGGGTCACGCTGCAGCTCAACGATCCCGCACAACGCGCCGCGTACGACGCTGCCCTCAACGGCGACGTGCAGGCCCTGCGCGCGTTCGATGCTGCGCGCTCTTCGTCTTCTTCGTCTTCTTCGTCGACGTCACGCACGCTCGAAGACAACGACGGCGTGCAACTCGACCTCGCGGGCAACGGTGCCAAGGCAGGCCTGTCGCTGCACCGGCAGGTCGTCGACGGCGCCAGCAGCGAAGCACACCCTGCCCGTCGCGCGCTGATCGAACAGGCCGAGCGCGACGGCAAAGCGATCGCCTTCGTCACCGACACGGGTGTTGTGTCGCCCGGACTGAGCCTCACCCACACCAACGCCGCGTCGACGATCGCCGCCAACACCACCGGCGTGCGCGTCGGCTTCGACGCCGGAGCAGTACTCTCTGCACAGGTCACCCGCCCGCGCATCGATGGCACCATCGTGGGCGCCGCAAGCCCGCCGCTCACCGCCACAGCCGCCGCCGCATTCCCCGCGGGGGCCGCGTTCAAGCTGCGCGGTACGGGCTTCGTCAACACCAGCGTCGGCGTCGAGGCTGGCCCCCACCTGCAACAAGGACGCGTCGACGTGGGCGCGTCGGTGGCCATCACCGGCACCACCTCGAACACAAAGAGCCTCGAGGTCTCGGGTGTGGCCCTTGGTGGCGGCAAACTCGAGATGACCCTCAGCAGCGAAGACGCCAGCAGTGCTGAGCTGGCCCTGCTCGCACGCGCGGGCGTCACCGTCGAGAAGCGCACGGGCGAGGGTCTGGTCAACGGCGTGTTGCAAAAAGTCGAAGACGGCGTGGCCGAAAAGCTGTCGGCCCGCTTCGAGGCCAGTGCCGGCCAACGCCGCAGCAACGCCACGCAGGTCAGCGTCGTTCTCGACGTCAACGACCCCAAACAAGCCGCCGCCTACGAACGCTTTGTGCGCGGCGATCCCGGTGCAGCCATCGCGGGCACCGACCGCTCCCTCACCACCACCAGCGAAGACAAAACCAGCGCGCGCGCGCAGATCGACGTCGCTGGCAAGAAGGTGTTCTTGTCTGAGGCCCTGCGCAGCAACAGCACGCGCGTGGTCGCCACCGATGGCAAAACGCAGCGCACCGACGCGTCGTCGTCAGAGCGGGCGTTTGTGTTTGGCACACGCGACCAGACCGCCAGCGTCGAGGCCGTCTCGGTGCGGGTCGACGGCGAGGCCGAAGGCCGCTCGATGTTTCGCGTGCGCATGCGCGACAAAGACCGCATCACCTCCGAGCAGCAGGTCAAAGTCCTGCAACACTTCAGCACGGCGCTGGGCCTCACACCCGACGGTCCGCAGCGCATCGAAGAAGACACCGATCGCGGCGCGTGGAAGCTGCTCGGCAAACACAGCAAACACGGGCTCACCGAAGCGCGCCTCGATGCCTACGTCACGCCTCAAGGCTTTGCCGCCGCACGAGCGAAAACCGACGACGACGCCTGGGCCGCAGCCGCGCGCTTTCACGGCGATACCGCTGGTGCGAAGCCGCCGTGGGCCGATGGAGCCGGCGCGCCGAGCGTGCGCGCCGATCTCGATCGCTACATCGAATTGACGTCGTCACCGGGCGAACGTTCGGAGCACGCCAGCGAGCTGCAGTGGATCGAAAACACCTACCGAAACGCCCACGGCAAGAGCATCTGGGAAGACGTCGAGAGCTACCAGCACGCCCGCAGCTTCACGCGCATGATCGGTGAAATGCGCGGCACGGCCGACCCCGTGCAATGGAACAAGAGCTTCGCCGACCACGGTCACGCGGTGGGCTTTCGCGCGTTTGAAAGCGTGGGTGTCCTCGCCAACCTCGTCGGCCGCGAGCACGTCGTGGTCCACCAGTTCGCCGTCGAGGGCAAAGCGGTGCAGCTCAAGTTCAAAGAGGCCGACGCCCCCGCCGACCCACGCTGACCGTGCGCGACGGCGTCACCTCATCCCGAATGACCATTGAACATTCGGGATGAATCGCGGAGCGCAGTTGGGGTGGGGCCCCACGCTTCGTGGGGCGGGGGCTGCATCAGCCCCCGAGAGAACACATCCCGATGTCTCCATGATCGAAGATCATGGAGACATCGGGATCACGTGACGTAGTCGACCACGATGCGCCGCAGGGCCTCGCTGGTGAACGGCTTGGCCAGCACGATGTTGGCAGTGGTGGCGAGCAGCTCATCGCTGCGGGCAGAGGTGGCGCCGCCGGTGAGAAAGACGATGCGCTTCGCGAGCTCGGGTGCTGACGCCGACAGCGACGCGAAGACGTCGACGCCACCGAGGTTGGGCATCATCAGGTCGCACAAGATGACGTCGAAGTTGGGCTCGCCAGCGAGACGCTGCAGCGCCAGCCGCGCGCTCGTCTCCACGACGACGTCGTGGGCAGCACCCAACACCCGCTGGATGGCGCGGCCAATGGCCGGCTCGTCGTCGATGACCAACACGCGGCCCCGCCGCTTGGCGACGGGGGCTGGGCGCACGTCCTCGACGGGCAGCAGCGCCTGCTCGGTGGCCGCCGGCAAGACGACCCGGATCGTGGTGCCCCGGCCGGGCTCGCTGTCGACGAGGGTCTCGCCGCCGAGGTCGGCGATGATGCGGTGGCAGATGGTCAGGCCGAGCCCCATGCCCGCGCCGACAGCTTTGGTCGTGAAGAACGGGTCGAAGATGCGCGCAACAATGTCTGGCGGGATGCCCTTGCCCGTATCGCTGACCTCGACGACGGCGCGGCCTCCGTCATCCACCATCGTGCGCACAACGATGCGGTGCTCGCTCGCTGCACCGTCGTCGATGGCCTGGGCGGCGTTGATGATGAGGTTGACGAACACCTGCGAGAGGCGGGCTTCGTCGGCCAACACGAACGGTGTGGTGGCGTACTCCCGAACGATGCGGGCGCTGTGCCGCACCTGGCTCTCGGTCATCTTGATGGCCTCGTCGAGCACGGTGGGCAAGTCGAGCACCGTGCGCTTCTCGACGTCGATACGCGTAAAGCGCTTCAGGTCCTGGATGATCGAACGCACGCGCCGGCCGGCGTGCAGCGCATCGCTCAGGGCCTCGACAACATCGGCTACGACAGCAGCGTCAAGCGGTCCGCGCAACTCATCGAGGGAGAACTCGAGGTTGGACATCACAGCGGCCAGCGGGCTGTTGATCTCGTGGGCCATGCCAGCGGTCATGGTGCCGACCGACGCCAGACGCTCCGACAACGCCACCCGCTGCTCCAGGCGCTTGCGATCGGTGACGTCGCGAAACACCACAACGCCGCCCAGCAGAATCCCCTTGGCGTCGACGATCGGCGTGGCGGCGTCGTCGATCGCGCGCTCGGTGCCGTCACGCTGCACCAGCTTCGCGTCGGCGGGCAGGGTCACCGCGAAACGGGTGCGCAGGGCGCGCCGCACGGGATCGGCGATGGGCTCGTTTGCCCCATCGATGAGCCGCAGCACCTCGGCCACCGGCCGGCCCGTCGCGTCAGCGCGGTTCCAGCCCGTCGCAACCTCGGCCACCGCGTTCATGAAGGTGATGCGCTCCTTGTCGTCGGTGGCGATGACCGCGTCGCCGATCGACTCCAGCGTGGTCGAGAACCAGCGTTCGCGCTCGGCGATGTGCCGCTCGAACTCGAACTTGCGCAGCGCAATCTCGATGGTGGTGCGCAGGTCGCGCTCGTTGAACGGCTTGAGCAGATAGCTGTGCGGCCCGGTCTCTCTTGCACGCGCGAGCGTCGACTCGTCAGAGTTGCCCGTGAGGTAGACGACCGGTACCGACCGGCTTTTTTGCAACCGATGCACCGTCTCGATGCCATCGATGTCGCCCTTGAGCTTGATGTCCATCAGCACCAGGTCGGGTGGCAGCTCGGCGGCAAAGCGCAGCGCCTGTGCGCCCGTCGCCGCGGCCCTGGGCACCAGATAGCCGAGCCGCCGCAGCGTGCTGTCTTCCGAGATGATCGCGTCGTCTTCGACGACGAGGATGGTGCTGGTGGAGTTTGTGATCATGTTGGTCCTCAGTTGCTCGGGCTCTCGACGCAACGTGAGGTGTTGCTGCAGGAGATTCACCACCGGGTGAAGAACAACCTGCAGGTCATCGCCAGCCTCATCAATTTGCAGTGCGACCAGATCAACGACGACGCGGCACGCGCGGCCTTGATGGTCTGCCGCACACGCGTGCAAACCATCGCGCTCGTCCATGAGCAGCTGTACAGCTCGCGCGACTACGCGTGCATTCCGTTTGCCGCGTACGCAACACAGCTGGCCCGCAACATCTTTGCGGCATCTGGCGCCGACGATCGCATCGCCCTCACCTTCGACATCAGCCCGGTCTCGTTGACGGTCGACAAAGCGGTTCCGTGTGGCTTGATCCTCAACGAGTTGCTCACCAACACCATCAAGCACGCGTTTCCGGGGTCCAAAACCGGAGCTGTCGAGGTGCACTTGTCCTGCCATGACGGCGAAGTGGTGCTCGTCGTTTCCGACAACGGTGTTGGCTCCGCGTCAGTGCCGTCGCCGAACTCGACGTCGCTGGGGCTGCAGCTGGTGTCGACCCTGGCGAGCCAGCTCGACGGTCGCGTCACGATGAGTCGAGTGGTGGGCACGCGCTCCGAGCTCCGGTTTCCGCTGACGTCGTTGGAAGACTGACGTGTCACCAGAAGGGCGCAAACGTCAGCCAGCATGCGGACCAGCATGTACGCCCGTCGGCGACAACGCAGGTGCACGTAGGCGTGCGCTCACATCAAACAGCGCGCTCAAGAACCGCCCCGTGCAGCCGAAGCACTCCTCACAGGAGTCACGATGCGCGACATCACCGGCACCAACTCGCAAAGCACCCGCTCCGGTCCGCGACGCGACCAGCTCCCCGGCCACAAGCCCACGCCGCGCGAACTCGCGCTGTTGATCGCCGACGACACCACCGAAGTGCTGGTCGACGACGACGACACCGACCCCTCCGCCGAAGCCGCGGCCATCGACGACTGAGCCTTTCGCGCTGATCGCCTTTCGCGCTGATCGCCTTTCGCGCTGATCGCCTTTCGCCTTTCGCTTCACTGTTGTCGCGTCACTCGACGATCGGCGATCAGTGCGTCCTCGCTTTGAGCTACGCCTTCGGCGCGACCCGGGGGCCGCATTGCGCGGCGGCCCCCGGGGCCCCCGCGCGCTTTTGCTTGATATTTCAGTTGGTTGCGCCGCGTTCTACGGAGCGACGCCCGCCCCTTGGCCCACGTGTGGTGCGCTCGTTGCCCCTGCGGTCGCGCTCCTGCGAGGCGTCGGACCCGGCGCCCGCCAGCATGCGCGTGTTCGTTTCCGCTCGGGTTGAGGTGGTCTGCGCGTACCTGCGTGCCCAACTTCGCTCCGCAGCGGTTCTTACGCAGCCTTTACGTTTCGGCGATGAAGGCGCTCGTACCATCCGTGCATGGTCACGCCGCAGAACCTGCTTCGTTGTTCCGCTGTCCATCGATGCATGGCCATGCTGCAGCGCCTGCTTCGTCATCCAGCGGTCCGAACACTTGCGGTGGCTGCACTGCTGCTGGGCTCAGTACTCATCACGCGCGGCAGCGTCGCCTACTTCAACGACGACGAATGGCCCGAGTTCGTCGTCGAGAAACTGCCGCTCGCACTCAGCGACACCTTCGCGGGCTTTGAAGACCTGTGGCTCACAGCGTTGCAGCTGCACGTGATCGCCGCGGCGATCGCGTTGCCGGGCTGTCTGCTGCTGCTGTCGCGCACACTGCTGCGTCGCGCCCGTGTGGTGCATCGATACCTGGGCCGCGTCGTCGGCGTGGTGGTGCTGTTCGCCCTCGTGCCGTCGGGCGTGGTGCTCGCCCTTGAAGCCAAAGGTGGTGCGATCGTGAGCGCTGGCTTTGTGCTGTCAGCCCTGATCGTCGTCGTCGGCATGGTCGCGGGCATCGTTGCGGCACGCCGTCACCACATCGTCGCGCACCGCCGCTACGTGTTGCATGTGCTCGCGCAGTTGTCGGTGGCGGTCACGTCGCGCGCCCTGCTCGTCGCGTTCGACGCGCTGTCGATCGACGAGCACATCGCCTACGTCGTGTCGTTGTGGGGCCCCGTCGTCGGCAGCGCCGTCGTCGTCGAAATCGTCTGCACCGCTCACACTGCCAACCAGAAAGGGAAGCGCCATGAAACTGTCTTCGCTCGCGATCGCGTCGTGTCTGCTGTGCCTGCTTCACACCTCGACAGCGCAAGCCACGCCGCCTGACGTCGCCACGCAGCAACAGGTCGATGCCCTGGTGCAGGCGAAGCTGTTGCAGCCCCTCAAGAAGCGCGACGACGAACGCAGCCGCTTCTCTCGCGCGCGCATGCCGCCGTCTGAGCGACGCGTGCGGGTGCTCGACGTCGAGGTCGACACCACCGGGGCCACGTTTGTGCGCTTCGCCATCGACACGCGTGGCGGCATCAAACAGACGTGGCAGCCCGACACGATCGTGGGCTGTGCTTATCCCGAGCGCGGCGCGGTGTTCGCGTCGATAACGAACAAGCCCAACGCCGAGGTGCGCGACGCCGCCGTGCTGCTGGGCAAGAAGGGTACAAAGGCCCCAGACGCGACGTGCGTCGCCCGTTGAGGGCTTCGCGTCGGCGGCGCTGACGACGTCAGATGGGCGTGAACGTGCAGGCATCGCGCAGCACGCGACCAAGCCCATGCAGCACGCTGACCGCGTCGACGGTGAGTGGCGGCGCGAACGCGTCTTTCTGCGCGCGCAGCATTTCCTCGACGGTGGCGGCGATGCTGCGTTTGCCGTTTTTGCGAATGCCGTCGATCACGTCGAAAAACACCGGGCGCATCGGCCCCAGGCGGGCGATGGCATCGTCGATCGACGTCGACGACAACGGCACCGGCCGCGCTGCCAGATGGGCCAACGCAAACAGCACCGGCCCCTGCGCGTCCCACAAGCCAGCAAACGACCGCAGCGAACGACGGCTACCGCGCATGTGCTCAAACGCCGCCGCCACCACCGACAACGCCACCAGCACCGCCGGCAACGCACGTCGTGGCACCGTGGCGCCGTCGATGGGCCGCAACCGCAGCACGCCCACAAAGCTCAACAACTCGCGCACACCGTCGGGCGACAACTGCTCGTCGACGGCCAAAAAGCGCCGCACATCGGCATCGACCAACGCCATGCTCGCGGGCCGCGCGTCGACGTCGACCAGGGCGCACGTGAGCTGGTGCATGAGCTCAGCAAACACCACAAACGGTGGCAGGCGCGCGTGCTCGAGCAGACCCGCGGCCTCGGCGACGATGCGCCGCTCGAGCACCATCGCTTCGTCCCAGCTCAAATCAGGCGGTGCGGGAATGGTGCTGTGGCCCGTGCGCGGCACCTGCGTGCGCAGCATTTCGAGGGCGAGCTCGTCGTGGGAAAACGGCCCCTTCATCGACGGCGGCGCCACCTGAATCGGGCACAGCAGGTCGGGCACCACCGCGAGTGCTTCGCCCACGCCCTGCAACACCGAAAACGGAAACAGCCGACAGCCCGTGGGCTTGCTGTCACGACCGAGCACGTACTCGAGGCGGCAGCGCTGTTTGCGGTCCAAAAACCAGCACTTCTCGGCGGGCGGCGACAACGACAACAGCGGTCCGCCCTGAAAGCCGGCGGTCGCAAACAACGCCGCGCGCGGCTGGGCCTGCAAGATCGTCACGAGTTCGCGGCTGCGGCCAATGCCCACCGGCTCGCCCTTGCAGCACGGCGCATCACAGGTGCTGCAGTTGTGCGTGAGCGTTCCCGACGGAAACGGAAAGTACAGCGGCCGCCCCGACAGCAGGTGCAGCTGGCGCGAGACCGAAACCGAGCCGTCGTCGTCGTGCAGCGCGTTCATTCGTCGCCTTCGTCGGCCACCTTGCCGCGCAGGTCGAGCTGGTGCTTCTTCATCAACGTGTACAGATGCTTGCGATCGATCCCCGCCGCCCGCGCGATCGCCGACACGTTGTCGCCCGTCGTGAGCAAGCGCGCGATGTAGGCGGCCTCAAACGCGTCGAGCAGCTTCTCCTTCGCCTCTTTGAAGGGCAGGTCGCAGTCGGCGGTGAGCGTGACCTGTGTGCCGTGCAGCAGCGGCCCCAGATCGACGGCGGCAGGCACCTTTGAGGGTCCAGCCGGCGCACGCGCGATGAGCGGGGCGGTGGGCGTGGGCGGTGGCGGTGCGAACGCTGTCGATGCCGGCGTCGAGGCCGGCGCATGCTGGGCCATCAGCTCCGACAACCCCTGCGGCAAACCGAGGGCGGGGCCGAGCATGTCGGTGGGGTCGGTGTCGAGGGCGATGGCGCGCTCGATGACGTTTCGCAGCTCGCGCACGTTGCCGTAAAACGGGTGGCGCATGAGCTTGTCGACGACGGCAGGCGTGAAGCGCGCCAACAACCGCTCGCCGCCTTTTTGACTCGCGGCAAACGCACTGGCCAACAGCGGGATGTCTTCGCTGCGCTCGCGCAACGACGGCAGCGGCAACGTGAACACCGCGAGGCGGAAGTACAAGTCTTCGCGAAAGCGCTTCTCCTGCACCTCGCGCCACAGGTCGAAGCGGCTCGCGGCGATGATGCGCACGTCGAGCTTGATGGCGGTGTTGCCACCCACGCGGCGCACTTCGCGTTCTTCGAGCACGCGCAACAAACGCGGTTGCAGATCCAGCCGAAGGTCGACGAGCTCGTCGATAAACAGCGTGCCGCCGCGCGCGCGTTCAAGCGCTCCCTGGCGCATGCGATCGGCACCCGTGAACGCCCCCTTCTCGTGGCCGAACAGCTCACTCTCGATGAGGTTTTCAGCAATCGCGCCGCAATCAACAGTGATGAACGGGCCGTCTTTGCGCGCGGAGTTGCTGTGGATCGCCTGGGCCACCGCACTTTTGCCGGTGCCGGTTTCGCCAAAGATGACGACGGTGGCTTCGGTTTGAGCGATGCGCTCCAGCAGCGTGAAAATCTGGCGCATGCGCACACTGCGCCCCACCAGACTGCCGAAGCGATCAACGCTCGCCGGTGCGATCTCCATCGGCTTGAACACGGGCTCAAAGCGCAGCTGCGCCGACCCCGCGCGCAACACCGTGCCGGGTCGCAGCCAGGCTTCCTTGATGCGGAACTGATCGATCCACGTGCCGTTCGTCGACGACAAATCGCGAATGACAAACGCGCCCTGCTCGCTCTCGATGCTGAAGTGCGTGCGGCTGACGGTGGGCTCGGTGAGCACCAGGTCGCACTCTTCGCCCTTGCCCACCGTGAAGGGCATGTGGTCGACGTCGACGATGCGGCCGGTCTCGGGCCCCGACAACACCGCGAGCTGACAGCGCCGCTCGGTGAAGCCAAGGTCAGAGGCCTTCAGGTCGGCGTGGACCTGGGTCGTGGGCATCGGAGAGAGAAACTGGCTGGCCACGAGGCGCACCGTAGCAGCGTCCTCGTCGTGTTTCCCGCTTGTCGTCGCGAGATTCGACGGACGTCAGCGACACCGGCGTCTCCGACGCTTCCGCGATCGCACCGCCCGGCACGCGAAAACATGGCGAAACCAGCATGTTTTACAGGTGCCGATTCCGACGTCTTTTCAAGATGTTGGCGGTCCTGCGTTCTGCGGCTTCTTGAGGCTTGTCGACGAAGCCCAACGGCGCATCATGGGCAGCATGAGCACTCCTGTTGTCACGCCGACGTTGGTGGCGCCTTTGACGGCCGAGCAGCGCGCAGCGTTGCCGACGATGTTGCCGACCTGGCACGTCGACGGCGACATGCTGGTGCGCAAGGTGCCGCTGGGATTTTTGCAGGCCGTCGCGGTGCTCAACGACATCGCGGTGCTGGCCAACGAGCAGGACCACCACCCCGATGTGGAACTCGCTGGTGGCCAGTTCGTGGTGCGCATGACGACGCACGATGCGGGCGGCTTGAGCGCGCGCGACCTCAAGCTGGCCGCAGCCATCGACACGGTGTTGGCGCGCACCTGACGACGACAGCAGCGGCCGCAGCACTACTGCCGCTGGCACTTCTCGATGCACTTCGGTGCTGACTGCTTCAAGTCGCGCAGCTCGTCGGGCGTGAGCTTCATGATGTTCTTGGCCTCGCCGACGATGTTGGCCGCGCAGGCCACGCGCCCGGTGCACCACGTCTTCAAGAACGTGATCTGCTCACCAAAGCCCGACGGCACCTTCTTCGGCGGCGTGCCGGCCTTTGGATCCTTGACGGGATCTTTGGGCTTGTCCTTCGGCTTCGTCGTCGTCACCGGATCTTTCGGCGGATCCTTCGGCTTCGTGGTGACCACGGGGTCTTTGGGCTTGTCCTTCGGCTTCGTCGTCGTCACCGGGTCTTTGGGCGGTGCGTCTTCAACACCGGCGTCGATGATCTCGACCACCTCAACCACGCCCACGCTGCCCGCGTCGACGACGACGGTGCCGGCATCTGCCACGCCTGCATCAACGACCACGATGCCCGCATCCGTCGCTGCAACCGCGGTGCCCGCATCAGCAGCGGGCATGCCCCAGCCGGCATCGACCTCGAGGATCGGCGTGTTGTCGACGAGGGTGGTGGGCTCGGGCTTGAGCAGCTTTGGCACGAGCAACATCGCCGCCACGCCAATGGCCACCACCACCAGCAGGCCAAGCCCCAGCGCCCACATCGGCGACGACGACGACGGTTGCTTCTGCGCTTGCCGTGGTGGCAGCGGTGGCAGCGGTGAAGCGCTCTTGCTGCGGCGAGACATGCTCGGGCTGGTCGACGCGGGCGGCACGGGCGGATTGAGGCGGCTGTCGTCGCGCTCATCCTCGTCGAGGGTTTCG
This sequence comes from Myxococcota bacterium, assembly GCA_044349155.1. GTDB lineage: Bacteria > Myxococcota > UBA727 > UBA727 > VGSZ01 > VGSZ01. Next base: position 15,513 of record JBIKRQ010000037.1, read on the forward strand.
CGCTCGCTCATCAAGCTGCGCGTGGGCACGTTGCGTTCTGAGCGGCTGTTGCGACCGCGGCCTTGCACCGTGGGAGCGATGACGTCGTCGTCGCGGCCGACGCGGGCGTAGCGGCGATCGCGGGGATCGCTCAACGCGCTGCTTTCAGCACTGTTGTTGCGGTGCCCCGACAACGGCGCATCCGACGCCGACGCTGCTGCTTCACCAAGGCTGTCGCCGTAGCCCGAGGCGTTGGTGTCGTAGGCGTCGTCTTCTTCGCTGCTCTCGTCGTCGTCGTCGTAGATGGGATCGCCAGGCAGTTGCGTTTCGGCGTTCGGGTCGGCCAGGCGCGACATCATGTTGCGCAGGTCGAGCAGTTGCGCCGCGTTGCCGTCGAGGATCTCGGTTTTGAGTTCCACCGCGGGGGCGGTGTTTTTGCGCGGGGCGATCTTCTGAATCGCGCTTTGCATTTCGCTCGGCGAGCGAAACAGCTGGGTGCGCGCTTCGGCGATGCCGGTGGCCTGCAGGATCATTTCGCGTTCGGCGATCTGCTCCTTCTCGAAGGCCTCCTTCATGAACTGCCGCGCTTCACGGCGCATGTTGCGAATGTCGATGCCGCGACCTTCAGCAACGTCGAGGAGTGCTGCGCGGAATTCGCCAGCACTGCTGTAGCGCTTGTCGGGATCGTTCTGCAGCGCCACGTCGAGCAGATGGCGCCACTCGATGTCGATGTCGCGCCAGCTGCGCGGACGGTGGTCGCCCTTCATCGCCACGCGCCACACCTGCTCTTCGGGCAGGCCCTCGTAGAAGCGCTCGTTGGCGATGAACTCGTAGAGCACGACACCGGCCGCGTACACGTCGCTGCGGCCGTCGATGGCGCGGTCGCGCACCTGCTCGGGGGCGTTGTAGCGAAGCTTGCCCACCATCACGCCTGGGCGCGTGAGTTCGCGTTTGAGCTCGTGGGCCGCGAGGCCGAAGTCGATGAGGCGCGTGTTGCCGTCGAAGCCCAGCATCACGTTGTGGGGCGACACATCGCGGTGCACGATCTGCAGCGGCTGCCCGGTGTCGGGGTCTTTCAGGCGGTGCGCGTACTCGAGGGCCTCGAGCATTTCCGACAGCACGCTGACTATCAGCGCCTCGGGCAACGCCCGCCCCAGCTTCTGCGCGCGCGTGTGCACGTCGCGCAGGTTGCGACCCGAGATGAACTCAAGCGCGAGGAAGTAGGTTTTGTCGACGATGCCCGCTTCGAGCGTGCGCGCGATGCGCGGGTGCGTGAGCTTCTGAACGACGCGGGCCTCGTCGAGAAAGCGGCCCACGGCCTCGCGGTCGGCCTTCAGGTCAGAGCGCACGGTCTTGACGACGCAGACCTCTTCTTGCCCCTGCGGCAGGCGCCGCATCTGCGATTCGTCCTCGTCGATCGGGCGCAGCGCCAGATACACGGCCCCCATGCCGCCCTGAGCAATCAGCCGCAGGAGGGTGAAGTCGCCAAACGGGCGGGGCAGGTCATTGGGGTCGACTGACAAGCGGCTCGGTCCAGCTCCTCGACACGGTCGTCGTCGTCATCAGCGACGAGCACGAGCGGGTCGTTTGGTCCGCGACAGCGGATCGCCCGACAGATACCACGCTGAAACGCCTGTCGACGCGAATCGCACACACCGTCCCACCTCGGGCGCTGGCTGTACTGAAACGTAGGTTTGTGGACGAGTTTGTCGACGAGCCGCGGGGGGATCAGCCGCGGCGCACAATGCCCTGTTCGATGCTGCCCAGCGCCGCACGCGGCAGCCGCTCCAGTGGCAGCACCTGCTCGGCGGCGTTCAGCTCCACGGCCGCTGCGGGCATGCCCCACACGGCACAGCTGTCTTTGTCTTGCGCGAAGGTGTGGCCACCGGCACGACGGAGATCGAGCAGGCCTTCAGCGCCGTCGGCCCCCATGCCCGTCAACAGCATGCCGATGCCGTTTCGGCCCACGTGCTTGGCGATCGAACGAAACAGCACATCCACCGACGGCGAATGCCCCGACACGGGCGGCCCAGGCACAAGGGAGATGCGGTACTCGCCGCCAAAGCGACGAACCTCGGTGTGCCGCTCACCGCCAGGCGCCACGAGGATGTGGCCCTGCAAGACGCGGTCGCCGTCTTTGGCTTCCACCACCTGCATCGGACAATGACCATCGAGGCGCTTGGCGAAGTCGGCCGAGAAGCCCGCCGGCATGTGTTGCACGACGACGATGCCCGGGCTGAAGGCGCCAAAAGCCGGCAGGATTTTGCCAAGGGCTGCAACGCCACCGGTGCTGGCGCCAATGCCGATGACGACGTCGGTGGTCTGGCTGAGGGCCACCTGTCGTGGTGCTTCCACCTCGACGGCGATGCGGTCGACGCGCGTGACGGCGGCGATGCGGATCGACGCCACCAGGTGTTCGAGCATGCGCTCAAGGCCGCGCACGAGGTCGCTGGGCGGCTTGGCGATCACCTCGACAGCACCGGCATCGAGCGCTTCGACGGCGAGGGGCGAGCTCTTCGTGGTCAGCGAGCTGATCACGATCGTGGGCGTGGGCATCACCGCCATCATCCGGCGCAGAAACGAAATGCCATCCATGCGCGGCATTTCCACGTCGAGGGTGATCACGTCGGGCCGCAGCTGCACCAACAGGTCGCGTGCTTGAAACGGATCGCGCGCCTGACCAACGACGAGGATGTCGGGCGCTGCCGACAAGCCACGCACCAGCGTCTCGCGTACGAGTGCTGAGTCGTCGACGACGAGGACGCGGATCTGGCCTGCCATCAGTGCTGCCCAACCACGGCGGGCGGTGTGCCTGTAAGTACCGACCACACGTCGGCAAACGACACATCAACGAGGACATCGAACAGTTCGGCAATCATACTTCGCCTCCATGGGCTTGGGTCCGCGAGCGAAGCGCCACGGAAATCGTGCGACTGCGAGGGCTACTCCGTACGTCGGTAGATGCCGGGTGCCAGACGAACGAGGCCCCACGGCACGCGTTCGATCGGCTCGGTCACACTGGTGATGAGCGCGCCACCTTTGACGAGTTTCTCGCTGGCCGCCTGCAACACCGCGCGCAGCGTGATCTCGTCGAAGTAGTACAAAACGTTGCGCAAAAAGATGACGTGGAACTTCTGCTCAAACGGCCACGGAATCGTCGCCAGATTCAAGCGGCGAAACGTGCACAGCGCGCGCAGTTCGGGCACCACCTCAAGTTTGCCCGCGGCCGTGGGTCGAAACCAACGACGACGACGCGCAGCATCGAGGTCGTGCATGTGGGCTTCGGGAATTTCGCCGCGCTCACCAATCGAGACCTGCTGCTCGCTGATGTCGGTGGCCAAAATACGCACCGGTGGTCCTGCGTCGCCGTAGACCTCGCGCGTCACCATTGCCATCGACCAGGCCTCGTCGCCCGTCGCCGCGGCTGCCGACCACATCCGCACTTCGAGTTCGTTGCGGAGGTGCGGCAGCACGTCGTTGGTGAGAAATTCAAACGCCTCGGGCTCGCGCAAAAAGTACGTGTACGGCGTGGACAACGCGTTTTCGAGGCGCCGCAGCAGTGGCTCGTTGCGGTCGAGCTGCTTGAGGATCTGCTCCACCGTCAGCTGCTCGCGCACGCAGAAGCCAACGATGCGGTTGTTGAACGTCTCTCGTTGATCGCCGTTGAACGACATCCCGAGGTACTGCCGCACCCAATCACGCAACGTGTCGGCATCGGCCGACGCCGTGATCACCATCGGCGTAAACGTGCGCGGCAGGTCAACCTGCATGCAACCGCTCGCAGTCCAGGGTGAGGGCCACTTCTCCTGACCGCAACACGCCGTACCCCGACGACGCGCGAATGTTTTGCAGCAGCCCGTTCATCGGCTTCAGCATCACCTGCTGGTTGCCCACAAGCTTCTCGACGGGAAACGCGATGCGGCCCCGTTGGCTGTTGACCACAACAATCAGTTGCCCAGACGTCGACCCGCGTTGGTCGTCGTCGATCTCGGTGTTGAAGAAGCGACTCAACTTCACGATTGGCACCAGCCCGTCATCGAGCCGCGCCAACACGGTTGAACTGCCTGGGTCGCTGACCACGCGCTCGTCGGGCAGGCGTTCGACGTGGTGGACCTTCTCGATCGGCACCGCCAACAACCACCCGTGGGCGCGCACCACCATCGCCTCGAGGAACGCCACCGTCAGCGGCAGCGTGATCTCCATGCGCATGCCGACACCAGCGATGCTGCGAATGCGCACACTGCCGCGCATCTCCTCGATCGTGGAACGCATCACGTCGAGACCAACACCGCGCCCCGAGAGTTCGGTGACCTGTGCGGCCGTCGAGAAGCCCGGCGCAAACAAAAACTCGATCACGTCGTTGTCGCTCAACGCGGCGTCGGCCGCGCACAAGCCACGCTCAATCGCTCGCGCCTTCACGCGCGCAATGTTCACACCAGCACCGTCGTCACCCACGACGATCTCGACGGCACCACCGCGGTGCGCAGCCTGCAGCACCAGGCGTCCTCGTCGAGGTTTGCCGCAGCGCTCGCGTTCATCGGGCATCTCGAGCCCGTGGTCGATGGCGTTGCGCAGCACGTGCACCAGCGGGTCGTGCAGGCGATCCACCAGCGCTTTGTCGATCTCGGTGTCTTCGCCAACGATGACGAGATCGGCTTCTTTGCCGGTGCGCAGGCACGTATCGCGAATCACGCGGCGCATGCGCGTGAACACGCTGGAGACCGGCACCAGGCGCAGCCCGGCGGCCTCATTTTGCAGCTCGGTGACGAGGTTCTCCAGGCGGTGGGCTGCGGCCTGAAAGCCCTCGATCACATCGGCGCGCACACCGGGATGGCGTGTCACCGCATGCACCGCCAACCCCAGTTCGCCCGTGAGGGCCATCAGTGTTGTGGCCTTGCTGCCGTCGATGCGCAGCGTGGTGTCTTCGCGTGCCGCCTGCGGGGCCGACGGCGCCGCAACGGTGTTCAACGCCTTCGGCTTCGCCTTCACCTCGACGTCTGCTGTGGGCGCGGCGCTGGACACCCTGTGAGGGACCGGCATGGGTGCTGGCGCGGCTGGCGCGGCTGGCGCGACTGACGCGGCTGGCGTCGGCACTGGCGAGACGTCGTCGCCCACCTCGATCCCGCTTTGGCGCAGCGCCAGGGCGAGCTCGGCCATGGCTTCCCTCGACGGCGGCACCGACTCGAGGCAGTGCGCAACAGCGTCGGCAAGGCCTTGTCGACCCGTGCGACTGGCAGCCCGCCCAAGATCGGTCAGGGCTTGTTCAACGTCCTCGTCGGCAACGATGCACTCCCAGGCCGACACCGCCAGGGCGCGGAAGAAGGCATCGAGTCCCAGTTCGACGTCGTCTGTTGGTTCTTCTTCTTCGAACAGGTGAAAGCCTTCGTCTCGCACGTCGGGCAGCAGCACGCCGGTGAAGCCGTCGGCGAGGGTGACGAGGGGTTCGATCTCGGGGTCGTACACATCGGCGTGGGCGATGGCCGCGGCGCTGATCAAGCGGCGCATCAGGTCGACGAGATGAAAGAGCAGCTCAATCATCGCCTCTTCGACAGCGCGGCCCTGGTCGCGCACGAGGCCGATGATGCTCTCGGCGGCGTGGGCCACACGCTCGATGCTGCGCAGATGCAGAAAGCCGCTGTTGCCCTTGATCGTGTGGAGCGCTCGATACAGGCGGTTGATCACCACCATGTCAGTCGTGGCTTCGAGCGACAGCAACGCTTGCTCGATCACGCCGAGGGCTTCTTCAGCGTCAGACGCGTAGGCCCCCCAGGATTCAGTTTCGCTCATGCCATGCTCCCTGCTTGACGACGAGAAATGGCGTCAAAAGCCGCGGAAGCCGCGTTCATCGGCCGTCAGAGGCAGCACCGCGCGCGGATCGGCGTTGCTGTTGCTGTGACCAGTGCTGTGGGCGTGACCAGTGCTGTGGGCGTGGCCATTGCTGTGGGCGTGGCCGTTGCTGTGACCGTGGCCGTTGCTGGCATGTGCGTCGTGGCCTGGCTCGAGCGATGCGGTGAGGCTGGCGACGTCGATGCCCTTGAGTTCCAGCAGGCGCATGAGGGTGCGCAAGGCATCGCCCTGTTGCGCCGACGCCGTCACTGGTGGCTCGGGCACTTTGTAGGCGGCCATGCGTTGACGCAGCACTTCCATCTGACGGCCGAGTTCTTCCGACGCTGCCGCGACTTCGTTGCTCTGCTGACTGCCGGCCTGCGCGTTTTCGGTGACTTCGCCCATCGACACCGTCACTGAGTGCACGGTCTTTGCCTGCTCGCGACTGGCCGCAGCGATCTCGCCAGCGAGGTCGACCACCTTGCTCACGTTGGTGATGATCTCCTTCAGCGCACCACGGGTGTTGTCGGTGATGCGAACGCCAGCACCCACCTTCTCCGTCGAGGCCTCGATCAGATCGGTGATTTCCTTGGCGGCCTTCGCACTCCGCTCGGCAAGGTTGCGCACCTCCTGCGCCACCACAGCAAAGCCCTTGCCATGGCGACCAGCACGCGCAGCCTCGACGGCAGCATTGAGCGCCAGCAGGTTCGTTTGAAACGCGATCTCGTCGATGACCTTGATGATCTTGCCGATCTGCTGCGCCGAGGTGTGGATCTCACCCATCGCGTTGGTCATGTCCTCCATGCGCGCATCGCCAGCGTGAGCAGCCGTGGCCGTCTGCGACACCAGTTGGTTGGCCATCGCCGCATTCTCGGCGTTGGTGCGCACAATGTCGGCCGTGGCCTGCAGGGCCGTCGACGAGTTCTTCGCCGAGTCGTTGAGCGACATGGCCCCCGCCGACATCAGCTGGCTCGTGGTGCGCAGCTGTGTTGCGGCCTGACCCACCTGCTCGAGCGCTTCTTTGACCTTGCGAAACGAGTCGCCCAACGAGTTGAGCAGCTGGTTCATGCCGTCGCCGACCTGGCGCAAAAAGCCCGAGTAGCGCTGGGTGTCGACGCGCAGGGTGAGGTCGCCTTTGACGGCGGCAGCGAGGACGTTTTCGATGTCTTGTTGTGCGGCGGCTTCTTCGGTGATGTCGGTCCACTGCATCGCGTAGCCGAGCAGTTCTCCGGCCTGGCCGATGGCGCGACTCAAGATGATGTCCATCGTGCGGCCGCCGACGACAATGCGCGTGCGGTGGCTGCCGTAGACACTCTTGAGCATGCCGCGCTGGTGGGCGGGGTTTTTGTGAAAGACGTCGATGTTGCGGCCGACGAGGTCGTCGACACGGAAGCCCGGGAACTGCGCTGCCAGCGCCGGCTCGTGCTTCTTGAGCAGCTCACGCAAGGCCCCGTTCAGGTAGACGATGTTCAGGTTCTCGTCGCCGATCATCATGCCCGTCGTCGAGCCTTCAAGCGCTGACTTGATGCGCAGGCTTTCGGCGAGGGCCTGGGCCTGCCGCTTCACCGATTCTTCAGCAGCGATGGTCGCGGCGGTGATGTCGGTGGCGTACTTGACGAAGCGAACGATCTTGCCGTCCTCGTCGTAGATCGGGTTGTACGACGCCTGCAGCACCACACGACGACCGCCCTTGGCCACGCGCTCGAACGTGCCTTGCACGGGTTCGCCGTTGCGCAGGCGTTTCCAGAAGTCGTCGTAGGCAGCGCTCGCCACTTCGGTGGGATGGACGAAGATGCGATGGTGGGCGCCGCGCAGTTCAGCAACGTCGTAGCCCATGGCCTTGAAGAACAAGTCGTTGGCGCGAATGAAGATGCCCATCGAGTCGAACTCGATCACGGCCATCACGCGGTCGATGGCGGACATGTAGGCAGAGTAGTCGATGTCGGCTTCGACGACGACGATTGCATCCTGGGCCATGGTGGAACTCCGAAGTGTTGGCAGGTTTAGGCGTGCGCGCTGGGCGCAGCAGCAAAGGTGGTGGCGATGGGGGCAAGGAGGGCTGCGGCATCCAGCACGAAGACGACGCGCTCGCCCTTCTTCGCGACGCCGCGCAAAAGTTCACTGCGGCCGACACCAGCGCGAACGGTGCCTTCTTCGATCTCGGAGAATTCAACGACGTCACTGACGGCATCGACGAGCAGGCCAGTGGCCACGCCTTCGATCTCCACCACAACGACGACGGTGCGTTCGGTGGCCTTGTGCGCGCCCAGACCAAAACGCATGCGCAGATCCATGATCGGCACCACGCGGCTGCGCAGGTTCACGACACCACAGATGTGCGGGGGGACATCGGGCAGCGGGTGCCACGTCGGCAACCGCACAATCTCGGTCACCATCAGCACGGGCAGTGCGTACTCTGCGGCCCCCACGCGAAAGGTCAGAAACATCGACGCAGAGGTATCCTCGTCGTCGCCATCGAACGGATCGTCGCCTTCTTCCATTGTGCATCCCCAGTCAGCCCTTCGGCATCGGAGAATCGTTGGCGAAGTTGAGCGACTGCCTTGCGAGATCATTCGCATATGCGGTCGTTTGTCCGTTCTCGACTTGCCGCGCAGCCAGCGCGATGGAAGCTTTGGCGCCATGACGTCTTTGTTCGTTCGCATCGGTGGCGAAGCAGCCGTGGTCGCAGCGGTGGATCTCCTCTACAAAAAGTTCGTTGAGGACCCGCTGCTCGCGCCGTTCTTCAACGAGCTCGACCTCGCCGCACAGCTTCAAAAGCTGGTGGGGTTTATGGGCTGGGCCTTTGGTGCAGAGCACCTGTACAGCGGTCGCGACCTCGGCGAAGCCCACGCGCGCCTGGTGCGCGAGCGCGGCCTCACGGATGTGCACTTCGACGCGGTGGTGATCCACCTCGGTGCCGCGTTGCGTGAGTTGGGCGTCGCTGACGACCTCGTCGCCGAGGCGCTCACCATCGTCGACGGCGTGCGAGGTCAGGTCCTCCGCGGCTGAGGCCTTTTACCCGCCGTCGACAACCCTCAACCTCGCCACTGCGATGGGCTTCAGCGACCTGACGTGGGTCCTTCGCAAAACACATCGGCCAGGCGCAGCCAGGCGGCGTCCACTGTTTTGCGCTGCTTGGTTGCCTCAGACAGCGGCAGTTCCACAATCTCGTCGGCGTGCAGCGCCACCATCACGCCGCTGCGACCCGCGGCCAGCGCCTCGATGGCCTTCACGCCGAAGCGCAACGCCAACACGCGATCCCGCGCCGTCGGGGTCCCGCCACGCTGCACGTGACCCAGCACAGTCACGCGGCTCTCGATGCCAGTGGCTTCTTCGATGCAGCGCGCGACGTACTGGCCAATGCCGCCCAGGCGCGGACGACCAAACGTGTCGGGCGTGGTGTTCGACAGCACCAGGTGAGCCTCGGCGGCACCGGGTTCGCGAATCATGGCGCCCTCGGCGATGACGACGAGGGAGCTGACTTTTCCTTCGGCCCGGCGCATCAACAGCACCTTGGTGATGTCGTCGATCGACATGGGCCGCTCGGGCACCACGACGACGTCAGCGCCGCCGGCAAGGCCGGCATGGATCGCGATCCAGCCCGCGTGGCGGCCCATCACCTCGACGACCATCACGCGCTCGTGGGCTTCCGCCGTCGTGCGCAGGCGATCGATCAGGTCGGTGGCGACCTCGATGGCGGTGTCGAAGCCGAAGGTGACCTCGGTGCCCGACAGGTCGTTGTCGATGGTTTTGGGCACGCCCACCACGCGCAGGCCGCGCTCGTGAAACTTCGTGGCCAGGCTGAGGGTGCCTTCGCCGCCCACGGCAATCAGCCCGTCGAGCTTCCAGGCCGCAAACGCTGCCTCGACGCGCTCGGGGCCGCCCTTTTCTTGAAACGGGTTCACCCGGGTGGTGCCAAGGATGGTGCCGCCCTCGTGGAGGATGCCGCGCGTGCGGGTGCGGCTGAGGACCTCGGTGTCGTTGTCGAGAAAGCCGCGCCACCCGCCGCGGATGCCCAGCACCTCGACGTCGAGCTGCTCGGCGCGGGTCACAACGGCACGGATGACGGCGTTGAGGCCGGGGCAGTCGCCGCCGCCCGTGAGGATGCCGACCTTCTTCACAGCTTTGAGGTTCATGGCGTGGTGCTGTCGCCGTTGACGACGCGATGCAAGGCCGGTTGGTTCGGTAACGCCAAAACGTTGGCGCGCTGCGTCGGATGCGTGACGCCCTCCAGCCAGATCGGGGACGTCAGCTTCTTCGTCTGGCACCGATAAGATCGACGGCGGGGCCGGAACGTTGGTACGGTCGGCCTTCCGGTGTTGTCCTAGTGATGGCTGCCGCGGCGGGTTTCCGTCGAGCGGTGGCGTCGGGGTTGGTGATGAAGTTCTCCTGCGACCGTTGCCAGACGCGCTATTCGATTGGCGACGACAAGGTGAAGGGGAAGGTCCTCAAGATCCGCTGCAAAACCTGCGGCAACATCGTCGTTGTGCGCGAGCAATTGCCCACCGTGCAGGGCGAGGCCTCGGGCTACGCCACGCCGCAGATGCAAAGCACGGGCACGGGTACCGGTTCGGTGTCAGTCCCTGCGGCAGCGTCGTCGACAAGCGGCGGTCGTCCTGCGGCCCCTGCGCCGTCGTCGTCGTCGGGCAAGGCCATCGAGTGGTACGTCGCGATCAAGGGCAAGCAGCACGGCCCTGCCAACCACGACGAAGTCGTGCGCTTGTTCAAAGACGGCCGCATCACCGATCGCTCCTACGTCTGGCACGACCAACTGCCGGCGTGGATTCGCCTCAAGGAAGTCGCCGACTTCGCCGCCGCCGTCGCTGAGGGCCCTGGTCCTCGTCGTCCGCCGCCGCCACCCGAAGAGGGTGCCGAGATCGTGAACTTCGAGGCCGCGCGCGCGCAGCGTGGAGCAGCGCAGCAGCAGCAGCAGCCTCCTGGCCCGGTCATCCACGATCCGTTTGCGGCGTTGCCGACGTCGCAAGGCGGCCCAGAAGCGCCCCGCGAGTCCACGCGCGTGTTCATCATGCAAGCGGGCCTGCACAACCGCGAGAGCAAGCACAAGCTCTACGCGGGCGTCGGTGTCGCCGTCACCGTCGCGCTCATCGCCATCTGCGTCATCGACTACCAGCTCGACATTTTGGGCCTCAAGCGCGTCGTCGACGCCGTCGCGGTCAGCACAGGCATCAAAGACGCAGCACCCGATCCCGTCGAGGGCGGCTGGGACGACGCCGAAGAAGACCCGGCCCTCAAGTGTCAGTTCGCGCCCGACCGTGGCGAGTGCATCAAGCAGGCAGAGGCCCGCATCGCTGCCAAGGGTGGCCGCAAGCGTCCGCCGAAGGCCGTGGGTGCTGGCACCGGTGCCGCGGTCTCCGACGACGATCTCAAGGGTGCCTTTGGCACGCCGGGGGCCACGCCGGGCGAAACGCCAACCACGAAGACCACCATCGATGGCAGTGGCTTCATGGGCGTGGGCGGCAGTGGTCTGGCCATGGACACCAGCGGTCTGGGCAAGCGCACGGGGCCGAAGTCCCCCTCGGTGCAGATCGATTTGCCGAGCACCGCCGGCACCACCATCGATGCTGCCAACGCGGCCAAGGTCGTGCGCGATGGTCAGGGCGCCATCCAGGTCTGCGTCGACAACGCGATGAAGAACAACGAAGACATCCCGCAAAAGATCCGGCTCACGCTCAGCATTGGTCTCAAGGGCACCGTCGAGCGTTCGGTCATCAACAATGCTGTCATTCAGGCCAGCCCGTTGGGCACGTGCTTGAGTGGGGCGGCGAAGAAGTGGAAGTTTGCGCCGCCCACTGAAGCGGCTGACCTCGAGATTCCGCTCGTTCTGCGCTGACTGCTTCTGCTTCTGCTTCTGCTTCTGCGCCGACGTCGACCGTGACGTCGGCGTTTTTGTTTCTGCCTTCGTTGCTTCGGTGCTTGCTTCCGGCTTGCTTCGTGTGGCGGCTTGCTTCGTATCGCGGCTTGCTTCAGAGTATGGTGGAAACGGCTTTATCGTCGATCACTGCGCTCCAACTTTGGACTACGCCTTCGGCGCGACCAGAAAACCATCCAGGGCCATGGTTTTCTGGACTTTCCGGGCCCTTTGTTCGGGTTTGTGCATCGCTCCCCGTGCACTTTGAGCGTCGGCGTTGTGCACCCCTCTTTTGGTGTAGGG
>JBIKRQ010000311.1:0-7657 GCA_044349155.1 Myxococcota bacterium
AAATTCCGGCCATCGGCACCTCGAAGGCTCTGGAAAGGCGCCGCCTTCTTCTCGGTTCCCGTCTGGTTCATTTTTCTCTTGATCCTGAGTTTCCTCATCTCGCCAAGGGAGAGGGCCCCAAACGCTTTGTTTTCGGAGGCTCACCAATTGCTGGCTGGCGGACTCACCCAAGATGAACATCTGAAGGCGACAGAGCTTACTCTTGCCATCCTATCGAAGTACGGGACAGACCAGAAGATCAGCGATGCGGCGGGCTGGGGCTTTCTCACCTTCCTCATCGGTGGACTCATCGCCTCAATCATCATGTCGATTCCACCTGGAAACATTATTGGCGTTGGTAATGGACTCACGCGGATATCAAGATGGAACGCGTGGATCAAGTTCGTCTTCACCGTTGTCCCTGGATTCCTGCTTCTGAATGTCGTCATCCCGCTGCTCGTGAACTACTACACGCCCGCACGGTGATATTCGGTCTCTCCACAGCGAGTCTCTTCCTAGAATTAGTAGGACCGGTGAAGTCGCCCCAAATGAACACACACCCATTCCAGATGAATTTAGACTTTCTCGCACTTGCAAGCGAAAGCCGAATTTGTCGACGGTGCGCAGGGCTGCCTTCTTGCTCGACAGCAGCGCTCCCGCCGTCGCACAAGCTACCCGTTCGCTGCTTTCGCTCCCCGCCGCGGTAGTCGGGAACGCCGCTGTCTGTCGACACGCCGGCCCCGGTCAAGATCGCCAGGCGGCGCCCCGCGAGGGCCATCGCGGCGGCCAACACACGCTCGTCGGCGTCGTGAGAGGTGTCGACAGACTCCATGCGCAGGTGTGCACCAGGCGATGGTGCTGTCAGCAGACGCGCACAAACGAACAGCGCCGTCGAGGTCGACGGCGCTGTTGCACTCACGTGGGTTCGATCGAACTCAGCTGCGGTTCATGCCGAGCTCAGAGAGCTTCAGCTGCGGGCGCGCCGCATCCGGCCAGTCGATGTGGAAGAACTCGCCGCGGGGCGCGTCGGTGCGCTCGTAGGTGTGAGCACCGAAGTAGTCGCGCTGGGCCTGCAGCAGGTTCGCCGGCAGCGTCTCGGAACGGTAGCTGTCGAAGTACGACAACGCCGAGGCGAACAACGGCGACGGCGTGCCGTCAAGTGCTGCACGGGCCACCACCTTGCGCCAGTTGTCTTGCACGCCGCTGACCTTCTCGGCGAAGTACGGGTCGAGCAGCAGGTTCTGCAGGCCCGGGTTCTTCGTGAACGCGTCGGTGATCTTCTGCAAGAAGCCCGCGCGGATGATGCAGCCGCCGCGGAAAATCTGCGCAATCTCGCCGAGGTTGAGGTTCCACTTGTACTCGGTCGACGCCGCTGCATAGAGGGCAAAGCCCTGCGCGTAGCAGCACAGCTTCGAGCAGTACAAAGCATCGCGCACGTCGTCGACGGTGATGCTGATGGCCTTGCCCAAACCGGTGCTGCCCTTGAGCACTTTGCTGGCCGCAACGCGCTCGTCCTTCAACGCCGAAATGCAGCGCGCAAACACGGCTTCAGCCACCGTGGCCGCGGGAATGCCGAGGTCGAGGGCGTTCACGCTCGTCCACTTGCCGGTGCCCTTTTGGCCCGCGGTGTCGAGCACGACGTCGACGAACGGCTTGCCGGTGACCGGGTCTTTCTGCTGCAGGATGTCGGCGCTGATCTCAATCAAGAAGCTGTTGAGGTCGCCGCCGTTCCACTCTTTCAAAATCGCGCTGCACTCTTCGGGCGTTTTGCCGAGCGAGTGACGCAGCAACGAGTAGGCCTCGCAGATGAGCTGCATGTCGCCGTACTCGATGCCGTTGTGCACCATCTTCACGTAGTGGCCGGCACCGTCGGGACCGATGTACGTCGTGCAGGGCACGCCGCCCACGATGGGCTTGCCGGGGCTTGCACCTTCAAGCGGCTTGCCGGTGACGGCGTCGACCTTGGCCGCGCAGGCCATCCACACGGGCTTGAGGATTTCCCAGCTCTCGGGCTTGCCACCGGGCATGAGCGACGGCCCAAAGCGGGCCCCTTCTTCGCCGCCCGACACACCGCTGCCAACGAACAGCAGGCCCTTGTCGGTGAGCGCTTTTTCGCGACGGATGGTGTCGGTGTACAGCGCGTTGCCGCCGTCGACGATGACGTCGCCCTTGTCGAGCAGGGGCACGAGCGAGTCGATCACCGCGTCGGTGGGGCCGCCGGCCTTCACCAAAATCACGATGCGGCGCGGGCGCTTGATCGAGGCGATGAAGTCTTTGAGGTCGGCGGCGGGCACGAGGCCACCACCACCTTCACCAAACACGCTGGGCGGGTTGTCGGCGACGAACTTCTCCGTCGTGGCGGTGGTGCGGTTGTAGACGGCGACCTTGAAGCCGTGGTCGGCCATGTTCAAGACCAGGTTCTGGCCCATGACCGCAAGGCCAACCAGACCGACATCGGCAGAATCAACAGCGGGCTTCGCAATCGCCATGAACAGCTCCCTTGAGACAAGCAAGCCAGCCCGCCGACGACGTCGACGAAACCGACGCCGCGTGGGTAACGCGGGTCGTCGGTCACGGTCAAACTGCAGTGCGCACCGGTCACTGCTGACGGTGCAACGCGTGTATGTGGGTGTAGGTCACGCCTCTTCGCGGAGCGCGTCGCACAGCACGCTGCGGATCGGCGTGGGCAGCACCACCGACGCTTTGCCGTCGACGATGGCCTGCACGGCCAGCCCGTTCGCCAGCAACATCTCGAGGTCGCTGAGCTCGTCGCCGGGCTTGGGCACGCCAAAGCGGCGCTGCATCTCTTCGAGCTCCACCAGGCCACCGGCGTCGATCAACGCATCGGTCACGTCGTAAAGGTCTTCGTGTTCGCGCAGCTCGTTGACGATGTCGACGACGAGGTCGCCGTCTTCCGCTGCGTGCACCATCAACGCGAGCAGCTCGCTCTTCTTCTTGATGCCCGTGTGCTCGACACCAAACGCGTCGAGGAAGCGACGCAGCTCGGCGATCGAGCAGCCCTCGTAAAACGCCGCAGCGGGCGCCTCTTTGTCGACGGTGCGCAGCGCTGACTTCTTGCTGGAAAGCTCAGCTTTGGCTGCCTTCGTGGTCAGCACTTCGCCAAACAAACCCATCTGCGCCACCGGCGGCACATTGGCGATCGGTGCTTCGGCTTCAACCGCGGGTGCGGGTGCGACGACGACGGCGGGTGCGGCCTCGACGACGACGGCGGGTGCGGCCTCGACGACGACGGCGGGTGCGGCTTCGACGACGACGGCGGGTGCGGCTTCGACGACGACAGTGGCTGCGGCTGCGGCTGCAACCTCGACGACAACCGGTGCGTTGTCGAGGTCGGCGAGGGCTTTGGCGAAGCGGTGGCGTGCTTCTTCGCTGCCCAGTTCGCTTTCGGCCACGAACCGCAGTTCACGACGGGCCACCGACGGCGCCAGGCGCGACATCGTGTCGACCACGGTGCCGATCGCGCGCTCTTCCTCAGTCCCCAGCGACGTCAGCGTGAGCAGCCGCAACGCCTGTGCGAGCATTTCGCTGCGCTGCACGTCGGCGTGGGGCGCCGTCGCTGTCTCGAAGGCCGACAGCTCAAACAACGTGCGCTCGTGGGGAATCCAGTAGCCCGGCGCCAGCACACCAAGGCGCGCCCACGGGTGCTTCTTCTGCCCGCTCGCCACCTGCAGCAACACCGCACCGAAGTCGTCGAAGCGCTCCTGCAACGACGCCATCAGCACGCGGATCGCGGTGGTTTTGTCGCCCAGATTGATGGCCGCTGTGGCCTGCGCAAACGCGAGCAGGTGCGTGATCGGACCGCTCAGCGCGCCCACCACGGCCACGACGTCGGCGTCGCGCTCGAGCACGCCCAGGGCCATCACCACCGCGTTTGCATCGAGGCGGTCTTTCACCGGTGAGCGCATCACGCGATCGAGCAGGACGTTGGCCTCGTCGCGCTGCCCGCGCACGGCGAGCAGGTGCGCCAACAGACCGATCGCCGGCACATGGCCAGGCACCAGCTCGAGGGTCTTTCGCGCGCGCACGATGGCCGCGTCTTCTTCGCCCGCCGCCGCCAACAACGTGGCGAGCACGCCGTGAACGAGCACTTCTTTGCTGTTGGCGGCAACAAGCTTCTCGAGCCGCGCGCGCGCCGAGTCGACGTTGTCGGCGTTGGCTTCTTCGATCGCCAGCTCCAGTTCGCGCGCTTCAGACGGGGGCGGACGACGCAACAGCCCGTCTTTGCAGCAGAATTTGAGCTTCTTGCCTGAACCACAAGGACAGGGCGCGTAGAGTTCTTCGTTCGTGTAGGCAGCCATGCGCACGACCATTGGCGACAGCGGCGCAAAACGAAAGAGCCTTCGGCAACACGCGACCCACCGCGCCGACGTCGAGGTGAACGAGCGTTTTGTGGCCGTGGCGCGCCAGCGGCGACCAGGATCTGAACAACGACGCACGTGGCGCCGTCTGCGGCGCTCTGTCAGGAGCTCGTCATGACCGCGCCGATTGTCCCCGCTGCCCCGCACTCTGCCCACTACCTCAACGACACCCGCGACCTGTGGTGGAACGCCGACTTCCTCGACCTCGTCGCCACGCGTGCCGGCCTGCGCCGCATGCAACGCGCCCTCGACGTGGGCGCGGGCCTTGGGCACTGGACCCGCACCATCGCCTCACTGCTGCCACCAGGTGCTCGCATCACCGGCGTCGAACGCGAAGCCGCGTGGGTCGAGCGTGCCGCTGCCACCGCAGCAACGTCTGCGAACGACGTCGCCATCGACTTCGTGCAAGGCGATGTGCACGCCTTACCCTGGCCCGACGGCACGTTTGACCTCGTCACCTGCCAAACCGTGTTGATCCACGTGCACGATCCGGCAGCGGCCCTCGCCGAAATGGTGCGCGTGCTTCGGCCCGGCGGGGTGCTGTTGTGTGCCGAGCCCAACAATCTGGGGCAGAGCATCAGCAGCCTGGTGGGCGACCCCCAGTTCAACCTCGACGACGTCGTCGCCCTCTTTCGCCTGCAGGCCACCTGCGAGAAGGGCAAGCACGCGTTGGGCCTGGGCTACAACTCCATCGGCGAGCACCTCGTGCGCTTCGTGCCCAACACCGTCGACGTGCTCGGTGTCTGGAACAACGACCGCTGCACCACGTTTCAACACGGCACCGACCACAGCACACGCCCCGAAGTGCTCGAGGCCCTGCGCGTCAACGACGACGGCTTCGGCTGGCCCCGCGACGAAGCCCACCGCTACTACCTCGCCGGTGGCGGCGATCCCGCCTCGTTCGATGCCGACTGCGCCCGCGCCAACCGCGTGTTGCGCGCGCACTGGCTGCGGACGGCCCAGGGTTTGGGGCGCAGCGAAGGCGGCCTCTTCTACGTGCTGGCAGCGCGCAAGCCTGAGGCGCAGTAGACGCCCTTCGACGTCGAGGCGAACGATTGTTCTCAGCCGACGACGCGCGCAGCACCCAGCACCGCATGCCGGGCGCGCACGCGTGGCAGCGGTTGTGGATCGGCCAACAGCGCGGCCAACGCGTCATCGAGATCGTCGCTCGGCAGGTGCAGCAGAAACGGCCGCAGTGGCCGGCCCAGCACCGCGTCCTCCAACGCCGCATGACCAAACACCGCGCGCGTGGTGGGCCCCAACAGCATGCCGCCCTCGTCGAGCATCGCCGCGGCATCCTGCTCGCGCGAGCGCAGACGCTGCTGGCCTGCCGGGGTTCGTTCGCGGGCGCTGGCGAGGACGATGTGGCGCGCACACAGCGCTTGTTTCGCGCGGGGAAAGCGGGCCCACACCAACGCGTTGAGCAGGTCGTGCAGGTTGTTCGCGCGTGTTGGCACCTCGCCGCGCAAGCAGCGGTCGGCGTAGCAGCCAGCAACGTCATCAGGGTCGAGCCCTGCTGGCAGTGGCCCGCGTTGCGCGACAAACGCCACCTCCGAGCGAAGCAACGCCTGCCAGGTCTCAGGGGCTTGGGCCTGCGCACGCGCCACCCCATCGAGCCAGGGCTCGAAGCCCGCGAAGGCGTGGTGCTGTTGCCAGCGTGCAACGTCAGCGGTGAGATCGGCGGCCATGACGACGTCCATCAGCAGTGCGGCGCGTTCGAGAAACGATCGTTCACCCAAGCGTCAGCTGCCAAACAGCTCGCGCCACGCGGGGGTTTGAATCACGTGGGTGGCGGTGGCGGCATCGTCGGCGAAGGCATCGTGCACGAGCTGAAAGACGTGGGCGACGCGGTCTTCGTTGCGGCACTCGATCTCGAGATCGCCGGCGTGGAGCGGCACCGTCGAATCGGGCATGACCGCCCCGCGCCCGGCGAGGTGCTCGAGGATGACCTTGCCCTTGCTCTCGCCCGTGGCGCCGACGTCGATGAGGGTCTGCTGGTTGAGGCCCGTGGCCTGCATGCGGTAGCGGCCCGCAGACAAGCGCGGTCGCAACGTGCGCGTCTCGTTGGGCGCCAGGGTGAACTGCGAAATCCAGTGCGACGTGCGTCGCGGCGAGCCCAGGCAAAACATGACGGCGTGGGCGTCGCGAATGTGCGACGGCGGCGAGAACGCGGCCTCGACGTTGGAGTTGGGCCGCGTCTCAAAGGTGACGCGGCAACCCTTGCACTCCATCGTCTGGTGTTTGGCCTGGAGCTCCGTCACCTGACCCACCGGCAGCGCACACGACGGACACATCACATCCCAACGCATGGTCAACAGCCCTGCTTTGGTCGCGCGCAAAAACGTGGTCAGCGTGGCGTCCCGGTCGTCGTGTCGACGACGAGCGAACTCGTAGGGACGCAGACGAACGACGTCGCTGTCCGACGAACGGGCGATGACATCAACGAGGGCGGCGATGCGACCGCCAGCCCCCGGGTCGAGGTGTTCGGTGGCCGCCGCCAGTGGCCGCGCACGCGCCGCGATCCAGGCCGCGTTGGACGGCGGTGCTTGCCACAGGTCCGCTCCGCTCGTCGACAACCGGTCGAGCAGGGGGGCCAGGTGGCCAAAGCCGGTCTGCACCTGATTCATCACCCAGGCGTCGGCCGCGAACGAGGCGATGCCCGCCGTCGTCACCAGCACCCGGTACAGCACGGCGCTGCCACCGTTGTCGGGCGTGATCTCGCACTCGACGTCGAGCTTCTTCAGCGGCCCCGCGTGAAACAGCCGCACGCTGCGGTACCGGTGGGGCGCATCGAAGGTCCAGGCCAGCTCGTCGAACTCGACGATGATGGGGCCAATCTTCGTCTTCATGCGCGCGAGGTCGGCACCCTTTTCGACCAGCTCCGTCGGCGCCAGCTTGAAGACCACCTCGTTCAGCCGCTGGGTGTCGGCCATGACGTCCCACACCGCCTGCACCTCGGCGGTGGTGTGCAGGCGCCCTTCAAACACCTTGCGGCCAGCCCCCTCGGTGAAGGTCTTCGTGCTGGTGATCGAGGTGCTCATGACGACGTTATGCCGCGAAGTGCCCGTCGATGGAAACGCGGCCGCCACCGGTGACCATAGGCAGCGGTCGACCTCGTGGTGATCGATCGTTCACCATCGACGACAACAGTGGTTCTCGCCCGTCGCGCGTTCCGCTAGTGCGACGAGACGGAGTTAACCACACTTTCCTTTCGTGATCGTTCGGATCATGGGCTTCGCATGCCGCGAAGCTCACCGCCGATTGTCCTTCTGCCTCGTCAGCGTCGGGTGCTTGAGCAT
>JBIKRQ010000312.1:0-7655 GCA_044349155.1 Myxococcota bacterium
GCGTTCGTCGTGACGGTGCTGATGATGGCCGGACTTGGCCTGCGCGATCCCCTCGTCGGCGTGCTCGCAGGCTCAATCCTGCTCGTCTCGTGCACCGTCGGTGTCGACATGCAGCAGGACCGCTCAACAGGCTGGCGCCTGGGCAGCAACCGCAACATCCAGTTCGGCTTTCAGATGATCGGTGTGGTGATGGGCGCGTTTCTCGCCGTCGTCATGACCAAGGTGTTTCTCGAGAGCTACCCGATCCTCAAAGAGAACCTGTTTGCCCACCCCGAGCTGCGCGAAACCGTCGAGGGCTCGAAGTGGCAGAGCGCCATGACCTTCAAGTTCGTCGGCGTGCTCAACACGCTGGGTGCCGACAACAGCAAGACGCTGGGCGTGATGGCCCTCGGCATCGTCGTCGGTGTGGTCATTCAGATCATCCGCAAGGTGTTGCAGAAGTCGGCGGCCTATCAGGCGTGGCGCACGCAGAACGCGACGAACAAGACCATCGACTTCATCCTCGACGCGCTGTTGATCGCCTCGCCGTACGCGAGCAGCTTTGGCGGCTTCGTCGACTTCACGACGTCGTTGTGGTTCGGCCTCGGCGGCATTTTCGCGTCGATGTTCAACTGGAACGAGGCGCGCAAGGCCGTTATCCCCGAAGGCGAAGTCATCGAAGACATGTCGACCATGAGCCTGGCGGGCGGCGGCTTGATCGCCGGCGAGAGCCTCTACGCGCTCTTCCTTGGCATCTCGGGGCTCATTGCCTCGGGTGCGTTGGTGGAGATTCTGGGCTGAGGCCCTGCAATCGTCGACGTCAGCCCTTCAACCAGGGGGCTGATGTCGGCGGCTGAATGCCCGCGCGCTGCAACATCTCTGTCGCCAACTGCCATCCCTCAGCCACGGTGGCGGCATTGTCGACGCGCTGCATCTGCTTCGGGCTCACCCACGACACGGCCGTGAGCACGCCGCGAAGCACGGCGCTGTCGAAGACCACAATGCTGCCGACGACGGTGTGGGCACCTGCTTCGACGTCCAGTCGCCGATGTGGCGGCGGACGTCGCCACCGATCTGCACCTTGCCAGGAACGTGCAGGACGCTGACGAAGCGTTGGCCTTTGGCCGCGGCCCGCGCCGTCACACCGTCGAGCCACGTGGTGTACTCGTCGAAGCCCGACGTCGTCGCCTCGCCCTCGAAGCGTGCGTAGATGATCGGGAATGCCGAGTCGTCTTTGTGTTTCAGGTAGCCCACGGCCCCAGCGTGCCTGCGGACAATGGTCCGGGCAAGTTCCGCGGTGCTCAGCCCGTTGGTGAGAGGTCGGCGATCACCGAGCGCACCTTGTTGACGACGAGGTCTTGCGCGACGCGCGTGTCGCCCTCGGGGATGATCAAGTCGGCCCAGCGCTTCGACGGCTCGACGAACGCGAGGTGCATCGGGCGAACGGTTCGGTAGTACTGCTCGCGCACCGACTGAAACGTGCGCCCACGCTGCTCGATGTCGCGACGAATGCGGCGCATCACGCGGATGTCGGCGTCGGTGTCGACGAACAACTTCACGTCCATCTGCGAGCGCAAATCAGCGTCGACAAACACCAAAATGCCCTCGACCACGATGATCGGCTTGGGGTCGATGCGCACGCGCTCAGCGCGACGGCTGTGCGTCACGAAGTCGTACTGCGGCACGTCGACGGGGCGACCAGCCTTCAACTCGCGCAGGTGCTCGACGAGCAGGCTGGTGTCGAGGCTGTCGGGGTGGTCGTAGTTGCGCTGAGCGCGCTCGTCGGCCGAAAGCTCGCTGCCGTCTTTGTAGTAGTGGTCGTGCTCGAGCGTGGCGACGTGCTCCGACGGGATCGACGCCGTCACCGCCCTCGCCAGCGTCGTTTTGCCTGAGCCGGTGCCGCCTGCGATGCCGATGACGTAGACCATGTCGCAAGCGGCTAGCGAATCATCTCCACGCCGTCGACAGGGTCGCTGCACAACGATGCACGCAGGCCGTCGAGATCCACGCGCAACGTCAATCCCGCCGCACCGTTGGCGCCTGGTGCCGACGACAGCATCGCCCGCGCGGCGCGTTGCAATCGCCCGGACACCGGACACACGAGCGTGTGGGGCGTGTACGCCCACTTCGCGCCCGCAGCGTCGACGACGAAGCCGCGTTCCACTGCCCACGCCAACTGCGTCAGCGACAGCCCCGCCTGCACGCCCGCGACCAACGCCGCTTCGACACCCGTGGAATCGGCCGCGTTGACGGCGACAAAGCCGATCTTTCGGTACAGCACCGCGAGATGAAAACGCTCGGGCACGCTCACCAGCGCGTCGCGGCCCAGACGTCGACACAAGAGCACCAACAGCTCTTGCACCTTGCGGCCCATGCCCGTGCCGGGGTGCTCCTGCCCCGGCAAGCGCGGCCGCTCCGCCGAAAACGACAGCCGCGGGTTCTGCATGGTGAGCCAGTCGATGACGACGACGGCGACCTCGTCACCGCCCACCAGTGGCCGCTCCTGCAGGTGCACGCGCAGGTCCAAAACCCGCGAGCCGTCGGGGAGCGTGATGACGAGGCGGTGCCGAAAGCCGTCGTCGCGCGTGATGTGCACCTCGAAGTCGCCGAGGCCGCGCGCCTTGAGATCGGCCACCACGCCGTACTCGTTGAGGGCCCGCATCAAGCCGGCTTCGGTGTAGACGTCGACGAAGGCGGGCGCCTGGCGGGCCGCGAACATGTCGTCGTCGTCGTCGTCGACCGCGCGCAGGTCTGCGGCCGTCAGGCGCGCGGCGATGCGTTCAAGGTCGGAAGCAACTCGGAGCACCGGATTCACCCTCGTGGTTGGTCGGCGGGGAAGCTTCCCCGGTCCTCGGCTCGGCAGAGCTTAGCGCAGCGCGTCATGGCGTGCAGGTCCCGAACAGGTCGACAGAGATCCAATATCTTGCAGCACATCGAAGCCCAGACTGGCGGTAGAACGCGCCGCCGCGCTCTGCCACGTGTGCAACACCATCGGCTGGCGACCGCCAAAGATGACCCGATTTTCTTCGGTGCGAGCGGTCATGACCACGGTGCGGCCGAATTCGCTGGCAAACCGGTCGATGATCGCCTTCATCGCCGCCTGGTCGACCAGCGCCACGTTCATCACCGCCACGCCGTCGTCGGCCAGCAGCGCACGCACCTGGGCGAAGAACGACGGCGTCGAGAGTGATTCGGGAATGAGCTCGCCCGAGAACCCGTCGATGAGCACGATGTCGTAGCCCGGCGTGGCCCGCGCAACGAACGCCGCGGCGTCGTCGACGTGCACCTGCAACCGCGGTGTTTCGGGCAAGCGGAAATGGCTGTGCGCCACGGCAGCCACCACCGGATCGACATCGACCGCGTCGACCACCACCGTGTCAGCGCGCTGCAGCAACAGCCGCGCAAACGCCCCGCCGCCCAGGCCCAACACCAACGCCCGACGAGGAGACTTCGGCGTGTCGTGTCGATCGAGCGCGAGGGCGGCGATGCGGATGTATTCGAACAAGACGCGGTCGGGGTCGCGCGGGTCGATGCCGCTTTGGTCGGCACTGTCGACGGAGCCAAAGCGCAGGTAGCGCAGGCCGTCTTCCTCGACGACGATCACATCACCAAACACGCCCGCACGACGCAGCAGCACCCGCCGCACGCCGGCCACCACGTCGTCTGCTGGCGGTGCGTTCGCTGCTGCGACGTCGTCGTTGTCGGTCACGCGCCGAGCTCGAGCTTGAGCGCGTCGATGTCGGCCGCTTCAAGCCCAGGCGAGTTCTTCGCGATGACCGCGACGATGTCGCCTTCGATGGGGGCGTTTTCTTCGATCCACCCCGCCGCACACGCGCCGTGCAGGTAGCCAGCCCCCGACGTCACGAAGCTGCCGGTGTCGACTTCGCGCTCAACGGCGACGCGCAAGGTGCCTTTCTCGATGCTCTCGTTGCAGGAGATGCACGTCGACCGCGAGGTTTTGGCGCGCTCCGCGTACGGAAACGTCGACGGCTTTTGGTTCTTCTTGTTGGCCGCGATCTCGGTGAGCAGTGCTGCTTTGTCGGCGACCTCGACGTCGGTGCCAAGGGCTTCTTCGAGGGCGACGGGTTTCTTCTTCGCGGCACACGGCAGGTGGTGCCACTGGTACGTCGTCTCGCCGGCGGCGAACGCGTTCGCCACTTCTTCACCGAGGCGCAACTCGCCCTTGCCGATGGGCTTCTTGCACGAGCGACACGAAGCGCGGCCGGTCTTGGCAATCTCGATCACGTGACCCATTCGCAGTCCTTTGGTGAGGCGGTTTGACGTCGACGATAGGCCGCATGGATGATGCGACCGCAAGTGTGGCGCCACTGCGGCCGCCGGCGAAGGGCAAATCGTGAAGGAAGCGCGCTCGTTTTCGGTGTTGGGTCCCTTGATGGGCGGCTTTGGCAGCCAGGCGTTTCTGGGGTGCGTTCACGACGTGAACATGGCGGGGCCGCAGCTCAAGCCGGCGGTGTTTGTCTTTGTCCCCGACGACGTCGTTGAAGACCCCGAGCGCTTCAAAAAGCTGTGGGCCGAAACCGAGTTCGCCAACGGCATCGACCACGTCAACGTGATCGGCGTGATGGGGCTGGCGAAGCTCGAAGAAGGCTACGCCCGCGTCGTCGAATACGCCGACGCCGAGAGCCTGCGCTCGGTGTACCGCCGTGCCCAAACGATGAAGCGGCCGCTGCCCGCCGACATCGCCGTCGCCATCGTCGCCGACGCCTGCATGGGTGTTCACTACGCCCACGAGCTCGGCGAAGCAGAAACCGGCCAGCCGTGGGTGCACGGCGGGGTGCGTCCCGAAACGTTGCAGATCAGCTTCGCGGGCATGGCGAAGGTCACGGGCTACGGCGCGCAGGTCCTCGCCGACAGCATTCGCAAAAAGGGCGCCACGGGCCTGATCACGCGCGACACCTACACCGCCCCCGAGCAGGCCTTCGGCGGCCGCGCGTCGTCGACGGTGCAGTCTGATGTCTACGCACTCGGCTGCATTTTGTACGAAGCGCTCACGGGCAAACCACCGTTCTCCGGCGACAAAGACCTCGCCGAAGCGATGATCAAAGACGAGCTGTCCCGCCCCAGCCTCGTCGGTGTCACGCCGGCGATGGCCGAGGTGGTGCTCAAGGCCACGCAGAAGCGCGCATCGGATCGGTATGCGTCCGCCCTCGACATGCGCATGGATTTGTTCGAGCGCTGCGAGCCCGCCAACGAGGGCGACGTCAAGCGCTACCTCGACGACCTCTTCCCGCCCAACGCCATCCCGCGCGCCACGCGCATCCAGATGCTGCGCAAAGCGCAGCAGGAGCGGCCCGAGCCCACGGGTCAACTGCTCACCGAGATGCCCGGCGATGTGACGTCGTCGCACACGACGCGCGCGCAGGTGCCCAACGACGTCGATGTCGAGGCGCGCACCGGTCAGGTCGTCGACGACCTGCCCCTCGCCGAAGCCGAGGCCATCGACGCCGATCCCGCCGCCGCAGCCGCCGCCGCCGCGTTTGTCGCCCGCACGATGTCGGCCGCACCGTCGACGACGGCGCCCGCAACCGCCGCTCCGCCGAGCTGGCAGGCCAACGCCACCGCACCGCCAACCACCGCGAAGCCCGCGCCACCAAAGCCCGCAGCGCCGTCGCCGACGACGCCCGATGAGCTCACCGACCCGACCCACCGCCCGGCGCGCGCGCGCCCCGCCACGTCGCCCACCGTCAGCGCGCCGCTGCCGCCTGCCGCACCGCCGCAGCCGCAGGTCGTCTACCGCACGCCTGCGGGCCTGTTGGTGGGCATTGGCCTCGCGGGTGGTGTGGCCATCGCCTTCGGCGCCGTGCTCGCGCTGCGGCAGCCCACCGTCGTCATGCCGGCCCCCCTGCCCGCACCGGTGGCTGCGCCCCAGCCACCACCGGTCGAGGTCGCTGTGCCAACGCCAGCACCGCCACCTCCTGCGACGACGACGCCCGAGGTGCCCGCAGCGGCAGCCACGAAGCCGGTGAAAGCCGCGCCGACAGGACCAGGCACGTTGTCGATTTCGTCAACACCCGCGATGGCGATCACCGTCGACGGCAAGCCCGCCGGCAACGGCGACGCCACGCTGCAGGTGCCCGCCGGCAAGCACACCGTCGTCGGCAAAGGCGGCGGCGCCACGGTCAAGCGCGTGGTCACCGTCAAGGCGGGCGGCACGGAAAACGTGAGCCTCGTCGTCGAGAAAGGCGGCCTGGCGATCGATGCCCCCCCGGGCTGCGACGTGTACGCCGACGGGAAAAAGATGGGCAAAACGCCCATCGAACCGCTGCAGTTGTTCGAGGGCCCGCACTCGATTCGCGTCACGCAAAACGGCGTCGAGTACAAGCAGAACGTCACAGTTAAAGCAGGCCTTGAACTGTTCTTGACCGTGCAGTTTCACCAAAACTGATACGAAGAAGCCCTCGAAAGTGATGAACTTCCGAGGGTTTGCGCGTGTTTGGTTCCAGGCCGGTCAGGCCGCTTCAGCGAAACCCCAGCGCGGAAACGGGTCGGGCAACGCTGCCCAACTTTCGGGTCCGGCGGCGAACTCGTCGTCGGTCAGCACGCACAGGTCCAGGGCCGCACGCAACTCGGTGGCGTCCATCTTGCGGCCGATTACGACGATCTCGGTTTTGCGGTCGCCGAAGCGCTCGTCCCAATCGGCCTGCAGCTCGGCGATGGCCGCGTCGTCGGCGGGCCACTGCTCCTTCGGCGTGGCCGCCCACCACACGCCCGCCGGTTCGTGGCGCACGAGGCCACCGGCGCGTTGCATGAGCCCCACAAACGACATCCGCGTGGCCAGCCAGAAGAAGCCTTTGGCGCGCAGCACGCCGCCCCACTCGAGGGACAGCAGCTCAAAGAACCGCGCCGGGTGCAGCGGACGACGGCTGCGCCAGACGAACGACGAGATGCCGTACTCGTCCTGCTCGCTGTGCTCCTGACCGCGCAGCACCTGCAGCCAGCCGGGTGCTTGCTGCGCCTGCTCCATCGAGAAGCGGCCCGTGTTGAGCACGACGTCGAGGTCAACGGCCCCGTGGCTCGCCCGCACGATCGACGCACGGGTGTTGAGGGCCTTGAGCACGCCTTCCAGTGCCGCGACCTCGGCGGGCTTCATCAGGTCGGTCTTGTTCAGCACGATCACGTCGGCGAACTCCACCTGCTGCACGAGGAGGTCGGTGACGGTGCGCTCGTCGTCGGGTGACAGCTCAAGACCCCGCTCTTTGAGGTCCTGCGCCTGCTTCCAGTCGCGCAAGAAGCTGCGGCCGTCGACAACGGTGACCATGGTGTCGAGCCGCGCCACATCGCCGAGGGAGGTGCCGTCCTCGTCGACAAACGTGAACGTCTCGGCGACCGGCATGGGCTCCGAAATACCCGTCGACTCGATGAGCAACGCGTCGAACCGGCCCTGCGCAGCGAGCGCGCGCACTTCCTTGAGCAGGTCTTCGCGCAGGGTGCAGCAGATGCAGCCGTTGTGCATCTCGACGAGCTTCTCGTCGGTGCGCGACAGCGCCGCGTCGCCACCCTTCACGAGTGCGGCGTCGATGTTCACCTCGCTCATGTCGTTGACGATCACGGCCACGCGCCGGCCGTCACGGTTCTTCAACACGTGGTTCAGCAGCGTGGTTTTGCCGGCACCAAGAAAGCCAGAGAGCACGGTGACAGGCAGGCGGGCGTCGACG
>JBIKRQ010000313.1:0-7611 GCA_044349155.1 Myxococcota bacterium
ATGTCCCCCGAGCAGATCCTCGGCGATCCACTCGATGCTCGGTCCGACCTGTTTTCGCTGGGTGCGACGCTCTATTGGCTGCTCACCGGCGATCGCCCGTTCTCGGGCGACAACGAGATCACCACGCTCTACGCGGTGGTCAACAAGGCCCACACGCCGATCGTGCGCCGACGACCCGACGCTGCAGCCCTCGGCGACGTCATCGAGCAGTTGCTCCAGAAGGCGCGTGACAATCGTCCGGCGAACGCGCTCGAGGTGGTGCACGCATTGGAGCGCGCCGGGCCCGCCACCGTCGAGGAAACCGCAGCCTGGTTGTCGACGATCGAAGACAGTTGAGCACCACCGGGCTTGCCTCGGTCAGGCAAAACCCGCATGACGCGCGGCATGGGACTCACACCTGAGCAGCAGCGCGTTGTCGACGAGGAAACCACCATGGCGGAGCGCGTGGCGCGCCGCATTGCCGCGTCGTTGGCGCAGCAATCCGAGGCGAAGAAGCCGCAAAGCCGCGCCGCCCTCGACAGCTCGTTGATGACGTTGCGCGACGACATCGCCAACGCACGCGGCGAAGACGTGGCCGCACTGCTCGCCGACATGATGCGCACCGCCGGCGTCGCTGCCGTCGAGATGCCAAAGGCGCAGGGCTCGGTCGATCCGCAAGCGCCCTACTTCGGCCACCTCCGCCTCGAGGAGAACGGCAAGAAGCGCGACGTGCTCATCGGCAAGCGCGGCATGATCGATCGCGAAGCTGGCGTCGTGATCGTCGACTGGCGCAACGCTCCCGTCAGCCGCATCTACTACCGCTACGACGAGGGCGACGACTACGAAGAGGAGCTCGGCGAGCAGGTGCGCGAAGGCAGCGTGTTGCTGCGCCGCACGCTCACGTTTCAGCGCGGTCGTCTGCTGCGCGTGCGCACGTCGGAGGCCACGTTCGCGAAGCGTGCGACCGATGGCGTCGAGGAGTGGGTCGCCCTCGTTGGCGGTGCAGCCCCCGAGCTGCGCGGTGGCGTTGGTGTGGCGGTGCGTGCGCCGTCGGCAGGACCGCCTGCCCCGCGTCGCCTCGGCCTCGACGACACGCACCTGCGCGAAGACAAACACCTGCCCGAAATCACCGCCCTCATCGACGCGAAGCAGTTCGACGCGATGACGCAGTCCACGTCGGGACTCGTGATTCTGCAAGGTGGTGC
Organism: Myxococcota bacterium; assembly: GCA_044349155.1. Taxonomy (GTDB): domain Bacteria; phylum Myxococcota; class UBA727; order UBA727; family VGSZ01; genus VGSZ01. Next base: position 1,185 of record JBIKRQ010000313.1, read on the forward strand.
GGGCTCGGGCAAAACCACGATCGCGCTGCATCGCGTGGCATGGCTGGCGTTCGAGAACCCCGAGCAGTTCCGTCCGCGGCACATGCTCGTCGTCGTCGCGCAGCGCCAACTCGTTCGCTACATCGAACGCCTGCTGCCCAGCCTCGAGATTCACGGCGTGCGCGTGATGGCCTTCGCTGACTGGACCAAGGCCGCAGTGGCGCGCCTGCTTGGTCGCCGCAAGCGTCGCGTGGTCGACGACGTGCCCGCCGACGTGGCGCGCGTGAAGAAGCATCCCGGGATCATTGAGGCGATCCGCCGTCAGCTCGATCGTCGTCGACAAGAGGCCGACGACACCATCGCTGCGGCCTGCGCCAACCGCCCCGATGGTGAGGTGCTGTCGACGCGCTGGCTGCAAAACCCCGACGAGCCGTTGGTGCCGCGTTTGCGCGCCTACCGCGACGGTGCCCTCGCCGATCTCGGCATGAACCAGGACACCCGCGAGCGCGTGAAGCGTGCGCTGCAGCGCGTGTACGAGCGCACCACCGACATCATCGGCGAGTGGGAAGAACTGATCACCGACACCGGCCTGATGGAATCCGTCGACGTCGACGACAGCGTGCGCACCACGTTCGGCAACCACGTCAAGCGTCAGGTCGAAGAGCTTGAAGAACAAGACATCGACGAGGAACGCCGCGATCCCGTCGACCAGCTCGACGACCCCGACGATCCGATTCAGGCCTTCGACCTGCACGACCTGCCGATCGTGATGGCGATGCAGGTGCTGCGTCGCGGCGGTCTGTTCGATGCCGATGGCAACCCGATCGCCCACGACCACATCGTCGTCGACGAAGCACAAGACCTCAGCGCCATCGAAGTGCTGCCGTTGTTGGCTGCCGCAGGTGAGCGGCAGTCGGTCACGCTCGCTGGCGACGTCGTGCAGAAGGTCGTGTTCGACAACGGCTACGAGACCTGGGAGGAACTCGAGGAGCAGCTCGGCCCAGCGCAGAAGAAGCGCGCCGTCGCCGTCGAGCCCCTGCAGTTGAGCTACCGCAGCACCGCCGAGGTCGTTGCCTTCGCCCGCGACGTGCTCGGTCCGCTGGCGCCCACGGTGGTGCCAAAGGCCGTGCGCAGCGGTGCCCCCGTCGAGGTGTTCTCGTTTGTCGACCCCGGCGAAGAGGTGGCCTTCCTCGCCGACAACCTGCGCGCGCTGATGGCCCGCGAGCCGCAGGCATCGTGCGCGGTGCTGCTGCGCTACCCCGAGCGCGCAAAGTTCTTCTACGAGCGTTTGGCTGACGCCGAAGTGCCTCGCTTGCGGTTGGTGCTGCCCGGCGACGGTGGCGACCTCGCCGACGACGAATTCTCGTTTGCGCCCGGCATCGACATCACCACCGTCGCGAAGGTGAAGGGCCTCGAGTACGACTACGTGGTCCTCGTCGAGGTCACGGAGCAGATGTACCCCGACGCCGTCGCCGCACGGCACCTGCTGCACATTGGTGCCACGCGCGCAGCGCACCAGTTGTGGGTGACGACGTCGATCGAAGCGCCGTCGCCGTTGCTGCCCGCAGCCATGATCAAAGAAGGCTGAACGAACGAGGCCTATTTGATCGGCGGGGAGGGTTCCCCGCCCGCCCCTCAAGAGACTCGCCTCGGCGACAAACCCCAAAGCGGGTTTCTCTTCGAGGCTTGCTCAGGTCGTGGCCACGTCGGGGGTCGCTGGGACCTCCGGCGACTTGCCGAGCATCGCGGGCGAGAACGTGAACTTGAACCAGTTCAGCAGCGCCACACCGGTGTAGGTGACGGGCACGTAGCGAAAGCCGCGGTCGATGAAGAACAGCGCGATCTTCGCCGCGGTGGTGCCCGAGATGAGGCCCTTGCCCATCGGCGACGTGAACGCCGACGGCACGATGTGGCGGTAGAGCACGCGCTCGTCGAGGTAGTAGGCGTGGGCGAAGCGGGCGTAGTTGCGCTTGCTGGCCGAGTAGATCTTGAGCGTCTCGTCGCCGAAGTGCGGGTGCGCTTCGATTTCGCTGCCTACGGCCCACACCTCGGGCGCGAGGCGCTGCCCCTTCTTCAGGGCCAGGAACTGCTCGATCATCGCTACAAACGAATCACAGTTCGCCTGCTGGGCATGATCGCGCTTGCTGCCGTGCGTGAGGATGAGCGCGTCGGCCTGCTGCATCATCGGCACGAGGCCGGCGATGGTGTCGTAGCTCCAGTCGGTGCCGAAACGCGCACGCAGCACTTTGGCGCCGCGCGCCTCGAGGATCGCCGCCAGCGGTGCGCCGAACGCGCCCGAGGCTCCGGTCATCAGAAACGTGCGGCCCGCGACGGGGAGTGCGGTGCCCATCACGCGATCGAACAGCGTGATGATGCTGCCGAAGTAGTGGTTCGGGTGCACGTGGTGCAGCGCGTGATACGTCGGGCACACATGCACCGTGCGACGCGGCGACGGCATGAATGGCTTCGGTTGGTGATTCCAGTCCTGCCCGCCCTGCAGCACGACAACGCTGAGGTTCACAAGGCACACGATCTGCGCTGTGACGACGAACAACCAGTCGAGCACGAAATAGAACGACGACACGACGAGAAACTGCGTGGCCACCTCGGGGAGGTGGTGCATCAGGATGTTCTTGCGCGTGAGCTCGGGGTGAATGACGAGGTTGCGGTCGTAAAACGCGTGGTGAACGCCGTGCAGCCCGCCAATCTTGCGCAGCACCCGCGACTTCGAATTCATGAAGATGTGCAGGATGAAGTGGATGGCGTCGAACGCCACGGTACCAGCGATGACGATGCCAGCGACGACGAACGCCGTCATGATGAACTCGCCAACGCTCAGCGAAAACAGCCGCGAGAAGTACAGGCTGACGGCGTCGACGGGGTTCATGGTCACGTCCTGGGCAGAAGACTCAAGCGCCAGCGTTCCTCATGAAGAAGTGCGGCGCCGGGTGCAAGGGCAACCAGGGGGGTGAGGCTTTCGGCCTCAATCACGCCGGCGTCGGCGTATACCTCCCAGTTGCAGCCGAAGTCGGCGTGCGGCGCGTTGGCCGTGGCTCCCCAGGTCTTCTCGACGACGACGCGCTGGTCGCCGGCCTCGACCACGACGGTCAAGCGTGGCGCCGGCAGCCAGCCGCCCACCTTGAGCGACGGCCCAGCAGGGGCATGCCGCACGGTGACGCAGCGCTCCCCCCACACCAGGCGCGGATCGTTCAAGCGCGTGTACGGCCACAGCGCCAACGACGTCGATGCCTGCACGGCCTCGGGCCACGGCTGATGGGGTGGCAGGTGCACTTCAACCTGCGCGCCTGCAGGAAACATCGTGATTCCCCAGGCAGCAGCGGTGTGCGTTGACGACGTCGCGTTGTGAACACGGTGCTGCACCACGAACGCATCGCCATCGGCGAGCACACGCAGCGCGCGACCAAGGCCGCGGCCATCGTTGGGCCCGGCAATCCAACCGTCGTGGTCGACGACAGAAGCGACCTCGTCATCCACCCACGTGTCGGCGGTTTCGGGTGCGGTCCACAAGCGGTGCCCTGCCCGCAGGCGCGTGGTGCCGGCCATGGCGGGTGCGGCGGCGTCTTCTTCCCACAGCAGATTTGTCGTCGACGACGGCAGTGTCAGCGCCACGATGCGCGGCCCAAAGTCGAGCGAGACAAGTGCCGTTGCTGCGCTGCTGGTGACCTGAAGGCAGCGGCCCCAGCGGGCGTGTTCAATGATCGTCATGGCGTCTCCGTCGACGTCGAAGCGACGCAATCGCGCAGGCGCTGTGCGGCACTTTCGGGGGTGAGGTCGCGCTGGCTTTCGCCGAGCATCTCGAAGCCCACCATGAACTTGCGCACCGTCGCCGAGCGCAACAGCGGCGGGTAGAAGTGCGCGTGCATCACCACGCCGTCGTCGTCGGTCGTTGTGCTCTGGTGCAGGCCCATCGAATACGGAAACGACGCGGCAAACACTGCATCGTAGGCACGCAGCAGGCGATGCAGCACCAGCGCCAGGTCGCGGCGCGCGTCGACGTCGAGGTCGTGCACGCGGCCCACACGCCTGCGCGGCAGCACCAGGGTTTCAAACGGCCACGACGCCCAAAACGGCACGATGGCCACGAAGTGTGTCGACGCGAACACCACGCGCTCACCGCTGGCGATCTCGCGCTCCACCACGTCGAGCAACAGCGGCTTGCCGTGCTGCACAAGCCACGCGCGTTGACGCTGCTCCTCGACGTCGACGGCGTCGGGGACAAAGGTGCTCGCCCAGGCCTGTCCGTGCGGATGAGGCATCGAAGCCCCCATCATCTCGCCACGGTTCTCAAAAATCTGAACACTCCTGTGGTGTGCGAACAGCGCTTCGCTCTCGTCGGCCCACAGGTCGACCACGCGCGCCACATCGTCGATCGGCATCTGCGACAGCGACAGATCGTGACGAGGTGAAAAGCACAGCACGCGGCACAGGCCTGTTGCGGGCTCGGTCGAAAACGGGCCGTCGGCCTGAGCGAGTGCGGCCATATCGACGTCGTCGACGTGTGCCGCGTCCTTGAGGGCGGCGAAGTCGTTCGTGAACGCGAACGTGCTCGCGTAGTCGGCGTTGCGTTCGCCGTTGGCGCGCACGTTGCCCGGGCACAGCGGGCACACCGGGTCGTGGGCGGGGCGCGCGTCGACGACAGCCGCCTGTTGCGCACCCTGCCACGGCCGCTGCAGCCGGTGCGGCGACACGATCACGTGCTGCCCCGTCAGCGGATTCAGGCGGCGGTGCGGCAGGCGCTCAAATGGCCCGCTCACAGCGCGTCCTCGACGACATGGGTGCCCTCGGCGGCCAGGCACGCCACCACCATCGGCGTGCACGCACTGCGCGTGCGGTAGGCGGCCTCGACCTCGGTGCAGAAGGCGTCGACGCGCCCGGGCTCGCTGTTGTCGACGAGGGCGACCGCACAGCCGCCAAACCCGCCCCCCGTCATGCGCGCACCGACGACGAAGCGGTGGGCGTTGGCGATGTCGGCCATGAGATCGAGTTCAACGCACGAGACTTCGTAGTCGTCGCGCAAGCTGGCGTGGCTCTCGCGCATGAGCGCTCCGACGACGTCGAGCTGGCCGGCGATGAGCGCTGCGGCGGCGCGCGTGGTGCGATCGTTTTCGCCCACCACATGCCGCGCGCGACGAAACACCACGTCGTCGAGCGTGCTGCGCGCGGCTTCGACCTGGGCCATTGTCACGTCACGAAGAGCCGCAACCCCGAGTGCCTTCGCGGCCGTTTCGCACTGTGCGCGGCGCACGTTGTACTCCGAGCCCGCAAGCTCACGGCGCTTGCCGGTGTCGAGCACGACGACGGCGAGCCCCGCCGGAATCGACACCTGCGTCGTCGACAAATCGCGACAATCGAGCAGCAGCGCATGGCCGGCGCGCGCCGACGCACACACCATCTGGTCCATGATCCCCGACTGCAAACCAATCCACTCGTTCTCGACACGCTTGCCCAAACGCGCAGCGACACTCGCGTCCCACGTGGCCTCAGCGGTCGCGCACGCCGCACGCAACAGCGCCAACTCAAACGACGCCGACGACGACAAACCCGCACCAATCGGCAGGTCCGACACCACCGTGAGGTCGAGCCCACACCACGACGACGGCTGCGCGCCCAACACGTCTGCGTGCTGCAGCAACATCGACCACACGCCGCGCGCGTAGTCGATCGGGGCGCGAGCGCCGCCTGCCCCTGCGGTCCCCATGGTGTCGATGTCGAAGCTTGCGACCTCGGTGGTCGACGACGAGAACGACGCCGACCACAACCGCACCAGGCGATCGGTGCGCGGCGAAAACGCCACCAACGTGTGCCGGTTGATGGCCAGCGGCAGCACAAATCCGTCGTTGTAGTCGGTGTGCTCGCCAATCAGATTCACGCGCCCCGGCGAGGCCACCACGCCGGCAGGAGCAGCGCCGTACACCGCACGGTGCCGCTCGCGGACCAGCTGCAACAAGTCCACGTCGACGAGAGATGCACCCATGCGTTGTCTCCTGCTGCTACTGAATCCGAACGTTCACCGTCTTTGACACACCCGGCTCTTCCATGGTGATGCCGTAGAGCTGGTCGGCGACTTCCATCGTCTTCTTGTTGTGCGTGATCACGATGAACTGGCTGATCGTCGACACGTCGCGCACCATATCGTTGAAGCGGCCCACGTTGGCCTCGTCGAGCGGGGCATCAACCTCGTCGAGCAGGCAGAACGGCGACGGCTTCAGCAGGAAGATCGCAAACAACAGCGACACGGCCGTGAGGGCCTGCTCACCACCCGACATCAACGTCGCGGCCCCCAGCTTCTTGCCCGGTGGCTGCGCGTAGATTTCAACGCCCGTCGCGAGCATGTCGTTGGGGTCGGTGAGCGCGAGCCACGCTTTGCCGCCGCGGAACAAGCGCGGAAACACCTGCTGGAAGCGCTCGTTGATGCCGTCGAACGTCT
>JBIKRQ010000038.1:0-27292 GCA_044349155.1 Myxococcota bacterium
GCCGAGCCCGATTAGGTTCGGGCAATCGCGACGTTCCCGAAGAGCCGGATGTGAGATCCACAAGTCCGGTTCTGTGAGAGGGGCGCCGAGAGATCGGCGCCCCTACTCGAGAATTCGTGATCGGCTCCGCGATGAAGCACCCGCACGAACTCGTGCTCGGCACCTACTCGGTGCACACGAGTGCTGCCACGTTGCGCGAAGGCGAGGCGGGCATCCGCAGGGTGGCCGCGCAGTTGAAGGGGCGTTGACGTCGACGTTCAGCGCCCGCTCTCAGCACGCGAGCAGCGCCGCCTGTCCCGCAAGATCAAGCAACCGACAGCATGAGCCCCTTGAGGTACTCGCCTTCGGGGAACGACAGGGCCACCGGGTGGCAGCGGCTGTGGCCGAGTTCGGCGAGCACCTGGGCGGGGCGGTGCACCTCGAGGGCGGCCTGGCCGGCGAGCTCGCGAAAAAACGAGCGCTCCACCGCACCCGAGCACGAAAACGTAAACAGCAGGCCACCGGGCGTGAGCAGGCGCAGGCCGCGGATCATCAAGTCGCGGTAGCCGCGGGCGGCTTTGTCGAGGTGGGCCGCCGACGGTGCGAACTTCGGCGGGTCGAGGATGACGATGTCGAAGCGTTCGTTGTCGGCGTGCAAACCGCGCAGCACGTCGAAGCAATCGCCTTTGAGCCACTCGTGTTGCGTGTCGGCGAAGCCATTGGCGACCGCGTTCTTCTCGCCGAGTTCGAGGGCCGCCAGCGACGTGTCGACCGACGTGACGTGGGTGGCACCACCGCACAGGGCGGCGATCGAAAACCCGCCCGTGTAGCAAAAGCAGTTGAGCACGCGCTTGCCACGGCTGACGTTGCGGACCACCGCACGGCTGTCGCGTTGGTCGAGGTAGAAGCCGGTTTTGTGGCCGCCTTCCACGTCGACAAAGAAGCGCATGCCGTGTTCTTTGGTGACCACCGGGCCATCCACGGGTGTGCCCGCGAGCAGGCCGCGAATGCTGGGCAGGCCTTCCTTCTGGCGCACGTCGGCATCGCCGCGCTCGACGACACGGGCGGCACCGCGCTCCACAAAGAAGCGCACCACGATCGGCTTGATGCGCTCGGCACCAGCGGACTGGCACTGCATCACGATGGTGTCGGCGTAGGCATCGACGATCAGCCCTGGCAGGCCATCGCCCTCGCCAAACACGAGGCGCGCGCCATCGGTGACGTCGTCGCCCGTGCTGGTGAGCACGAACTGCTCGCGCAGCCGCACGGACTTCTTCAGGGCCTCGACGACGAAGGCTTCCGACACGGCGGTGGTGTCAAACGTCCACAGGCGCACGCGGATTTGCGACGTGGGCGAGTAGGCACCGCGGCCCACCACTTCGCCATCGCTGTCGACGACGAGCACGACATCGCCGCTGTCGGGCGTACCATCCACGCGGGCAATCGCACCCGAAAAAATCCATGGGTGACGACGACGCGCCGGCCGGTCTTTCTTCGGCTTGAGGTGCACAACCCCGCGATCGGCGAGGTCAACAACAGCAACGGCGGCAGAGGGAGCAGTGGTGTTCGTCATCGTCGCCGCGGGTGCTGGCCCATCGAAGCGGAGATCGAAACCACACGTCCGGCGTTTTCTGCCGCCGCGCAGGCAAGCGGCGATCTGCTTCGGGCCGCGGCAGGGCGCCAAATCCGCACCGTGCTGGCTAGAGTCCACTATGCCCGTGCGTCGCGCCGATCCATCCCACGTCCGCTCCGTGCCGCCGTCGAGCACGTGGACCACCAGCCTCGGCGTCAACACCCCACAACCGACCGTCGCGGCACCCACCCTCGCCCCGCTCGACAGCTACCGGCAGCCGTCAGGTGCTGTGTCGGCGCAGGCCCCGTCTTCGAAAGCGACATCGAAGCTGCCGCCCGCCGTCGAGTCGATGATCGAGGTGAAAGAGGGCACCGACGAACGCGACCTCACACTGCTGCGAACCAGGCTTGCAGCACTCCACCCCGCGATGCTGCAACTGCTTGACGCGGTGGGCGTGCGCCTGTCGGTCGTGCGCGAGCGCGTCTCGCAAAGCGATTCGTTCCTGCTCGACAAAACCATCGTCAAAAACGGCGCCGCACTGCTCGTCGACGACGCCGAAGGTGTGTATCTGCCCGAGCAGAACGATCACGTCGACGTCGATGGCAGCAATGTGCGGCGCATCGTCGTGCGCAGCTACTTCGACGACGGCGTGTTGCGCCTGAACACCAAAACCCTGCTGCACGAAATCGGGCACTGCTTCGACATGCTGCTGGCCCACAGCGGCCTGATGTCGCCGAGCGGCGGCGCTCCCAACGGCATCGCGTTGCGCCAGATGGCACGAGATGGGCGCACCCAGGAAGCCAGCGTCACCCACCGTCAGCTCGACCTGCAGTCGGCCTACGCCGACGAGCACCAGCAGTTGCCGCCGTACTTTCACTCGCCGATGGAATTTGCGGCCGAGGTTTTTGCCCGCTTCATGCTCGATCCCCGACGCCTGCAACGCAGCATGCCCAGGAGCTTTGCCGCGATGGAGAAGCGCTACGGGCACCTCATGCCCGACAGCAAGGCGCTGCAGGCGCTCGAAGCGTCGTCGTCGCCAGCCCCGATCGCCAAAACCACCGGCGACGACGTGTTCGCCGCGATGCGCGCCATCGCCCGGCAGCAGCACGAGGGGCGTGAAGCCGGTCGGCGGGTGCCGCGCTCGGTCGTGTTGCTCGAGGGCCATCCCGATCGCGGCAGCAGCACCCTCGCGCGCGGACTCGCCCGCACCTTGCGTGACGCGACACCCGGTGGCGCTGCCTACACGTCGAAAGAAGCATGCGTTGTCGTGCCCGCGGCGACCTTCAAGGATGCAGCCGCGTTCAAAAAGCTGCTCGACGAGGTTGAGATCGAAGGCCGCCCCGTGGCGCTGTTGGTGACGGGCTCATGGCAGCTGACGCCGAACGATGCCGGCTTCTGGTTGCTCGAGTCTCGCCACGGCGGCTTGTTGCGCGATGTCCCACCGGTGATCGTCGCTGGCGACGACAAGGCGATGGCGATGTTTGCGAAGGCCTCGCCCGGCGCCATTCAGTATCGCGCGGCCCTCGAGCGCCTCGACCCCAAAGACGCGGCCGACCTCGTTGCACGCCAGTTGGTGGATGCCGGCTTCACGATCGACGCGGCAACGATCGCCGCGCTCGCCAGCCGAATCGGAGCGGGCGTTGTCATCGACACGTCCACCCTCAAGGCGCTCAACCACAAGGAGTGCGGCGACGTCGCGGCACGCCTGCTCGCCGCTATGGGCAAGCGCCTCGCCGGCGATGAGCGAGCCAATGCCTGGACAGTCACGAGCGCCGACGTGACGACCGCCCTGTCGTGACGTCACGAACATGAACGAGGTCGCCGCCGAACGACGGCGACGACGCTGAAGAGCCGCTGACCGACTTCAGTCGGCGGTCGCCTCGGGCGTGCCAAACAGTTCGCGCGCCGCCTTTTGCTTGTGGCGTGCCTTCAGCGACGTGAGGATCGACGCCTTCACCTCGTCGAACGGCTGCCGTCGCGCGGCGGTTTTCTCGTAGACCTTGATGATGTGGTAGCCGGCCGCGGTCTCGACCGGACCGATGATGTCGCCGGCGTTCGCCGCAAACGCCGCTGTCTCGAACGGCTTGAGCATTCGGCCGGGCGAAAAAGTGCCCAGGTCGCCGCCGCGTTCTTTGGTGGGGCCCTCCGAGTACGTCTCGGCGAGCGCTGCGAAGTCGACGCCGGGCTGCTTCGCTTCAACAAGCACCGCCTGTGCTTGCGCGAGCTTGGCCTTCTTGTCCTTCTTCGAGGTGCCTTCCTCGACCTTGAACAGGATGTGCGACGCCTTGATCGACTCCTTCTGTTGGTACTTCTCGAGGTTCTCCTCGTAGTACTTCTTCGCATCCTCGTTGGTGGGTTCGGTGCTGGCGAACAGCTTCGCGATCAGCTTTTCGCGCAGGAGGCTTCTTTCGAGATCAGCCTGCACGTCGGCTTCTGTTTGGGTCGTGCGTTCCAGGAAGCTCGCGAACTGCTGCTCGTCGCCAAAGCCCGCCTTGCGCTCGGCCATCGCGGCCGCGAGTTCTTCTGGCGTCACGGTCAAACCTTCAGCCTTCGCCTTCTCAGCGACGAGCTTCTCCTCGGCGAGCTTGCGCACAAGGTTTTCCTTCAGGCGTATCTCGAGTTCAGGCGAGAGCGACCGACCGGCGCGCTCGAAACGGGCCCGCGTGCGTTGCATCAGGCGCTCGAACTCGGCATCGGCACCGTCGCCGGTCTTCGCTCGCTCGTTGGCGGTGAGCTTCATGCTCGCCTCCGCGTTGACCAGGCGGTACCCCATGCAGCCGCCGGCGCAGAGGTCTTCGATGGCAATGGCTGGCTCGTGGACCTCGACGGTGGCCTGCGCCCGCAGCGTTTGCAGCAGCTCGTTTTCGGCCTTCTCGCTGTGGGCGGCGGCGAGGCTGCGCATGATCGAGGCCTTCACGTCGTCGAACGCGAAGCGGTGCTCCGGGCGCTTTGCCGTCACGCGGACGAGGACGACGTCTTTGTCCATCACGATGGGGCCGACGAGTGCACCTGGCTGGGCCGCGAACGCCGCCGCCTCGACGCGCTCATCCAGGGCACCACGCGGGTAGATGTCCAACAGCTGGCGTTCTTCGCTCGCTCGCGCGTGCAGGGGCTTGTTGCCAGTGGCTTCGAGTGTCGCGCCAGCTTGTACGGCGGTACGCACCGCCTCGGCCTTCGCTGTCGCCGTCGCGCGACCCGCAGCGTCGTCAAACGGGAACGACGCGATGGTCGCGCGGATGGCCTCAGGCACGACGTAGCGGTCGGTGTGCAGGCGGTAGTGGGCCAGCGCGTCGCGCTCGAGTTGCTGCGGGTCTGCTTTCGGCGCGAGCTTGCCCAACAACAACGCCCGTTGCATCAGCCCACGTTGCAGGGTGTCGTCGTCGCGCGCGTTCGTCTCGAGACCACGCTCGACGAGCTCGTGCGACAGCTCGGCGGCCGTGACGACGATGCCCGCAGCCGCAGCACGGCGACGCACCAGCTCGTTGTCGATGAGGTCGGCAACAGCGCGCGCCTTTTCGTCGGAGCCGACGTCGTCGATCGGTGCTCGATCGATCGCGACGCCGGCAACAACGGCCACCACACCTTGTCGCGGCATCATCGCCGCGCGCAGCTGGGCCCAGGTGACGCCGCTGCCCTCGTCGAAGACGATGTTTGCCTCGGCGAGCAGGCGCTTGGTCTCTGCCATCGTCCGCACGGTTGCCGCTTCATTGAGGGTGCTCGCCAGGTAGTCCATGACCTCTGCGGTCCAGGGGTCGGGCTCGCTTGGCTCAAAGAGCGTGGTGGCAAGCGCGCGTGCGCGCTCAACGCTGAAGACGGGCGGTGTGGGCGACTGCGGCAACACCACGAGCGCCGACGCATCGTCGTCGGGCCCGCGCATCACCGTGATACCCAACGACGTCGGCTCTTCGGCCTTGTGGCGCGCCGCCTGTGCCTCGGCGTACAGCGGCGTGCCGCGATAGTTTTCGAAAGCGCCCCAGACGTAGCTGCGGTCTTCGAACGCGAGACTGCTGAGTTCCTCGGGCGAACGTTGGCGCAACTCGTCGGCAAGCTTTTCCAGCACCAGCGATGGTCCGACGGCAAGTCCGACAAAGGTCGTCCTTTGCATCTCGTGGTCGTGGGCCAAGCGCTCGGCGGCGGTGGCGAGGTCGGCGTCCGTCATCGGCCACACCGCGCGCAGGACGACGGCGGCCTGGTCCGGCTCAAGCCCGTAGACGAGCGGGGCGGTACGACATGGGGGCAGACCAAGGCGCTCGCGCTCCTGCCGCCACAGCAGCGGCGCGACAAGCTCCGTGAAGCCCTCGGCGACGAGTCGGGTGGGCCCTTCGAGATCGACGGCATCGCGGGCAATGCGCACGCCGTTGACCGTGGCGACGGCGGGGGCCCCTTCGGCGGCAATGAACGACAGGGGCTCGCTCTGGGTGGCGTCGAGCGGAAGGCACATCCTTGGTGGCAGTGCGGTCGTCGTCGTCGTCGTCGTCGTCGGCTTCGCTTCGGGCGGCGTGGCACAGGCGACCAGGCCGGCGGCGAGGAGAAGGGTCATTCGTTGCATCAAAGGCTCCTGCGTGGCGCCGGCGCGACGTTCGCGCCGATCTGGATATTCACGACGAGAAGCCGAGTACCCGTCGAGATCAGCGCGGCGGGTGCTGGTTCATCGAAGCGAAGATCGCGACAACGATGAGCGCGAAGACCACCGCGGCCACAATCTTCGGGATGCTCCACGGGCGCTCGCCGTGCACCTGCCCGGTGACGGCGTTGACGACGACGCGGTAGGGCTTGTCGCCGTAGCGGTAGGCGAGGATCCACACGGGCAACAGCACGTGCTTGTACGTGAGGGCCGAGTACTGCGTGTCCTGGCTGTGCACGCGCTGCTCGTCGCCACCGATGCGCTGCCGCACATCAGAACGCAGCTCGTCTTCGATGCGCTCTTTGGCCAACCCGAAGCACACATCGAGGGTTTTTTCGTAGGTGTGTGCGCGCTTGCCGGCCAACGCCGCGTCGGAAAACGGCATGAGCTGGTCGGTGGGCCACGGCTCCAGTCCCTGCAGCAACGATTGCGGCAACGACTGCAACGCGGGGATGCACACGTCGTCGAAGAAGCGCTGAAACGCGCCCGCGGCATGGCTCCAGCGCACCCGACGCTCGCGCCGCTTCTGTTCGCCGCTGCCGACCTCGACGTAGTAGGCATCGCCGCGCTCGCCGCTGTAGCGCGTGAACGTGGCAGCATCGAACGTGAAAAACGGCATGTACACGCCGTCGAATTTGCCGTCGACGCCGCGCTTCTTCCACACACCCGGTGCGAACCAGCGGCCGTTCACCCAGTTGCGCACGGCTTGTTTGGCGGCGCGGTCTTCGACCTGAAACGTGGCGATGCCGTCGACGCGGATCGGGTGGTCGGCGGTGTGGGCGTCTTTGACCTGCAGCGGCGTGTCGCAATAGGCGCACGACGACGACGTGAGCGAGCCCTCGAACACCACGATCGCGCCACAGCCACGGCAGCGCACTTCCTGCTTGTCGGCGGCCTGCGGTGTGCTGCGCTTGGTGGCCTGGGCCTGCAGGCCCGCAGCGAGGTCGTTCTCCGACACCGGGCGGGTGCCTTCGGCGAACTCGATGGCCTTTTCAAAACCGCAGTGTTCGCACTTCAAGCGCTGCGCGCCGATGTTGAAGGCAAGGGGGGCGCCGCACGACTCGCAGGGGAATTCCTTGCGATCACGGGTATTTGCGAAACCACCAGACGATTCAGAGGGAGCAGCAGTCGACGTCATGGCGCGCAGCCTATCCCCACTTGCTTCTGCGTGCTGGTGCAGCGCGCACGAGAGACGCCGGCGTGGCATACACCCGAGCATGCTGAAGCTTCGTCGTCCCCTCGCGATGGTGTGTTCTCTTGCGGCGGTCACGGCCGTTGGCTGTGCCAACAGCGTCGGCAACGTGGCCCTTGGTGGCGACGACACCGACAACTTCGTGCTCAAAGACACCTCGGGTTTTGCGCACATCGCCGCGGCCCTCGACAACGGCGACACCCTCACGCTGCGCGATGTGATCGAGCAGGGCGATGCGCTCACCTTCAGCGGCACGCCCAACCCAGCCAAGCTGCTCACCGACACCAACGCCCTCGACGACAACCGCGATCGCGCGGGGCGGGTTCCGCTGTCGGTGCTCAGCTACAACGTGGCGCTGCTCGACGTCGATTTGTTCAACATCATCCCCTACACCGAGAGCCCCAACATCCCGCAGCGTCGTCGTGTGCTGCCCGCGCTCGTCTTTGAGACGGGGGCCGACGTGGTGCTGCTGCAGGAACTCTGGCTCGAGGAAGACGTCGAAACCTTCAGCGAACGCGCCGCACTCGCGGGCTACCGCGCCATCGTCCACGATCGCAGCGGCGGCAACGACGGCCTGATGGTGTGCATCCGCGAAGACATCATCGCTGGCGGCACCAGCATCGACGTCGACTTCGCTCCGTACGCCTCGCAAAACGGCACCGAGTTCTGGCCAGGGCCGGGCATTCTGCGTGGCTGGATGAGCGTGCGCTTTGTCCACGACGACATCGGCGGCGTGAGCGTGTTCAACACGCACATGCAGGCCTTCCCCGAGAGCTGGTTGGGGCGCGTAAAGCAGGCCCGCGAGCTGGGCATTCAGGTCCGCACCACCGTCGAGAAAACCAGCGACTTCGCTGTGGTCGGCGGCGACTTCAACTCGGGCCCGTACTACAAGAGTGCGTCGTGGACCTCGCCCGATGCGTCGACGTTTGAGGGCTGGCACCACAACACCATCGCCTACCCAACGCTGCTCACCTACGGCAACCTCGTCGACGCGGCGATCATGGGCCGCCCCGCGGTCGATGCCATCGCCGACATCACGTTGGGCGACACGGTGGTCAACGACAGCAAGACCGCCCTTGATGTGCCCGGTGCCGTCGACGGCTGGTGCGAGCAGACGCCCAGCACCACCTTCACGGCGACCGACTGCAACACGCTCTACTTCCAGCAGTACGGCGGCACCGAGGCGCCCGCGCGTCTCGACCACGTGTTTGTCTCCGACGCGAATGCCCGCGTGGTGGTGGCCAACAGCCAGATCGTGTTCACCGAGCTGCAGTCGTTTGACGACGTCGTTGTTGAGCCCAGCGATCACTACGGCGTGCGCGTCGACCTGTTGGTGGCCCCCAAATGAGCGCCGCTGCGTTGTTGCCGTTGGCGCTCACACCGGGCTGTCCGGCAGGGGTTGGTCCCGAGGTGTTGGTGCGGGCGTTGGCCGCCGTCGCCGACGACGCCGTGCCGCTGTCGATGCCGCTGCATTTTTTTGCTTCGGCTGGGTTGCTCGAGCGCGCTGCGGGCTATGCGCGAGTCAGCGTGCAGCGCGAAGGAAACGACGTCGTCGTGGGCCGTCGCCGCTTGCACTGCCTGCGCGCCGACGTCGACGATCCCGGCCTGCACGTGCGCCCGGGCCTGGTCACCGCCGAGGCACTGCAGTGTCAGCGTGACGGGCTCGTGGCGGCCATCGCCTCTGCCGCGCGCGGCGAGGTCTCAGCGATCGTGACGGCACCGGTGCGCAAGGCTGCCCTCGTCGTCGATGGTGTGTCGTGGCCCGGGCAAACCGAACTCGTGCACCACACGCTGCGCGACGACGACGGGCCGCCGCTGATGGTGTTTGCGGGCGCGCCGTTTCTGCTGGGCCTGCACACCGTGCACGTGCCGCTGCGCACGGTCAGCGCGGGCCTCACCGTCGACGGTGTGGTGCGCTCCATCGTGCGCCTCGCGCAGGCCACGCAGCGGTTGTTGCAGGTGCCGCGGCCGAAGATCGCGGTGCTCGGTGTGAACCCCCACGCGAGCGAAGGCGGCATGTTTGGCGACGACGAGGAGCGTGTGTTGGCGCCCGCGTTGGCGGCCGTGCGCGCCACGTCGTTGCCGATTGACCTCGTGGGACCGCTGCCCGCCGACGGCTTCTTCGCCGACGTTGCACGCCACCGCAAAGCCACCGGTGTCGTCGGTGCGCAAGGGGCGCACGCGGTGTTGGCCATGCACCACGACCAGGGCCTCGCACCCTACAAGCTGCTCGTCGACGGCGACGGCGTGAACATCACCTGGGGTGTGCGCGTGCCGCGCACGAGCCCCGACCACGGCACCGCCGACGCACTGGCGGGCACCGGCAAGGCCGATCCGTCGTCGACGTTGGCAGCGCTCGCTGCG
Organism: Myxococcota bacterium; assembly: GCA_044349155.1. Classification (GTDB taxonomy): domain Bacteria; phylum Myxococcota; class UBA727; order UBA727; family VGSZ01; genus VGSZ01. The sequence continues at coordinate 9,733 of JBIKRQ010000038.1, forward strand.
GCGGTGGTGTTGGCGCGCGCAGCAGCAGACGCACGAACGAGGGGCATGTGATCAAGGCTGTGGTGTTGTTGGGTCTGTTGTCGCTGTCGTCGACGGTGCGCGCTGCCGAGCCTGCCGCCCCGGTGGCGGCGACGGCGCCGAGTCGCGCGCGGGTGTTGGTGCTCACGCCAACGTCGAAGGTGTTTGATGCGGGCACCACCACCACCATTGGTGGCTTGGTCACGAGCGAACTCGCTGGCGATCAGCGCCTCGACATCATCGCGTCTGACGACGTCGAGCGGCTCGCCGCCCTCGAGGGCGATCGCCAAAACGTGGGCTGCACCGACAACAGTTGCCTGGCCGAATTGGCGGGGGCGATTGGTGCGCGCTACGTGGTGTTTGGCGATGTCGGCAAGCTCGGTGACGTCGTCATCGTGCAGCTGAACTTGTTCGACAGCCAGACCGCACAAGCGCTCACACGCGTCACGGTGCAGGCGAATTCGATGTCGGAATTGCCGCGTGCGCTGCAGCCGCGCGTGCATGAGTTGGCCGCCCCACTCGTGTCGTCGACGACGTCACCCGCGGCAAGCACCGGGACACTCGCTGCGAGCGGGTCGTTCAACGTGTTGCCGTGGGTGTTCATCGGGGCCGGCACCGCTGCCGTCGTCGTCGGCGCGATCATCGAGGCCACGTCGGACGTGGCCGACAACGGCGCATACGATCCGCAGGATTTCGCTGCCCCCGCATTGTGGGTGGTGGGTGGCGCGGGCGTTGTCGCCGGCGTGGTCATGGTGGTGACAGGAGCGTCCGATGCGCCGTGAGTTTCTTGTGCTTGTGCTGCTCGCCGGTGCCACAAGCTGCGGCTTGATCGATGCCATCAGTGGCGGTCCCGTGTGCGACGAAAACGGCTGCGCCTGTCCACAAGACACGAGCGACGTCTTTTGCCTCGGCGACGCCTGCGCCTGCGGCGAAGATGGTACGTCGGTGTGCGATACCCCTGACGGCGTGTGCAGCGTCGAGGACGACGACGGCTGCTTCAACGCTGCGTGCGTCTGCTCGGGCGACGACGCGTGCGACTGCCTTGCTGCCGCAGGTACGTGCAGCACCACCAACGGCACCATCGAGCTCACTGGCGACGGTTCCAACGACAGCTGCATCGGCAACTGCGCTTGCACGCTCGACGTGGGCTGCGAGTGCCTCGACACCGACTGCGTCTTTGGCGTCGATGGAGCGCCGTGCGAGACCACCGATGAGTGCAGGGTGTTGCAGATGGCGAGCGACACCGGCTGCGCCAGTGAACGCGACTGCGCCGACGGACAATTTTGCGGGCAGCTGCCTGGCGGCGAGACCGGGTGCTTCCTGCCGAACGACGATTGCAGCCCGTCGGTTCTCGTCGTGGACGTTGTCAGCGGTGGGAGCGCGCCGGTGTGTCTGAGCCCACGTGCGGCGGCGACGTGCGACGAGCTCACCGGCTGCGTCGGCAGTCTCGACTGAGGGCTGGCTGCTTTTGAGCGGCACGCTCGGCGACAAACCCGCGCCGAATCCCGACGCTGCGCGCTACGATGGGCACGCATGCCGATCCGTCCGCGATCACCCGGCTCTCCGCCGCCGCCGCCGCTTCGTGCTGCGCCCGAGCCGATCGGGCCGGTGGCGAGCACGCTCGTAACGTCACCGTTGCCTGCCGCGCTGGCGCCTGCACCGATCGAAGGCCCGGCGTTTCCGACCGGATCGCTGCGCCACGGCGACGTCATGTCGCTGCAGACACCCGTTATCGGCAGCGCCCGCACGGTGTTTGAAACGCGGCTCTCGCCAGGCGTGTCGAGCGGCTCGTTCGGGCCGAAGTTCGAGATGAAGCTCGACCAGCTGACCAACTCGATCTCGCGGAAGAACAACCTCGTGGTGCCGTTGTTCGATGGCCAGGCCAGCTTTGCGGCGCGTCGCCAGGTCATCGAAAACGCGAAGTCCTCGATTCACCTGCAAACCTTCATCTTCAACGACGACGAAACGGGCAAAGCGACCGCTGCATTGCTCGCCGAACGCGCCAAAGCCGGCGTGAAGGTGCGCGTGATCGTCGACGGACTGGGCAGCAACCGGTGTGGGCCCGAGCTGCTGCAGCAGATGACCGACGCGGGTGTGGAAGTCCGCGTCTACGCCACGGGCCTTGACCTGTTGGCGGTGAACAACCGCTGGCACGAAAAGCACCTCGTCGTCGACGGCAAGGTCGCCATCGAGGGCGGCATGAACATCGCCGACGAATACGCGTTTGGTGGCAGCGGCCGACGCCTCATGCGTGGTGATGGGCCGGCGCGCGACGCCTGGCGCGACACCGATGTGCGCATCGAGGGAGCCTCCGTCCACGACGTGCAGCGGGCGTTCTTGCGCAACTGGGGCATCCTCGGTGTGCCGGTGTTGCCCGGTGAGCAAGCACCGCTGTTTCCGGTGCCCACGATGGTCCCCCAGGGACCTGCGGTGCGTGTGGTGCAGCACCACCCCCACGGCGACGCCCCCGACGAGCACACGCTCAAGCTGCACGTCGCGACGACGAAGCAGGCCAAACAGCACATCGCGATCGAAAACGCCTACTTCGTGCCACCGCGCGAGCTGATGGATGCGCTCGCCGACGCTGCTCGTCGTGGTGTGAAGATCGAGGTACTCACGAACTCCAAGACGTCGTCCGACATGGGCTTCGTCGTCGACGCCGCGCGCCACGGCTACCGCGAACTGGTCGAGGCCGGGGTCAAGATCTACGAGAAGCAGGGCACGGGCACGCTGCACGCTAAAACGCTCACCGCCGATGGCCAGTACTCGATCGTCGGCTCGTGCAACCTCAACGGCCGCAGCCATGGCCGCGACACCGAGTGCGTCGTCGCCATCAACGACGACAAGACGGCGGCCCAGCTCGCCGAGCGCTTCGCGCAGGGCCTGAAGGAAGCAAAGCTCATCACCAAAGAAGAGCTCGACGACGCGTCGCTGCTCACCGAACTCAAGCAATGGTCGTTGTCGACGTTGTCGTGGACCATCTGACCATGACCCCCGACGAACGCCTGCGCACCACCCTCGACGCCGCCCGCACCGCTGCCACGCCCCAGGCCGCCTGCGCGGTGATCGAACGGGCCTTCGTCGACGAGCCAGCCCTCACCGCTGCCGCGATCTTGCACCACGCTCACACGCAGGTGCTGGTGGCCGCAGGGCGCTTCGACGACGCGGTGGCTGCTGCAGAACGCGCGGTCGACCTGGCACCGCACATCGCCGAATTCCACGGCAACCTCGGCAGCGCGCTGTTGGCGCAGGTGCGCCGCGACGGGCCACAAAGCCCCGCGCTGGCTCGCGCTGTCGACGTGCTCACCACCGCGGTGGCCTGTCGGCCGCACACCCCTCAGGTACGCAGCACGTTGGCTGTGGCACTCACTGCGGCTGGTCGCCACGACGAGGCCATCGCGGTCTGCGACGAGAACCTCGCGCAGTTTGCCGACGATGCGCCCACGATGTTCAACAAGGCCTCAGCGCTGGTGGCTGCCGGCAAACAGGCCGAAGCGGTGGCCCTGCTGGAGTCGTTGTCGTCGACGTTTCCGCCGGCCGCTACCGCACTGCACAAGCTCAAAACCTGAACCCGACATCCATGATCTTCGATCATGGAGATGTCGGGATGTGTTTCCTCGGGGCCTGATGCAGCCCCACGTGTTCAATGGAGACGACGTCATCCGCCGCAGGTGGAGCGGTCGTCGACGTCGTCGGCTGGGCGCGTCACCAGCGTGGAGGCCGCACACGTGACGTTTTCGGCGACCTCGACGACGTCGAGGGGCTGCTCGACGCTGGCTGGGTCGACCAGCGCGCAATGCTGCTCGATGCACACGGGCTGCAGCGGTTGCACCACACAGCGCACGCACGCGCTCGCCTGGCTGCGCGCCGAGAGGGTGAGCGCGCTGGCTTCAGTGGCGTGGTTGAAGTCGACGGCGAACGCGCGGCCGTTGCACGAGTCGACGGCCATGCAGCAGTCGCTGTCGAGGGCGCAGATGGTGCCGTCGGCGAGGTCAGCCAACGCTGCCGTCGGCGAGCACGCCGCCAGCGAAGCGGCGAACACACCAACGGCAGCGACGAACAAGCGCATCAGAACTGGATGCCCGCGAAGATCTGCGCGGTCCAGGCAAACTGCGCGTTGCGGAACTGGCTCGTCACGTTCGGGCTGGTTTCGTCGGAGAGCACCGTGTCTTTGTAGTGGTTCAGGCCCGCGAGCGGCAGCAGGAAGCCCGCCTGCGGCATGAGGTAGAAGCCCTCGTCGTTGGCGTAAAACGCGCGCGCATTCAGCTCGACGCCGAGGGGGTTCTGCTGGCCCGGGGCCGACGACGCGAAGATGGTCTGGCTGTAGATGACGTCGGCGCGCACACCGAGCTGCGGCGTGAAGTAGTAGCCGATGTGGGGCTTGACGTAGATGGCGTCGGTGACGCTGCCCAGGATCTCGCGCCACAAGATCATGTCGACGATGTAGTCGCTGTCGAAGCGGAAGTTCGTGATCGTGTTGTCGACGCTGGTGCAGTTCACGTCGACGCCGTCGTCGCCCGTCACGGTTTCATCGCCGCGCTCGAGGCAATCACCGTACTGCTGACCATCGAGGTCGCCCGCTTCGGGGCTCTGCTTCACGGCAGGGCGGTTGCCCATGCCAAACGCGTCGTCGCCCGAGGCCACACCACCGTCGAGACCGACGACGAGCTGGTCGTTCAAAAACGCGTAGCTCGACTCGAGGGCCAGGCCGCCCTGCAGGATCCACAGCGCGTTGTCGACGACCTCATCGTCCACCACGGTCTTGAGGCGGTTGTCGACGGTGGAAATACCCGACGACGTGGTGGCAGTACCCGTGGCGCTGCCAACGATGCCCACCGCTTCGGCCTCGATCTTGAGCTTGTTGATCTGAAAGCGCGCCCACAGCGAACCAATGCCCGCGCTGGCACCGCGGGAGACGTAGTCCGACGGCGTCACGGCGGTGGTGTTGCCGCCCGCGAAGTACGACGGGATGTCGTAGGCCTGCAGGCGATACACGCCAAAGAGGCCGTAGTTGAACACGCTGTTGCCCAGGCGCAGCTGCTCTTTGATGTCGTCTTCGCTGTCTTGCTTCGTGATCATGACCTGGATGCTGTGCACGTCGTCGTGCGGGTCGAGGTTCATGCGCTGACCGGGCTCGTTGGCAAAGAAGCCCACGCCGTTTGAGCCTGCACCACCGCCGCGATCAAAGGGCCCCGTCGACGAGAACGAGTAGCCTGGTGCGATGGTGAAGCCGCCGACGCGTGTGGCGAACACCACCTGGTCAGCGCTGTCGCCGGCGTCTTGATCAAGGCCGTTGCCGCTGTTGGCGAGCACGCCCAAACCGAAGTGCTGCGGCATGCGACCAAAGCGCAGCTGACCGACGGGGGTTTCCACTTCGCCCCACGCGCGGCGAATGCGAATCGAGTCGTAGATGCTGTTGATGCCGACCTGCGGCGTGTTCTGCGTCGACGTGAACACCGACAACGGCAAGGTGCTGCCGCCGAGGCTCTCGGGGGTGCTGCCGAGCACGACGTTGTCGAGAACATCGACGGTGGTGCGGATGCGGATGTGCTCGCTCACGTTCAGCGTGGGGTCGAGGCGCAAGCGCATGTTGGCCGACACGATCGTTGTGGTGTCGTCGGCGGTGGTGGTGCAGTTGTCGCCGTCGAAGTTCTGCCCCGAGGCGTCGGTGCAGCCCGCGCCGTTGAACGGGCGGTACAGCGTTGGCGGACGAACGCTCGAGGTGCCGACGTTGTTGACGGGGTCGTAGGTGCCGAGGTCGAGGCGGCTGAAGAAGTCGGCGCGGAAGCGGAAGTAGCCGTCGAGCTCGAGGAAGTTGAGCTTGGGCTTCACCTCTTCGATCCAGCGCTCTTCCTGCCACTCCTGTGCGGCGGCCTTCGCCGTGGCCTGGTCGCGCGCGGCCGCTTCGAGCTCGTTTTGCAGCTGAGCACGCAGCTCGGCTTGCACTTCGGCCTTGAGCTCGTTTTTCAGCTCGGCCTTCAAGCGCAGCATGTCGTCGGACGTGCCAGTCGTCGCCGTCGTCGTCGTGGGTGCCACGTCGCCGGGCAGGGGCGGCAGCGCGGGTGTGGCGGCGTCAGCGGGCTTGGCTGCATCCTTGGCAGCGTCGTCGGCGGGCTTTGGTGCTTCGGCAGCGGTTGCAGCCTGGGCCAGGGCTTCAGGAGCAGCGGCGAGCAGGGCGGCGACGGTGAGCGAGCGGAGCATGGTGACCTCGATGAGCACGCCAGGAGCAGACGCGCGCGGTTAGCAGTCTGCCGTACGCCCCGCCAGTGCCTGTTTGCGCGCGGTGTCGACGCTGCGCTGCAACAATGCGACCACCGCCGCCGCAATGTCGACGTCGACGTCGCGCGCCAGATCGAGCAGGGCTGGTGTGCGGTTCGCTTCGAGCACGCACAGGCCGAGGTCGCGGTCGTCGACGAGGTCGATGGCGCACACATCGAAATGGCACGTGGTCGTGACCGTCGTGGCCAACGCGGCCAGCGCTGGTGTCAGCGCCACGGGCGAAAACGGGAGTGCCGAGGTGCGCCAGTCGCCGTCGACGTCGATGGCCCCCGCCGCGACAATGTCACCGCCCACCACCGCGAGTCGGAGTTGGCGGCCACGCAGTCGATGCTGACGCAGGCGCGGCTGGCCCAGCACGCCGGGTGTCGAGGTGAACTCGACAACACCGCCCACAATGGGCTTGCTCACCTGCTCGAGCACGTCGAGGTCATCGTGCACACGGGCCACGTCGTCGACGATCGTGTGGGGGATGGGTACGCCCGCCCGCGCGAGGGCCGCCAACTGCAGGGGTTTGTCGTCGAAGGGCCGCGCCCGCGTCGGCGACGACAGCACCGGCACGCCGCGCGCCTCCAGGTCACGCACCATCGACCACGCCAACTGATGCCGCGCAGCCTGCTGCTTCTGGCGACGATCGTGTTCGTCGACGTCGAGGACCGTGCCCGGCGGCGACGTGCGCGCAAATGCCGACGGCAACCGGCCAAGCAACGCCACATCGACGTCGTCGGGGCGCACCGTCACGTCGCCCACGTGCCACACGCCGCTGTGGGGCGAAAACGACACCGGTCCGCGCACAAAGCAGGCGGTGTCGGCGATGACCACGTCGTGGCCGAGGCGGCGCGCGGCGTCGGCCACCGCGAGCACCGTGTCGTCGACGTGGGATGTCGGCGAGAAGCGCCCGACGAGCAGCAGCCGCATTCAGGGCTTCGCAGGGGCAGCACGGCAGCGGGCCGCCAGCTCTTTCAAGCCATCGGCCTCGATGCCGACGACGACCCAGCGACGGGGATAGCCGCCAAATGGTCCGTCTTCGCGTCGCTCCATCGTGAGCCACACGCTGGCGGGGTTGCCGTCGCAGGCACCTTTGACCTCGACGACAGCGCCGTCGATGGTCTTGTGCAGCCCGCCCACGGCGTCGAGGCCCTGGTTGACCTCGAGGGGGCCCACCTTGCGGTCAACGCGGCCTTCGACCACGGCTTCGCGCAGGGCCTTGGCACCGTCTTTGGCGACGAGGTCGCCCAGGCCCTTGCCGATCGCCCCAGCAAGCGCCCCCAGCAACTTGCCGCCCGCGTCGGGGCCGCTGCCGCCGAGCTGGTCGCCAATCAACGTGCCCGTGGCCGCCGTCGACGACGACACAAACCGCTCGAGGTCGACCACACGCTCAATGCGCGCGAGATCGCGGTGCTCGATGCCGTTGTTGATTTCGACCAACGTCCACCACGGCGAATCCCGCAGCCATGCCGCCGCCGCGACCGTCACGAGAAACGCGAGGAACATCAGGCGTTTGAGCGTCCGAAGCATCAGGTGCTCCCAGGTGCGTCTGCCGCGGCAGCTGTGGGTGCAGGTGTGTCTGCTGGTGCTGCTGTCGGTGCCGGTACGGGTGCTGTTGTCGATGTCGCTGGCTTGCCGAACAGGTGTTCAATGCGGAAGCGAACGCCCGCACCAAACACGAGGCCGAACTCGGGATACACGCGCGGCGTGGCGAAGATGTCGACGTCGAAGCTGTCGACGCGCCCGTAGGTGAGCGACAGCGGAATCGTCAGCGATTGCTCGTAGCCGTCGTCGCGCGCGAGCAGGTGCGAAATGCCCGGCTGCTCGGTTTCGACGAAGTTGACGACGACCTCGCGCACCGGCGTGCCCAGCGTGGTGGCAAAGCCAAGGCCCGCGGCCACAGCGATGTTGGGCAGCACGTCGTACGTGGCGTGCGCGTCGATGGCGGCCGTGCGTTGGCCGTCGTCGTCGAGGAAGCTGATGCGTTCGCGGTAGTGGGCAAACGCCGACAGGGCGAGGCGGTCGCTCATCGCCTTGCTCCAGCCCACGCTGCCCTCGAGGTGAAAGCGCGCGCCAACGCTCGGTTCGCCGGTGTCTTCCTGCAGGCGCACGCCAGCGTCGAACCAGGCCAGGCCACCCTCGAGCACGAGGGCGCCGAGGTCTGCCTGTTGCGAGCCGAGGCGACCGCGCAGCATGAGCGCTGCGGGCCACGGGCCGAGGCTGGTGCGCAGCTCGAGCTGGTCGGTGAACGCGTAGCGCAGGTCGTTGATGAAGCGGGTGGGGCCAGTGCCGACGAGGCCGTAGCGCACACCGCCCATGAACGTGCCTCCAGCCAGCGTTGGCTCGCGTTGGGTGAGGGGTTTTGGATCGCCAAACGTCGACGAGGGCGCTTCGACGGTGGCCTCTGCTGCTGCCGGTGCAGGCGCTGCTGGGGCAGGTGCTGCTGGGGCAGGCGCAGCCGGTGCAGGCGCAGCTGGTGGGGCAGGTGTCGACGGTGCCGGAGCGATGCTCGCTGGTGCATCGGGCTCGGCGGCCGCGGGTACGGGGGCTGCGGGAGGTGCAGCAGGCTCGACGGGTGGGGACTGCGCCGATGCTGTCGTCGTCACGCAGAGCAGGGCGGCACAAGCAAGAGCACGCATGGCGCGTGCTCTAGCATGTCGTGGTGGATCACACACGTTGTTGCAGACGACGACGACGGCGCAGCATCAGCCCCAGCAGGCCCACCGCTGGCAGCGCGCTGGACGTCGAAGCGCAACCGCCGGCTTCTTCGCCTTCGCCTTCGCCCTCGCCTTCAGCGGCTTCGCCCTCGCCTTCCCCTTCGCCTTCGCCTTCGCCTTCGCCTTCACCGATCGTGATGGACTTGCAGCCCTCGGCGTGGACACCACAGGTGAAGCCGTCGTTGACGACGGAGCAGTCGGCGTTGCAGCCGCCGGTGTCGCGCGCGTTGAAGTCGTCGCAGGCTTCTTCGCCGTCTTTCATCCAGCCGTCGCCGCAGGTGCTGGCCATGCACGAGTCGTTTTGGTGTTCCCACGGGGCCTGGCCGGCACCGCAGTTGTCGACGTCGCACGAGGCAAAGCCCGACGTGTCGCAATCGGGGTCGGGGGCGTTGCAGCCGCAGTCGCAGGCCGCACCGTCTTCGTAGGCGGGCGCGTCGCAGGTCCAGGCCGCAGGCGGGACGGTGGCGAGGGCGAGCATGAGCGAGAGGGTGATCATTCAAGGACTCCTTGTTCGACGAGGTGGGACTGGATGAGGTCGGCCGACACAGCGGCTTCGTTCACCACGCGTTGGTTGACGGCGAGGTCGCGCACACGCCAGGCGAGCGCGTGAATGAACTGCGGGTTGTTGAAGGCCAACGACGGCGACAGATCGTGGTGCTCGCTCGTGAAGCGTTCGTCGTCGCTGAGCGCCACGTTGTCGTTGGCGAAGCGGGCGATGGTGGCGGCACGCGCGGCGGCCGCGGTGTGGCAGGCAGCACAGTCGACGGTGCTCGTGTCGTTGAGGGCAGGGTGCTCCACGCGCGCAGCATGATCGAAGGCGGTTTGCTGCTCCACCGTCGTCGCCGTGGCGAGACCATCGGTGCGCAGCAGGATCGCGAAATCGTCGGGGCCCACCGACGGTGGTGTGACACGAATGTCGATCGCGTCGGGCGACGACGACAGCACGTGCTGTACGCTGGCATCGCCGCCGGTGACTTCGCCATCGATGAATTCGCGTAGCGAAAACGACCACGCCGCGTTCTCGCCGTGCACGGTGATTTGCGTGAACTTCGTCAGCCGCGCTTGCTGCAGCAGCGTCGACACGGCGGCCTTCACGGCCTCGAGCCCGGCCGTGTCGGTCAACAGCGGATGCACGCCGAGCGGGCCCTGACCATCGAGGTCTCGCGCCAGTCGCGCGCGCATCAACGCGGTCACAGCAGTGGTCAGGTCGTCGAGGTCGATGTCGTAAAACGCATGGATCGCGGCGTCGCGGGCTTCGCCGTCGAACACCGGTTGCAGCACCACGCGCAGCTCGGGGTGGCAGGCGCCATCCAGGCTGTCGCGCGCACACGGATCGAGGCGCACCGCCGTCACCGTCAACGCCGCGCACAGGTCTTCGGGTTCATCGCTGCGGGTGAGTGCTTCAAACACCGCCTGCTGTTCGCACGTCAGCAGCGGGCCAAGGTGGGTGCTGCCGGGGCCTGTGCCTTCGCGCAGCGGCCACACCACGGCGACGTCGACGAGTTCCACGCGCGCACCGGTGGGCAAGGGCTCGACGACGACGGGATCAGGCACAGCCGGGCCATCGCGGCCAACGCAGGCTGCGAGGGTCAAAGCCGCCATCATCGTCGCTGCGCGCCACATCGCTGCCTCCACCACAAGCACGGCAAGCCACCATGGGCCGCAGCGCCGGCAATGTGACCGAACCATGCCACTCGTTCGTCGATCTCGACCTGTGACATGGTGACCCATGCCCGAAACACCCGTTGCCGCCGATGTTGTCGCCTGCACACCCGTTCACCCATTGCCCGACGGCGAGGTCCGCTTGCTGGGCGCGGTCGACGTCGTCACCGGCGCGATGACGCGCGTCGAGATCGGCGGCCGTTCGCTGCTGGTCGATTGCGGCATTGGCCAGGGGGCCGAGGCCCGTCGGTGGCGCTTCCCCGACGCGGCGCGCAACGTCGACGCGGTGCTGCTCACGCACGGCCACCTCGACCACATTGGTTCGTTGCCGATGTTGCTCGACGGCGATTTCGACAAGCCGATCGTCGCCACGCGCGCCACCCTCGAAGTGGCGCGCATGTCCCTCGAAGACAGCCTCGAGATGCAGCAGGCCTCCCGCCGCGAGGTCGATTGGTTCTTGCGGCGCTTCGACAGCCTCGTGAAACCCGTGCCGTACGACGAGCAGGGTTCGTTGCCGGGCCTGCCGTTGCAGCTCACGTTTCGCGAAGCCGGCCACATCATCGGCAGCGCCTCGGTCGACATCGTCGGCGACAAAAGCCGTGTGATTTTGTCGGGCGATCTGGGCCGGCCCAACTCGCCCATCTTGCGCGATCCGTTTACGGGCTGGCCGGCAGGGCGCGCCGTCGACGTCGTGGTGATGGAGTCCACCTACGGCAACCGCGATCACGCCCACAGCCACGACGACATCGAAGCGCAGCTGTGCCGGGTGATCAAAGAGACCGTCGCGCGGCGCGGCAAGATCTTCATTCCGGCGTTTGCGATTGGCCGCACGCAGGTGTTGCTGTGGTTTCTCAACGAACTCGTCGAGCACCGTCGCATTCCGCCGATCCCGGTGGCAGTCGATACGCCCATGGGCCTGCATGTGACTGAAATCTATCGTGATTTTGAGCGATTCTTCGACAAAGAGACCCTCGCGCAAAAAGCCCACGGCGACGACCCGCTCGACTTCGATTCCCTGTTTGCGGTCAACCACGGCCGCGATTCGTGGAAGCTCGTTGAAGCACCCGGCCCGCTGATTGTGATTGCCGGCTCCGGCATGGTCAGCGGCGGCCGCATCATCCGCCACCTCGTCGACGGCCTCCCCGACGAGCGCAACACGCTCCTGTTCGCGGGCCATCAAGCCACGGGCACACCGGGTCGTCGCATTCAAGATGCGGCCAACAGCGGCGGCTCCGTCTGGCTCGATCAACAGCAGGTGCCGGTGCGCGCCCACGTCGAGACCCTCAAGGGGTTGTCGGCCCACGCCGACCGCCGCGAGCTGCGTGCGTGGTTGTCGCATGTGCCCGCGTTTCGGCGCGTGGCCCTGCACCACGGCGAGGCCGAAGCGCAGCGTTCGCTGGCGTCGTGGCTCATGTCGTCGTCGAGCGATGCCACCACCAACGACCACGACGATCACAACGATCACGTTCACCACGGCAACGACTGAAGGGGTTCGACATGCGTGCGTTCGATCCGCTGGAGCACTTCAACGACGAAGCCCTGGAGCTGCTGCCCATCAAGCGCCCGTTCATCCGCGTCATCGACGACGTGATCGACGCCTCGGCCTGCGAACAGCGCGTTGCCGAGATCGAAGCGCTTGGGCCCACGTTTGCGCCCATCACCACCGGGCGCGGTTTTGTCGAGCGGCCCGACATCCGAAACAACGACCGCGTCATGTTCGACGACGTCGACTTCGCCACCGCGTTGTTCACACGGCTGCAAGCGCAGCTGCCACCGGCGCGCTACGGGCTTGGGCCGCACCGCCCCGAACGCCGCTACGACGACGACAGCGAGTGGTTGGCTGTTGGTCTCAACGAGCGTTTCCGCGGCTACCGCTACCAGCCTGGCCAGCGCTTCGCGCCCCACATGGATGGTGCGTTCAACCGCAACGACGACGAGCGAAGTGCGATCACCGTCATCCTCTACCTCAACAACGGTTTCGTCGGCGGGCAGACCCGCTTTCTCGATTGGGACCTCACCGTCGAACCGCTGCCGGGTCGCGTGCTGTTGTTCGACCACTCGATCCTGCACGAAGGTGTCGTCGTCGACAGTGGTGCGAAGTACGCGTTGCGCAGCGATGTGATGTACCGCCGTGTGCGCTGAGCGCACCGTCATTCGGATGAGATCTTGCAGATGACAGCAGCACACGAGATCGGCACGATGACGCCATGACCCACGTGTTCGATGTGCAGGTGTACTACGAGGACACCGACTTCTCCGGCGTCGTCTACCACGCCAACTACCTGCGCTACTTCGAGCGCGCGCGCGAGCATATCCTTGGGCCCCGCGAACTCGTGCGCATGTGGCAAGAAGACGGCACCGGCTTCGTCGTCTACAAGGCCTCGCTCAACTACAAAGAAGGCGCGGTCTTCGGCGACATCCTCGAGATCAGAAGCGACATGCGCCTTGAAAGCGATGTGCGCGTCTCGTTTGCCCAGCGCGCGGTGCGCAAGAGCGACGGCAAGCTCCTCGTCGACGGCGTCGTCGAGATGGTCTGTGTTGATGCCAAGCGCCAGCTGGTCTCTTTGCGCGGCATGCTCACGCACCTCACGATCGTCTGAGCAGGCGGATCGGGCGCACTCGACGGCGCAGCATGCCAATCGCTATTGTTCACCCATGCGTCGTCTGCTTGCTCTTGCGTCGGCTGTGCTGGTGTCGGCGTGCGCGACGTCGACGCCGTCGGTCGGCACCGCACCCACCGTCGCTCTCGACGACGACCGCCCGCCGCCCCTCGACATCCGCCGTCCGCAGTCGTCGCAAGAAGCTGGCGCGATGCTCGCGTTGGCCGCCGCGTACCTCGACCAGGGGCGCCGCACCGAAGCACTGCCGTTGCTGGTCGCGTTGCGCGGTACGGATTTTCTCACCGAGCGCGGGCAGGCCAACCTCTACTGGATGATCGCCACTGCCGCCGAAGGCATCGACCCCGTGCTGCGCCTCGACGCTTTGGGCGGCTTCCTCGTCGCCACCAGCATCACCGACGACCTCGACCAACGCGCCCGTCGTCAGCAGGCCAAAGCACAGCTGCTCGCCAGCCACGTCACACTGCACCAGTTGGGCACCACCGAGCACGCCGCCATCGACGTGCAAAGCAAGGGCGAAGCCGACATCGTCGTCGCCTCGTTGGTGTGTGGCCGCGATGGCGATGGCCACTACGTCGAACGCTCCGTCCCCGACGTGCTCCGTTCCGACGACAGTCCCCGGCCGCGTCGCCTGCTCTGCACCGAAAATGGCGACGAGTTGTTGCTGTGGTTTCGCGTGCAGCCGTAGTCACACCCTCGGCACAAGTGCTAGCACTCGCGCATGGCTCGACGTGGCGTGCTCTCGCGATTTGACTGGCGGGGAAGTGTCCCCGCCCACCCCTCAGAACCAGTCGCCTCGGCGACAAAACCTCAAGGCCGGTTTTCTCTTCGAGGCTCAATCACCGATGTTGTTGAAGGCCTGCTCGACCCCAAGGTCAAAGCACGCATCGAGGCCTTGCCGCGACAAAACCTCAACGAATTCGGCGTCGACCCCTTTGGCTGCGACCCCGACATCATCAAGGTCATCGCCCCGCTGCTCGTCGCGTTGAAGGAGCGCTACTTCCGCGTCGACGCCCACGGCACCGACAACATCCCCGCCACCGGTCGCTTTTTGTTGATCGGCAACCACTCGGGGCAGTTGCCGTTTGACGCCGCCATGGTGGGCACCACCGTCCTCACCGAGGCCCCCAAACCACGCCTCGTGCGCGGCATGGTCGAGCGTTGGAGTGCCGACCTGCCGTTTGTCTCCGAGCTCTTCTCGCGCGCGGGCCAGATCGTCGGCGACCCACGCACATGCGCGCGCCTGCTCGAGGCCGAAGAGGCCGTGATGGTGTTTCCCGAGGGCGTGCGTGGCATCAGCAAGCTCTTCGCGCAGCGCTACCAGTTGGCGAACTTCGGCCACGGCTTCATGCGCCTGGCGCTCTCCACGAACACGCCGATCGTGCCCTTCGCCGTCATCGGTGCCGAAGAACAAGCCCCCGCCATCGCCGACATCCGGCCCCTCGCGCGTCTGCTGGGCCTGCCCGCCGCCCCCGTGATCTTCCCGCAAATGCTGCCGCTGCCACTGCCCACGCGCTACCGCATCTGGTTTGGCGAACCCATGCTGTTCACCGGTGCCGCCGACGACGACGACGACGTGGTCGCTGGCCAGGTGAAAAAAGTGAAAAACACCGTGCAGCGCATGGTCGATCACGGCCTCGCCCGCCGCACCTCGGTGTTCTTCTGATGGCCGCGCGCACACCGCCAAAGCCAACCGCTGGACCGAAAACGTCGTCGTCAGCGTCGTCGTCGTCGTCGCCACCGGCAAAAGCGCGCAAGAAGGCAGCACCGATCGAGCGTCGCAGTGCTGCTCGCTTGGCGCGTCCGCGGGTGCTCGTCACCGGTGCCGCCAGTGCGCTGGGCCGCGTGCTGTGTCGTCGTCTGCACCGCCACTACGACGTGTTGGCCATCGACACGCGCGGGTTTCCCGATCGCCCCAAAGACGTCGAGCACCACGAGGTCGATCTTCGTCGCAAGGCCGCGCAAACCCTCATCAAGAAGAAGAAGCCCGACTACGTCGTGCACATCGGCCCGTTGCACGACGAGCGCACGCGTCTACGAGGTAGTGCGCTGCTCGAGAGCACCGCCACGTTGCTCAAGCTCGTCGAGCAGGTGGGCGCCAGCCGCCTCGTCGTGTTGTCGTCGGCGTTGTTGTACGGGCCATCGCCCACATCTGCTGCGTTTCTCTCCGAAGACGCCGCATTGTTGGGCGGGCAGCACCACCCGCGCATGGCCGATGCGATTGCCGTCGACATGATGGTGCAGAGCTTCTTCTGGAAGTCGCCCTCGACGCAGACGGTGATCCTGCGCCCGGTGCACCTCATCGGTCCGCACCTCGACAACCTCGCCTCGCGCCTGCTGCGCCAACAACACGTGCCCACCATGATGGGCTTCGACCCCATGCTGCAGCTGCTGCACGAAGACGACCTCGTCGACGCCGTGGCCTTGGCACTTCAGCCAGGTCCGCGTGGCGTGTTCAACCTCGTCGGCAGCACACAGGCCCCGCTGTCGCGCATTCTCGAGGCACGGCACATCAAGGCGTGGCCCTTGCCGGCACCGTTGTTGGCCACCGCTCTGACGCGTTTGAGTGCCCTGCGGCTCACGCGCGTCGACGAGCGCGACCTCGTGCACCTGAAATACGCCTGCCTCGTCGACGGCAGCCGTGCCGCGCGTGAGTTGCAGTTCGTCGCCCACCGCAGCTTGCGCGACGCCCTCGCCGACCTCTGACCACGCTCGCTCACCTGGATGTGTCATGGCCCTGCTTCGATCCGCGTTGGTGCTCGCCCTGCTTGTGTCTGTCGGGTGCGCGACGACGTCGTCATCGACGAGTACGGCTCCAGCGGCAGCACCTCGCCCGATCTTCGGCTGGAAGATCGAGGGCAATGGCCTCGACCAACCCTCCTACCTCTTTGGCTCGATGCACATCACGCCAGCGGGCACGGTGTGGCGCACGCCCGTCGTCGATGCAGCACTCACCGGAGCCCGCGCGTTGTTCGTCGAGATCGACGCCACGACCCTCGACCAGAGCCAGCTGCAGGCCTTCATGATCGAGCGCGGCGTCTACCTGCCGCCCGACGCGCTGTCGCAGCACATCAGCCCTGAAACAGCCACGGTCATCACGACCACGGCGCCCACGCTGGGCATCCCGGCGGTGGCGGTTGAACGCATGCGCCCGTGGGTGCTCACCCTCGCGGCCGCCGAGAAGATCATCAAGGGTGAAGGCTGGACCGGCGAGGCCGTCGACCTCGTCGCCATCAAGGCGGCGAAGGGAGCGGGCGTTCCCGTCGTTGCCCTCGAAACGATGCGCGAGCAGCTGCTGCTGTTCGCGGATTCGCCCGACCAGCTGCAGGCCGACATGTTCGTCGAGATGGTCCAGCAGCCCGAGCTCACGCGCACGGCCCTCGTCGACGGTTTGTACAAGCCGTGGCGCAACGGCGACGAAGCGGGTGTGGCCGCAACACTGCTGTCGTCGAGCGACGATGAGCGCATCCGCGAGTACAACCGCACCATCTTCGATGTGCGCAACGCCCGCATGTTCGACAAGATCCTGCCCGAGCTTGCGGTCTCTGGCAGCGAAGCCGTCGTCGTCGGCGCCGGCCACCTCGTGGGCACCACGGGCCTGCTCAACGCCCTGCGCGCACGTGGCTATCAGGTCACACAGTTGCAAGACGTCGTCCCCGAGCCGGCAGCAGCTGCAGCAACGCCCTGAACGGCGGCCTCATTGAGCCTCGAAGAGAAACCCGCTTTGGGGTTTGTCGCCGCCAATCAATTGAAGCCAGCGCTCGTCGCTTCAGCCATCGCCGCCACGGAATCGCACAGGTCTTCCCCGCTGAAGCCCATGGCCTGCGCAGCCGAGCGAACGGACGACAGGCCCTCGATCATCGCCACGATGTGGGTGGCGGCACGTTGCGCATCCTTCAAGGGCAGGTGGGGATGCCGGCGCACCAGGACGTCGCAGACGATCTCGAGATAGACCCGCATGAAACCGTCGAGCGCGAGGGCCGTCGCTTCGTCGTGGATGGCCCTGGCCTCGAGCATCGCGAAGATCTCGCCAGTCTGGAGATCGAGCGTCTGCCGCGCGGCAAAGACCACGGTGTTTCTGAGTTCCTCTGTTGGGTTGCATGCGTTGCGGATGGCACTGATTTTACTGCGATATTCCTCAATCATCGAGTTCACAAAGGCGGCAATCAGCACGTCTTTGCTTGCAAAATGATACTGCAGCGCGGCGAGAGAGATGCCAGCCCGCTTCGCGACATCGCGCATCGACAGCGCATCGAGACCCTTCTCAAGCGCAACCTCAGC
>JBIKRQ010000314.1:0-7572 GCA_044349155.1 Myxococcota bacterium
TTTTGCGCCGCGTCGAGGTCGGCAGAAGCAGCAACAAGCATCAGCAGCGCAGCGAACATGGCGCGACGCTACAGCGCTCGTGGGCCGTGGCGCGACATCCCTTCCGCCTCTACACTTCGCCGATGCTTGATCCGGCGGTCCTCGTCGACATCTTGCGTTCCCGTCGAGGTGCAGCCCTGTGCACGGTCGTCGCCACGCGTGGGTCAACGCCGCGCAAAGCGGGCGCTTCGATGGTGGTCATCGACGACGGTACCGACATCGGCAGCATCATCGACACCATCGGCGGCGGTGCTGTCGAGCACGACATCCGCAAACGCGCGCTGCAGGTCATCGCCAGCACGCGCCCCGAGCTCGTCGAGATCCCGCTCACCACCATGCTCGGCATGTGCTGCGGCGGCACCATGTCCATCTTCATCGAGAGCCTGCGCATGCGCCCCCCCTGCATCGTCTTTGGCGCCGGCCACACCGCCCAGGCCCTCGCCGTCGTCGCCCACGCCAGCGGCTTCGATGTCAGCGTGGTCGATCCCCGCGACGACCTGTGCACCACCGACCGCTTCCCGCACGCGGAGCGCTTCAACAGCTACGACCACGACGACGACTTCGCCGCCCTGCCCTTCTCCACCGACGCCTTCGTCGTGATCGCCACCCACGACCACGCCGTCGACCAGCGCCTCGCCGAGCGCGTGCTGGCCCGGCCGTTTCGCTACGCCGCCCTCGTCGGCAGCGCCCGCAAAGCAGCCCTCACGCGCGAGCGGTGCCGCAACAAGGGCATTACCGACGACCTGATCGCTCGCCTCCGCTGCCCCGCCGGCCTCGACATCGGTGCAGAAACCCCCGAGGAAATCGCCGTCTCGATCGTGGCCGAGATGGTCGCGGTGCGCCGCAAGGCAACACCTACAGAAGCACCAACATAACCGGAATTCCCGATGATTTCCGTGCACATACGAAAAAGCCCCTCGAATCGAGGGGCTTTTTGCGTCAACGGCGAACCGTCATTTCGACCGCTTGCGGTCGAATTCATATTGATATTCATGAGGTTGGCGGCACGCCAACTTCATGAATTCTTCTTGGCCGGGGCCTTCTTCGCCGCCTTTTTCGCGGGCGCCTTCTTGGCTGGGGCCTTCTTCGTGGCCGCCGCCTTCACGGGCTCGGCCTTGGGCGCCGGCTTCGCGGGAGCCGCCTTCTTCGCGGGGGCTTTCTTCGCGGCCTTCTTGGCCGGGGCCTTCTTCGTCGCTGCCGGTTCGGCCGGTGCCTTCTTCGCCGGGGCTTTCTTGGCCCCCTTGGCCGGCGGACGTGGATCAAGTCCCTGCTCGCGCATCTTGGCTTCGCGTGCCGCGATGAACTCGAGGGCGTCGTCGAAGCTCACCCGCAGCGGGTCCTTGCCCGAGGGGATGGTCGCATTGACCACACCGTCGGTGACGTAGGCGCCGAAGCGACCGGTCTTGATCTGGATCGGCTGCCCCGTGACCTGCGACTGGCCCAGCATCGCGAGTGGCGGCTGCACCACCGCCCCTCGACCACCGCGCACACGCGGCTGCGAGAGCAGCTCAAGGGCGCCGTCGAGCTGCATCGTCAACAGCATCGAGCGGTCGGGCAGGCTGCGCGTCTCTTTGACGTACACGCCGTCGCTGCCGTCGCCTTCCATCATCACGTACGGGCCGAACTTGCCGTCGTACAGCGTGACGTCGAGACCGTTCTTCGGGTGCGTGCCCAACACCTTCGGGAAGCTCAGCACGAGCAGCGCTTCGTCGAGGGTGAGCGTTTGCACCGTCATGCCCGGCCACAGGCTCGCCATGCGCGGTTTGTCGCCGGTGGGCTTGCCCTTCGCGTTCAGCTCGACGTCGCCGCACTGCACGTAGGGCCCAAAGCGCCCCGACTTCACGTACACGGGCTTCTTCGTCGCCGGATCGGTACCCAGCGGCTTGTTCGCCTGTCCCGCATCCTTCAACAGCTGCAGCGCGCGCTCGACGGTGAGTTCGTCGGGGGCGGTGTCGTTGGGGATGTTGGCGCGCACCGGCGTGTCGCCGATCTGGATGTACGGGCCGTAGCGACCCACACGTGCCGCGACGAGCTGGCCATCTTCGGTCTTGCCCAGCGGCAGTTCGCAAATCGCGCGCGGATCGATGTCGTCAGCGCCGCCGTCGACCTTCGCCTTGAGGCCAACCTTGTGCAGGCTGACATCCTTGCCAAGCTTCTTGGTCGTGTCTTTCGGCTTGAGGCCCTCGCCCCAGTAAAACGCCTTCAGCCACGGTGTTGCCTGCTTCTGGCCTTCGCTGATGGCGTCGAGGTCGGCTTCCATCGTCGCCGTGAACGCGTAGTCGACGAGTTCACCGAAGTGCACTTCGAGCAGGTTCACCACGGCGAACGCGGTGAACGTGGGCACGAGGGCGGTGGCCTTCTTGAAGACGTAGCCGCGGTCTTGAATGGTCTGGATGATGCTCGCGTACGTCGACGGACGGCCGATGCCGCGGTCTTCGAGTTCCTTCACGAGCGACGCTTCGGTGTAGCGCGCGGGCGGCTGCGTTTGGTGGCCCGCGGCGTCGACCTTTTCGGCGTTGAGCGCATCGCCCGTCGACAACGGGGGCAGCACGCGCTCCTGCTCCTCGAGCTCGGCATCGGGGTCATCGCTGCCCTCGACGTAGGCGCGCAAGAAGCCGGGGAAGTGGATGACCTTGCCCGACGCCTGAAACGTCGCCTTGCCCTCTTTGGTGGGCGCATCGAAGCGAACCTGGGTGCGCTCGCCGGTGGCGTCCTTCATCTGGCTGGCGACGGTGCGCTTCCAGATGAGCTCGTACAAACGGAACTGGTCCTCGTCGAGCTCGCCCTTGAGCTGCTCGGGCGTGCGGAACGTTTCGCCTGCCGGACGAATCGCTTCGTGCGCTTCCTGGGCACCCTTGCTCTTCGTCGCGTACTTGCGCGGCTCGGTGGGCACGTAGGTGTCGCCGTACATTTCGGCGATCTGCGTGCGGGCAGCGGTGAGCGCCTGCTCCGACAACGTCGTCGAGTCGGTACGCATGTAGGTGATGTAGCCGTTTTCGTACAAGCGCTGAGCAGTGCGCATGGTGCGTTGCGCGGTGAAGCGCAGCTTGCGGGCCGACTCCTGCTGGATCGTCGACGTCGTAAACGGCGGCGCCGGCTTTTGCGTGAACGGCTTCTTCTGCACGTCAGAAACGGTGAACGTCGCCGACGGAAGCACCGCAGCCAGTGCTTTGGCCTTGTCTTCCTTCAGCAAAAACGCCTTGGCACCTGCGGCGAGCGCACCGGTGTTCGGGTCGAAATCGCTGCCGCGGGCAATGCGCTTGCCGTCGAGCTCGATCATGTCGGCGACGACGCGCGGGGCGGCCTTGTCCTTCGGCTGCAGCAACGTTGCGCCAATGGACCAGTAGGTACCCGACACAAACGCGCGGCGCAGACGCTCACGCTCGACGATCAAGCGCGTCGCCACCGACTGCACACGACCCGCCGACAAGCGCGGCGCCACCTTCTTCCACAAGATCGGGCTGACCTCGTAGCCAAAGAGCCGATCGAGGATGCGGCGTGCTTCCTGGGCGTCGACGAGGGGCTGGTCGATCTCGCGCGGATTCTTGATGGCCTTCTTGATCGCCTGCTCGGTGATCTCGTGAAACACCATGCGCTTCACGGGCACCTTGGGCTTCAACACCTCGCGCAGGTGCCAGGCGATGGCCTCTCCTTCGCGGTCTTCGTCGGTGGCCAGATACAGCGCGTCGGCGTCGGCCAGCAGGTTCTTGAGCTTGGTGACCTGCGCCTTCTTCTCGGGCGGCACGATGTAGAGCGGGTTGAAGTCGTTTTCGACGTCGACACCGGTGCGGGCCCACGGCTTCTTCTTGTACGCCTCGGGGATCTGGTCAGCCGACGACGGCAAGTCGCGGATATGACCAATCGACGACTCGACGATGAAGTCCTTGCCGAGGTACTTGGCGATGGTCTTCGCCTTCGCAGGTGACTCAACGATGACCAGCGCCTTTGCCACGTCTGTTCTCCCGGTCTGCGGCGTGCCGTCCACCCGGTTCGAACAAAGCTCAAACGGGGCCGAACGCCGATCGGGGGGGCCGATAGCGGACGGCCTGACGAACCGCCACCCTTTTTCGAGAACACAATCACCCACACGGATGTTTCTGGTGCGTCTTCTGCTCCTTCTGCTGCTCATCGCGCCGGCCGCACAAGCGCAGTCGGATGCGCCCAACCCGCTCCCGGCCGGCATCGAGCAGCCCCCCCACACGCCCGCGACCGACCGCTCAGACCCCAACGAGCCGCGCGAAGCCCCACCGCCTGCGTCCGCGCAGGCCCACGCGCCGCCCGCACAACCCCCTGTAGAACACGGAGTCCCCCCGCCACCCGTGCCGCCGGGCATCCCCCGCACCGAGTGGCTGCCGTTCAACGGCGAGCTCGCACGCACCGCTGAGGGCTCTCTCGACGCCTGCGAGGTTATGGCCCTGCCCCTCACCATCGTCCCCGGCGTGGGCGACCTGGTGGGCACCGTGGCCGACTGGCTGTGCATCGTGCCCACCGCCATGGCCGTCGACCACGTCGGCACCTTCCACGGGCGCCACGTCTCGCACTTCTGGGAGCCAGCGTTGGCCCTCGTGGTGCGCAACCTGTGGACCACCGCGGTCGACACGCCGATCGTCGTGGTGACCATCGCGGTCATCGTTGGCGCCACCAGCGGCTCGATCGTTTTGAGCGCCATTGGCGGCGTGCCGGTCACCGTCGTCGTCGCCGGCAGCATCGCCGTCACCGCCGCCACGTACACCGCCCTCAAAGCCGCGCGCGACGGTGTGGGCGACCTCTTGTTCGTCGGCGTCTACAACCTGCTCGTGCGCGAAACCGACGCCGACACCGCGGCCGCAGCCATGCCGTCGCAGGGTATCCAGCCCGGCGTGGGCGGCGTCACTGGTGGCTTCGGTTTGATGGCCACGGTCGCCGGCAGCAAGGCGCCATTTTCGTGGTCCCATGTGCTGCCCGTGGTGGGTCCGATCTGGCGCGCCAGCGAACGAAGCACCGACATGAAGCTGCGCACGCGGCGCTACGGTGCTGAGGTCCTCGGCGTCAACAAGCGCGATCTCTCAGCCATGGACAACACCGCCGACGCCCTCAACGCCATCCAGGGCTGGTCGACTGCCGCAGCCCACGTCGGCCTGGGCCTGAGTGGCGCGATGGTGGCGGGCGCGTTGATCGCCTCACGCTCTCCCGACACCGCCCACCTCGCCGACCCGTTTGGTGCGATCGGCCTGGTCGCCGCGAGCACGGCTGCTGGCGCCTTCGTCGTCAGCGCGCTCGCCGAGAAGGTGCAGCCCATCGCGGTGCCGGTGGTTTTTTCGCTCGCCGAGTAGAAAACACAGAGTTCACGCTTGACGCTGCAGCGGACTTCAGGCACAAGCAGCGCACAACTGGCGCCCGTAGCTCAGCTGGATAGAGCATCAGACTACGAATCTGAGGGTCGGGCGTTCGAATCGCTCCGGGCGCGCCAGTCAAAAACCACAAGCTTCGGTTTGTGGTTTTTCGTTTGCAAAACCTATCGTCTTCTTGTTTGGCGCCCGTAGCTCAGCTGGATAGAGCATCAGACTACGAATCTGAGGGTCGGGCGTTCGAATCGCTCCGGGCGCGCCAAACCAAAAGCCACAGACTTCGGTCTGTGGCTTTTGCTTTTGTACGGTTGATTTTTGACCTCGCAGCAACAGCGTCAAAGCAAAAAGCGGGAGCCTGCGCCCCCGCTCGTGTGATCGAGCCCTCGGACTCGCTGACGTCAGCCTTCGCCCTCGCCTTCGCCCTCGCCTTCTCCTTCTCCTTCTCCTTCTCCTTCGCCTTCGCCCTCGCCTTCCGATGGCGGCGCCGGCGTGATGCAACGGGCCGCGTCGCAAACATCGCCATCGGCGCAGGCGGTGCCGGTGTGCTGGCCCCAGGGCATGCACTCCGACGACAGCACATCGCTGGTGGCGCACGACGGCGTCGCGGCGGGCAACACCGTGCAGGCCCCCACGTCGGCGACGCAGACGTTGTCGATGCAGGCGGCCGCATCGTCGACGCAGGCGAACGCGACCAGCGCTTCAGGTTCAGCGCCGACGCCGTCGTACACGCACGGGCTGCCCGTCGGAAACGCGCACCACGCGCCCCAGTCGGCGTAGACCTCGCAGCTGCCACCGGTGCCGACCGCCGCACAATCCAGGCGCACCAGGCATTCGTCGACGCAGAAGACCGCTTCGGCGGCCTGGCACTCGCCGTCGAGGGTGACCTCGCCGCAGGGCGTGCAGCCCGGTTCGCCTTCGCCTTCGCCTTCGCCCTCTCCTTCTCCCTCGCCTTCTCCTTCGCCTTCACCCGCACCTTCGCTGGCGGGCGGGCAAGCCGCGAACGCGATCACACCGCACACGCCCACGACGGCCGCAAACAACTGCCGTCCCACGCTCAACACGCGCACCTTCAACCTCGTTTTCGCTGTTCAAAGTCTCAAAGAACGGGCGCCTCGGTGGGCGCCCGCGTGAACCGTTAGCAGCTGTGGCGCTTCACAAGACCGCGAGCTCGTCGGTGGCCAGGGGGAACTGCTTCAGGATGATGTCGTCCTGATCGATGCCCGCCAGGCGACGCAGCGCGTGGTGGACGTGCTCGGGGCGCAGCACGATGCCGCTGTCGTCGGGCAGCAGCGTGGTGGGGTTCACCTTGAGCGCGCGGTGGCGATCGTCGCTCCCGCCCACAACGCGGTTGCCGCGGATGCCAGCGCCCATCGCCATCATGCTGGTGATCGACCAGTGGTCTTTGCCGTTGCCGTCGTTGTAGCCGGGCGTGCGACCGAAGTCGGAGCCGACGACGAGGACCACGCGATCACGCACCCCCTGGCGCTCGGCCTCGACCATGAAGAAGTCGATGCCCTCGAGCAGCCGCTGCAGCGCTGGGATCTGGTTCTGGTCGTGGTTGCTGTGGGTGTCGAAGCCGCCGACGTTCAGGTTCACCGCCACGGTGAGCCCCGCCTTGTACGCCGCCAACGCCACCTGGGCCTGACGCCGAAGCGGGTTGTTCGACTGGTCGAGGTTCGCCGGCAGATGGGCCGTCAGGTTTTGCACCTCGGCCTCGCCTGTGCGCGCCGAAAACAGCAGACCGTAGGAGGCGCCGTAGGCCGGCAGGGTCTCCTTCTCGCGCAGACGACGCAGACGCGCGCGCTGGGCCTCGCGGATGCGGTCTTCGGTGGACAGCGAGTGGAAGGTGCTGCCCGCGTTGTTCGGGTCGGAGCGGTTCGGGAACGCCAAACGCGCCAGCGGGTTCGTGCTGGCCGAACGCGTGGGAGCCACCAGACCGGCGGTGAAGTCGAAGCCACCGTTGGACAGGTACGCCATCGGCGAGGCGCGGCTCTTCACGCTGGCGACGAGGGCGCCGAACGAGGGGAAGCCTTCTGACAACCGGCCACTCCAGGTGTGGCGCGAGCCCGAGTCGTGGCCGTTGGTCGAGCTGTCGATGCCGTTGATGACGACGAGTTCGTTGGCGTACTTCTCGAAGAACGCCTGGTTCCCGCCGACGGGGGCGTAGCGGATGTTGCCCGCCGTGGCGATGTCGGCCGCCAGGTAC
>JBIKRQ010000315.1:0-7566 GCA_044349155.1 Myxococcota bacterium
CCCGCGCTGGTTTGATTGCGCCGCAATCCGCGGGCCATCGGCCCAGTGCGCGATCGCTATCCGTGGAACGGTCACGTCCGAGGTCGTTCGTCATCACCGACGTCGTCGTCGTGTCCCTCGCTGCCTCCGTCCCCTCCCCCTCTCCCAGACACCGCCATGACTGCTGACGACGACAAAAAGGCCCAGCAGATCCGCGAGCGTGTGCTGCGCGCGCCGGACCACAACGTCATCGCGCGCATGCGGGTGCACGGCTTTTGGCCAAAGGCCGCTGGCCTCCCCGAGGATCCCGTCGACGAGGCTGCTGAACGGCGCACCCTCGACGCTGAGCGTGGGTCGCTGCTCGCCCAGGTGAAGCTCAGCCCCGCCGAGCTCGACGCCGCCCTCGCCAAGGAGCGCGCTCGCCGCATCGAAGAAAGCCGCGCCAAGCGTACGCAGGGGCTCGCTGCGCGCGCCGAGGCGGCCCGTCTGCGTCGTCAGGCCTGGGTGGCGCAACGGGCGTCCACGTTGGTGCACGCCGGTGTGGGCGTGTCTGGCGGCCTGCAAGACACCGAAAGCGACGACGGCAAACTGCTCGCGGCCGGCCTGCCGCTGATGCGCACAGCAAACGACGTGGCGCGCTTGCTCGACGTCACGCTGCCCGTTTTGCGCTGGCTCACCTACCACCGCGCCACGGCAACGCTCGTGCACTACCACCGCTTCTCGTTCGCGAAGAAGTCGGGCGGTCGTCGTCACATCTCGGCCCCCAAGCCGCAGTTGAAGCGCGCGCAGCAGTGGGTGTTCGCCAACATTTTGCAGCGCGTCGCCGACGCTGAGCACCTCTCGCCCGCAGCCCATGGCTTCGTCGCCACGCGCAATGTTGTGAGCAATGCGCTGCCGCACGTGGGCCGCGCCGTCGTCGTCAACCTCGACCTCGCCGACTTCTTTCCGAGCATTTCGTTTGTGCGTGTGCGCGGCGTGTTTCACAGCCTCGGCTACAGCGGTGCGGTGTCGACGGTGCTGGCCCTGCTGTGCACTGAGCCGCCGCGCGTGCCGGTGAGTGTCGACGGCAAGCGCGTGCACGTCGCGATGGGTGCGCGGCAGTTGCCGCAGGGTGCCTGCACGTCGCCAGCGCTCACCAACCTGCTGTGTCGTCGCCTCGATCTGCGGCTCACCGGCATCAGCACCGCCCTCGGCTTTTCGTACACGCGCTACGCCGACGACCTCACGTTCTCGTCGTCGAACACGGTCGATGTCGCCACGTTGTTGTGGCGCGTGCGCAGTGTGGTGAGCGACGAGGGGCTGACCATCAACGAAGACAAGACCCGGGTGATGCGCCGTGGCAGCCGGCAAGAAGTCACTGGCGTCGTCGTCAACGATCGCCCTGCGGTGGCGCGTCACGAAGTTCGTCAGCTGCGCGCGATTTTGCACGGTGCTCAACGCGATGGTCTCGCGGCCCAGCGGCGTCCCGTCGACGGTGCGCTGCCCGAGACCGGTGCGTTTGTCGCGCAACTGCGCGGACGGATCGCGTGGGTGCAAATGGTCGACCGCAGCAAAGGCGATCGCTTGCGCGCTGCCCTCGACGCGCTGCTCACCAGCGCCTGATGCCCGCAACCCTTTGAAATCTTGAAAGAATCGGCACCGCCCCGCGGGGTTGCCGTTTTCGTTTTCTCGGGTTTCAGTGCGCCATGGTTGAGCTCGTCGATCGCTTTCGCGGCTGCATGGTGGGTCTCGCTGTTGGCGACGCGCTGGGGCATCCCACCGAGTTCATCTCGTCGGTGGCGCGCATCAAGCAACGCTACGGTGCTGCCGGCATCACCGACTTCGACAGCAGCGGCCACCATCCTGCGGGCACGTTCACCGACGACACGCAGATGACGATCAGCGTCGCGCGCGCCCTCGCCCGCGCCGGCAAGCAGCCCCTCGATGCGTTGATGACGCTGCTCGGCCAGGAGTTCGTCGCCTGGTCGCGGCACCCAACGAACAACCGCGCACCGGGGGGCACGTGCCTCGCGGGCTGCCGCCATTTCGCCCAGGGTGCCTCGTGGCGCGACGCGGGTGTGAAGGGCAGCAAAGGCTGCGGGGCCGCCATGCGCGCGGCACCGATTGGCTTGTACGCCTTCGACGACGACGACCTGCTCCTGCAGCTCGCCGCCGCACAGAGCGTGCTCACGCACAGCCACCCCACGGGCATTGCGTCGTCGGTGGCTGCGGCCGCCCCCGTTGCGTGGTTGGCACGTGGCAAGGGCACCGCGGGGCTGCTCGACTACACGCGCGCGATGGTCGAGCGCGTCGACGCCGAGCTGCTCATCTCGCTTGGCTGCGAGCCCAACGCGGCGCGCGAGATCGGCAACCGCGAGCAGCTGGAGCGACTCGATCGCTTGCAGATCGTCCTCGACGACGAGCACGAAGACGTGTGCGCGCTGCTGGGTGGGGCGTGGATTGGCGAAGAGGCGGTGGTCACCGCACTGTGGTGTTTTCTCAAGGCGAAGGGCGACTTCAGCGAGGCCATTCGTCGAGGTGCAACGTCGTCGGGCGACTCCGACTCCATCGCCTGCATCGCCGGCTCCTTCGCGGGCACGCTGCATGGGCTCTCGGGCTTGAACAGTCCGTTGGCGTCGCGGGTGGAGCGGTCTGCCGACCTGATCGTCCTCGCTGACGAGCTCTACGCGGCGCGTGTTGGCGGCGATCGCGAGCTGCCCGCGAACGTCGACTTCTTCAACGTCACCACACCCCGCGCCGCGGTGGTCGACGACGACGAAGACCCGCCATTTGACGACGATGAAGACGACAACGAAGCATTCGACGACGACGAACACGAGGCCGATGCCGCTTTCGTGGGCGATGAAAACGACGACGAGGTAGCAAACGACAACAGCGAAAGCGAAGCCGCCAGCGCCAACGTGAGTGCAGACGTCAGCGACGAGATTGCCCGGCTCGAAGCGGAAGTCCGTCGTCACAACGACAAGTACTGGGTCGAGGCTGCCCCCGAGATCAGCGACCAGGCTTTCGACGCGCTCACGCGCAAGCTCGCGGCCCTCAAGCCCGACAGCGCCGCCCTCACGCATCTGGGCCCGCGCGCCGAAGGTGAGCGCTCAGTGCGCCACCAGCACCCGATGCGTTCGCTCGACAAGTGCTACGACGACGACACGCTCGTGGCGTGGACCCGCGACTTCGTCGGCGACATCGTCGCGATGCCCAAGATCGACGGGCTTGCGTGCGTGCTGCACTACAACGACGAAGGCCACCTGGTGCTCGCGGCAACGCGTGGCGACGGCGAGGTGGGCGAAAACGTCACCGCCAACGTGCGCATGATCGCCGACCTGCCCAAGCGTGTCGCCGCTGGTCCCCTCGAGGTGCGCGGCGAGGTGTACCTCTCGTTGCGCCGCTTCGAAGAGTTGAAGAAGGCGGCACTCCTCGACGCCGAAGAGGGCCCAAAGAACCCGCGCAACGGGGCGGCCGGTGCCCTGCGCCAGAAGGATCCGAACAAGACCCGCGCGATCGGGTTGTCGTTTCTCGCCTACGACCTGCGCGGCACGTCGTGCAGCACGCACCGCGAGAAGCTCGCGATGTTGGCGGGGCTTGGCTTCGTGCCCATTCCGCAGGCCGTAGCGCCCAAGCAGTTGGCGAAGGTCGCCGTCGACACGCTCGCCGAGAAACGCGCTGAGCTGCCGTACGAAACCGATGGCGTCGTGCTCATGGTCGACGACATGGACGAGGCCGACCGCCTTGGCGCCACCAGCCACCATCCGCGCTTTGCGATCGCCTGGAAGTTTCAAGGCGAAGAAGGCGAAAGCGTGCTGCGCGATGTGCAGTGGCAGGTGGCGCGCACGGGTACGATCACGCCCGTCGCCATCGTCGATCCCGTTGAACTCTCGGGCGTGACGGTCACGCGTGCCACGCTTCACCACCGCGGCTTCCTCGACAAACTCGGGCTCACCATCGGCGCGCGCCTGGCGATGGTGCGTCGTGGCGGTGTGATTCCCCACGTCGAGCGCGTGCTCGCGGCAGGCACCACTGCGGTCACGATTCCGCAACTGTGTCCCTCGTGTGGCGCTGCGGTCGTGAGCGAGGGCGACTTCTTGATGTGCAGCGACCCGGGCAACTGCGTCGCCGCGCGCGTCGGTCGCCTGATCCACTGGGGCAAGAACGCCGACATCATCGGCCTTGGCGAGTCGGTTGCTGAGCAGCTGATCGAAAGCGGCCTCGTGAAGTCGCCGGCCGACCTCTACACGCTCACGCCGAAGCAGCTGTGGTCGCTCGACCGGCTTGGGCCCACGCTCGCCGACAAACTGCTCACCGAAATCGACAAGACCCGCCAGCTCGACGTCGACGTGGTGTTGCGGGGCCTGGGCATCGAAGGCCTCGGCAAGACCGTCGCGCGCCAACTGGCCGAGCGCTACGGCACCCTGGCGCGTTTGCGTGCGGTGACGCGCAGCGAGTTGTCGATGCTGAAGGGCTTTGGCGAAACGAGCGCCAACGCGATCATCGACGGCCTGCGCGACAACGCGGCACTCATCGACGCGCTGCTCACCCACATCACCCTGAACGGGGCGCAGCCGACGTCGTCAGTGGGCAAGCCGCTGTCGGGCAAGAGCTTTGTGTTCACCGGCGCGCTCTCGCTCGATCGCGCGAGTGCGGAGGCGAAGGTGCGAGCACTCGGCGCGCAAACGCCATCGTCGGTGACGCGATCGTTGACGCACCTCGTCGTCGGCAACGGCAAAGGTGCACCGTCGACGAAGCAGAAGGCCGCCGAGAAGCTGATCGCCGAAGGTGCGGCGGTCGCGGTGATCGACGAGGCCACGTTCGCGAAGATCCTCGCTGAGGCCACCGCGGCGCTCGCGCCCGTCGTCGCTGCGGCACCGTTCGTTGAGTCCGCTGCCGTCGAGGCTGCTCCCGTCGTCGACGCCGGTGTCGTCGAGGCTGCTTGCGCCGTCGAGGCTGCTCCCGTCGTCGAAGCTGCTCCCGTCGTCGAAGCTGCTCCCGTCGTCGAAGCTGCTGCCGTCGTCGAGGCTGCTGCCGTCGTCGAGGCGGCAGTGGTGGTTGCCGAAGCAAAACCCACCGAGGCGCCTGCCGCCGATCCACGTCGTCGGCAGCTCAGCTTGTTTTGAACGTATCGGGCGTCGCGCGTCTTTTCCTCGGCGTCGCGACGACGTAGGCAGGGTGCATGTTGCTCATCCTGCCTCTCCTTCTTGCCGCAAGCCTTGCGACGTCCGCCGCTGCTGAGAAAAAGCCGGCGGGCCCAAAGGGCCTCACTGTCGACGACATGTTGGCCATGCAGCGCATCAGCGAGCCGGTGGCTTCGCCTGATGGCAAGCTGCTCGCGTTCACCGTGCGCGACACCGACATCGCCGCCAACCGTGGCCGCACCGACGTGTGGATGGCCCGCACCGCCGGCGGCGAGCCCTGGCGCATGACGAGCACGCCCGACAACGACAACAGCGCGCGCTTCTCGCCCGATGGCCGCATCGTCTACTTCCTGTCGACGCGTAGCGGCTCGCAGCAGGTGTGGGGCATTTCGCTGTACGGCGGCGAAGCGTTTCAGGTCACGAAGCTGCCCATTGACGTCAACGGCTTCGATGTCTTCCCCGACGGCAAGCGTTTGCTGCTCGCCCTCGACGTGTACATCGACGCCACCACCCTCGAGCAGACCGCCGCGCGCGACAAGGCGTGGGAAGAGTCGAAGTCGAAGGCCCGCGTCTACGACGAGCTGATGTTCCGCCACTGGGACAGCTGGGAAGACGGCAAGCGCTCGCACCTGTTCGTCTGGAACGCCGAAGCAGCCCCCATCGATCTGCTGCGTGGCCTCGACGCTGATGCCCCCGAGGGCCCGTTTGGCGGCATGGAGCAAACCTCGATCGCCCCCGACGGCAAGAGCGTCGCTTTCGCGATGAAGCTCGCGGGCCGTGAAGCGGCGTGGTCGACCAACTCCGACATCTGGCTCGTCGACGTCGACGGTGCGCGCGCGCCGAAGAACCTCACCGCCGCGAACCTGGCGTACGACGCGAATCCGAAGTTCTCGCCCGACGGCAACAGCATCGCCTACCTCGCGATGGCGCGGCCGAAGTTCGAAAGCGATCGCACGCGCATCTCGATCTACGACGTCAAAACCAAGCAGACGCGCGTGGTGACCGAAGCGTGGGACCGCTCGCCGGGCACGATCGAATTTTCCAAAGACGGCAAAACGATCTTCACCGACGCCGACCACATCGGCAATCACGCGCTGTTCTCCGTCGACGTCGCCACGGGCAAAGAGCGCCTGCTCGTCGAGAAGGGCACGAACACGTCGCCGATCGTTGCTGGTGGCCGCATCGTCTTCTCGAAAGACACGCTGTCCACGCCTGCTGAACTGTTCTCGATGAACGTCGACGGCACCGACGTGCAGCAGCTCACGAAGCTCAACGCCGCACGCGTCAGCAAGATCGCCTGGGGCAGCTACGAGCAGTTCTCGTTCCCCGGCGCCAAGGGCGAAACGGTGCACGGCTACGTGATGAAGCCGGCGAACTACACGGCGGGGAAAGTGCCGGTGGCCTTCCTCATCCACGGTGGCCCACAGGGCAGCTTCGGCGACCACTTCCACTACCGCTGGCACCCGCAAACCTACGCGGGCCACGGCTACGCCGTCGTCTTCATCGACTTCCACGGCAGCACTGGGTACGGCCAGGCATTCACCGATTCGATCAGCGGCGATTGGGGTGGTGCTCCGTACGAAGACCTGATGAAGGGCCTCGACGCAGCACTCGAGAAGTACCCGTTCCTCGACGGCAAGCGTGTCGCAGCACTTGGTGCGTCGTACGGCGGCTTCATGATCAACTGGATCAACGGCCACACCGATCGCTTCAAGGCCCTCGTCTGCCACGACGGCAACCTCGACGAGCGCATGGCCTACTTCGACACCGAGGAACTCTGGTTCCCCGAGTACGAGCACGGCACGCCCTGGGAGAACCCCGAGGCCTACGCGAAGCACAACCCGATCGACTTCGTGAAGAACTGGAAGACGCCCACGCTCGTTGTGCACGGCGCGCAAGACTTCCGCGTCGTCGACACGCAGGGCATGAGCACGTTTACGGCCCTGCGCCGTCGCAACGTGCCCGCGCGCCTGTTGTGGTTCCCCGACGAGAACCACTGGGTGCTCAAGCCGCAAAACAGCCAGCGTTGGCACACCGAAGTGCTCAGCTGGATCGACCGCTACACCGGCAACACGCCACCGCGCTGAACCATGCACGTCGTCGTCCTCGCGCTCCTGCTCGCAGCACCAACGGTGGAAGCCCCCGCCGATTGGAGCTGCGATCCCGAGCGCTGGGGCGACGGCATCTGCGATTGCACCTGCACCGCCGCCGACGAGATCGACTGCGGCGCGCCCTGCCCGCTCGACGACAGCGAAGACGACAGCGGCGACGCGGGCACGGCACCGTCGTGTGCGCAACGTTCAGACATGCCGCTGTTGCCCTTGCTCGCGTTCGTGCTTCGTCGTCGACGGCGTGCGTGACGTTGCTGAAACGAGCAGGTTTCGCGCAGCACGGCGACTGCTAGCAGGTTGCTGAAAAAGTCGGCAGTCGGTTCTCGACGAGAAATGAGGTGTTCGTCGTC